>NZ_JBPSDN010000025.1:0-66650 GCF_052036135.1 Gordonia marina
CCCCCCCCCCCCCCCCCCCCCCCCCCCCCCCCCCCCCCCCCCCCCCCCCCCCCCCCCCCCCCCCCCCCCCCCCCCCCCCCCCCCCCCCCCCCCCCCCCCCCCCCCCCCCCCCCCCCCCCCCCCCCCCGGTCCCGTGTCGGCGAGGGTCGGCACCGGGCCGATCGTCATGCGCGCCGCCAGCACCGCGGCACTGTCGGCCGACGACAGGATCGGGTCCAGCACGACGCCGCGGATCTCCGGAATGTCCTCCACCAGTGCCGACACCCGCAGCAGGAGATCGATCACCGCCTCGGTGTCCGACGGCGGACGCTGTCCCGCGTCGCCGGCGAGCAGTTCCGCGGAGCGCGGCTCGGCGAGCAGGTCGTGGGCGTCGTCCATGCTCAACGGCACCGCGCGGTAGCTGCGGTCGCCGAGAGTCTCGAACAGCCGCCCGGACAGCCCGAACGAGATCACCGGCCCGAACGACTGGGTGTCGACCGCCGAGATCGCCAGGCCGAGACCCTTCGGCGCCATCCGCTGGACCTGCAACGTGGATTCGCCGGTGAGCGCCTGCAGTTCGGCGAACGCGGTGATCACCGCGGTCGCATCGCCGAGATCGAGCCGGGCGCCCTCCCGATCCAGCCGGCCCACCCATTCCGGCGAGGTCGCCTTGACGGCCACCGGGAAACCGAGCTCGCGGGCCGCCGCCGACGCCTCGTGCAGGGTCTTCGCCTCGCGGAACTCCACGACGTCGATCCCGTACCAGGCCAGCACGGTCGCGGTCTCGATGGTGGAGAGTTCGCGCGGTCCGTCGCCCAGCAGCTCACGCACGTAGCTGCGCGCGTGTTCGGCGGACACCCCGCTCAACTCCACCTCGACGGCGTCCGGCCGCGCCCGCCAGCGGGCGTAGCGCCAGCTCAGCCCGAGCGCACCGGCGGCCCGTTCGGGTGTCGGATACGACGGAATGGACCCCCGCATGGGCACGCCCTGCGGGCCGGCCACCGACAGGCCCGCCGGAATGCCCTCGACCGCCAGGAACGTGGTGACGATCGGCTTGTTCCAGTGCCCCGTCGACTCGGTCGCGGCCATCAGCGCGCGGGAGTATTCGGCGGTGTCGACGGCGACCGGCGGGACGAAGACGACGATCATCGCGTCCACCCCGTCGTCGCCGAGGGCCCCGGCCACCGCCGCGGACAGTTCCTGCTCGCTGACCGCCGGGCCCAGATCGACCACGGACACCACGTCGAGCCCGGCGTTGCGCGCGGTGTGCGCGGCCAGCGAGGCGATCACCGAGGAATTGCCGATCACCGCCGTGCGCGGCCCCTCCGGCAGCGGCTGATAGGCGAGCACGGTGGCCGCGTCGAACAGATCGGCCAGCGTGTCGACCTGCAGCACACCGGCCTGCGCCAGCACCATCTGCGCGATCCGGTCGTCGACGGCCCCGTAGCGTTCGCCCTGCTCCCCCACGCGGGTCATCGCCCCGCGGCCCGACTTGATCGCGATCACCGGCTTCTTCCGGGTCACGCGCCGCGCGATCCGGCCGAACTTGCGCGGATTACCGAAGTTCTCCAGGTACAGCAGGATCACGTCGGTGGCGTCGTCGGTGTCCCAGTACTGCAGGACGTCGTTGCCGGAGACGTCGGCGCGGTTGCCGGCCGACACGAACGTCGACAGTCCGAGCTGGCGCCGCGCGGCGGTATCGAGAATGGCGATGCCGAGCGCGCCGGACTGGCAGAAGAAGCCGACCCGGCCGGGACCGGGGATGCGCGGTGCGAGAGTGGCGTTCAGCGCGATCTCCGCGTCGTTGTTCACCACTCCCAGCGCGTTCGGTCCCACCAGCCGCATCCCGTGCGCCCGTACCTGCTTCACCAGCGCCCGCTCGGAGGCCAGCCCCTCGTCGCCCAGCTCACCGAACCCGGACGAGACCACCACCAGCGTCTTGACGCCCTTGGCGAGACAGTCGTCGAGCACCTCGGTCATCCCGGCCGCGGGCACCGCGACCACCGCGAGATCGACCGGATCGGGGATGTCGCTGACCCGCTCGTAGGCGCGGATGCCGCGCACCGACCGCGCCTGGCCCGGCCCGTTCACCGGGTACACCGGGCCGGTGAAGCCGGCGGCCAGCACGTTGGCGAGCAGCACGTTGCCCACCTTCTTCGGATCGGTCGACGCACCGACCACCGCCACCGACTGCGGGCGCAGCAGATTCGCGATGCTCCGCGCCTCCGACGCGCGTTCGCGGGCGTTGCGCACCGAGGTCAGCGCGTCGGTCGGGTCGATCTCGAATTCGACGTGCACGGTGCTGCCGTCGAAGGCGCGGCTGATCTGATAGCCGGCGGCCTTGAACACCGCGACCATGGTGGGGTTCTCGGAGAGCACCTCGGCCTCGAACCGGGTGAAACCGTTCTCCGCGGCCGCCCCGGCCAGGTGCTCGAGCAGGATCGGGCCCAGGCCGCGGCCCTGGTGCTCGTCGGCGACGACGAAGGCCACCTCCGCCGAGTGCGGCTTCCCGGCCTCGGCGAGGCCCTCGTAGAGGCCCATCGCGATGATCTCCTCGCCCAGCCAGGCCAGGATCGCCACCCGGTCGTGGTAGTCGACGGTGGTCATCCGGACCACCTCGCGGGGCGGCAGCGTCGGCGTCGGGCCGAAGTAGCGCAGGTACCGGGTGCGCTCGGACAGTCCCTCGTGGAAACGCACCAGCGCGTCGGCGTCGAGCGGGGTGATCGGCCGCAGATGCACCACGCCGCCGTCGGAGGCGAGCACGTCGGCGGCCCAGTGCCGCGGGTACTTCCCGGCCGAATCGGTGGTGGGGCTGGGGTCAGTCACGGGGGTCCTCCGGATCGAGTCCATGCAGGGGCAGCACCGCGCGCCGGGTGGCGAGGATCGCGCGGTCGGTCTGTTGCTGAGCGGCATCGCTGATGCCGGTCGGCGGCGACGCGCCGGTGTCCCCGTCCCAGGGGACGAAGCCGACGTCGCCGTTGTCTCCCATCATGCCTACCGGCGGCCGGGCGTAGTCGGGATGGACCTCCGCCGAGGCCGCGACCGCCCGTTCCATCCATTCCGCGCCGATCGCGGTTCCCGGATCGATGTCGCGGTCGAGCGCGGTGGCGAGCAGGTGCGTCCAGGCGCGCGGCACCACGTTGATCACGCCGTAGCCGCCGCCGCCGACGGCGATCCACCGGCCCTCGCAGTACTTGTCGGCCAGGTCGCGCAGGGCGCGCATCGCCGCCGCCTGGCCGTCGACGGTCAGCGACAGGTCCGTCAGCGGGTCGGCGCGGTGGCTGTCCACCCCGATCTGGGTGAGGATGATCTGCGGCCGGAAGGCCGCGATCACCGACGGCACCACGGCGTGGAAGGCCCGCAGCCACAGGCGATCCTGCGTGCCCGGCATCAGTGCCAGGTTCACCGAGGTTCCGGCGGCGTCACCGTCGCCGACCTCGGTGGGCCAGCCGGTGCCCGGCCACAGGGTCGCCGGATGCTGGTGCACCGAGACCGTCATCACCCGCGGGTCGTGCTCGAACTGCGCCTGCACGCCGTCACCGTGGTGCGCGTCGATGTCGACGTAGGCGATGCGGTCGTACCCCTGGGCCAGCAGCCAGTCGATCGCGATGGCCGCGTCGTTGTAGATGCAGAAGCCGGCCGCGTGGCCGCGCATCGCATGGTGCATGCCGCCGCCGATGTTCACCGCCCGCTGCACGGCCCCGGAGTGCACCGCCTGCGCCGCCGCGAGGGTGCCGCCGACCAGCATCGATCCCGCCTCATGCATCCCGGCGAACACCGGGTTGTCCTCGCTGCCGAGGCCGAACAGCCGTTCCAGCATCGGTCCACTGAGCGACGCCATCCCGGAGCCGACCGCGCGGACCGCGTCGATGTAGCCCTGCGTGTGCACGGTGCGCAGGATGTCGTCGTCCACCGGCAGCGGCGGGGTGGTGTCCACCCCGTCGAGCACCCCGAGACCCCGCGCGAGGTCCATCGTCAGCGCGAGCCGGATCGGGCTCATCGGGTGGGTGTACGCCCACTTGTAATCGAGGAACTCCTCGCTCCAGATGACCGCTGTGTTCACCGCTGCCCCATTTCCCACATCACACCCCCAACGCTAGTGCCTCGCCTGTCACTCGATACGGGTAACCTGATGTCTGGCGAAAGGACTGAGGCACTCGTGAACGATCTTGTCGACACCACCGAGATGTACCTCCGCACGATCTACGACCTCGAAGAAGAGGGGATCGTTCCGTTGCGCGCGCGCATCGCGGAGCGACTGGAGCAGAGCGGACCGACCGTGTCCCAGACGGTGGCGCGCATGGAGCGCGACGGACTGGTCCGGGTGGCGGGCGACCGGCACCTCGAACTGACCGACGAGGGCCGCGCTCTCGCCGTGCAGGTGATGCGCAAGCATCGCCTCGCCGAGCGACTGCTGGTCGACATCATCGGTCTCCCCTGGGACGAGGTGCACGACGAGGCCTGCCGCTGGGAACACGTGATGAGCGAGAACGTCGAACGGCGTTTGCTCGAGGTGCTCGACAACCCGACCACCTCCCCGTACGGCAATCCGATTCCCGGTCTCGAAGAACTCGGTGTGCGGGTGCCGTCCCCGATCAAGGAGGCCGACCGGCTCGTCGAATTGCCGGCCGGCGAGTCCGCGGTGATCATCCGCCGGATGGCCGAACACGTCCAGGCCGACCCCGAACTGATCGCCGAGCTGCGCGAGGCCGGGGTGGTGCCGAACGCGCGCGTCAGCGTCGTCGTCAACCCGCGGTCGGTGGTGATCTCCACGCCCGGGCACGACGGCTTGACGCTGTCCTCGGAGATGGCGCACGCGATCTTCGTCGAACGCGTCTGACGTCTTAGCCGGCGGGACGGCGGGTCCGGGGCGGAAGCGTCAGGCCCAGGGCGCCGGCGAGATCGAAGGAATAGTCGACCACGTCGCCCAGGCCCGCCGGCCGCAAGCCGTGGATCAGCGCCGAATCGAGCAGTTGCGCCAGGTGGTACTCGGGGTCGAGATCCAGCGCGCGCTCGATCGCGATCGAGGCGAACGCCCCCTCACCGGCCAGGTAGTGCGAGTGGCCGAGCAGCGTGGCGGCCGCCGCGCCGGGCCGCCCGCGCAGGCTGCGCGCCAGGCGGAGCCACAGGTGTTCGGCCCGGTCGCGCAGGTCCGTCAGGGCGAGCGCGAGCAGGACGTCGCGCGTGTGCACCGAGCAGAGTGCCTCCGCCAGGCGGTTGACCCGACCGCAGCTCATCGATGCGTCGGCGCCGCGGCCGACGGCCTCCAGGACCAGTCGCACCCGCTGCGCGTCGTCCGCGCCGGGCGGTCCGGGCGGCAGCACCGGCACGACCGGGACGCAGCGCCGGTCGTCGCAGTGCGGGCGGGGATCGAGCAGGGCGATCAGATCGGACCGCCGGGACAGCACCGGCCGGCCGCCGTAGACCGCGCGTTCCAGAGCCACCGGTGACAGCAGCGGATCGCTGAGCCGCCCCGATGCGGCGATCGGTCCGCGCAGCGGTGCCGGCGGGTGATGCCGGCCGGCGCGGCGGTAGGGCTCCCACGCGGTGAACCACTCCGCCCCCACCGACAGCTCACCGATCACGAACCCCGCGCACACCCCGCCGGCCTCGCCGAAGCGCCCCTCGACCGCCCGGAACACCGCGCCGTAACGCACCAGTTCGGCGGCCGCATCGCCGCGGTCGAAGCGGTCGTCGACGACCACCGCCACCACGCCCGCCGCACCGAAACCGGCGACGATCTCACCCAGTTCCCGCAGCTGCGCGCGCATCGCGGTATCCGGGCGCCCGGTGTCGGTGAACCCGAGGTCCTGCCGCATGCTCGCGATGAGCGTCGCCGGTTCCTCGAACGCGAGGAGGACGAGTGACCGCTCCGGGATGAACCCGAGCAACCCGGGTATCGCGGCGAGCAGCCGGTCGGGATCGATGAGCACGGCCGGGCCGTCGGACGCGGGAAGCGGTAGCGATGTCATGCCCCGAGCCTCGTCCGGCGGGCTCCGCGGCGACAGGGGTGTTTCCCGCGACCTGTGGACAACGTCGTGTATCCACAGCCGGCGGCCGTCCCCTCTTCCCGCGGGGCGGCCGTCGTCGTACCATCCGCGCCGGTCAGCCACCGCCGAAGGCCCGGGCCACCGCGGTCTCGAAGAACTCCGCCGTGGTCGCCCGCGCGGCCGCGTCGGCGGCGCCGAGGTACCTCAGCTGGACCACGACCCGAACGTCGCCGCGCTGGGCGATCCACTGGTCGAGAGTGGTGACGCTTTCCGGCGCTCCCGGCGAGGCGAGCGTGCGCACGATCTGGATCCGGTCGGCCCCGCTGCGCGCCGTGGGACCGGACACGATCGCCGTGGTGACCACCTGACGACCGGTCGCGCCCCCGGTGAACGTCGCGCATTCCTTTGCGGCAGAAGCGAATGCACTGAGCGATTCGGAGGTGCGCACCACCATCTCGGTGAGCGTGCTGCCCGGCTGCGGACCGGGCCCGACCACCACCTCGGCGCTGCCGGTCTCCACGGCCGCGGGTGTGCAGCGGGCCGGATCGACGTCGCCCCGCAGCGGCCGCAGCGTGATGTCGGCCACGATCCCGGGCACCTGCGCCGGCGGCACCGCCGTCGCCCCCGGTAACGGGAACTCGGCCGCGGGCACCACCTGGCGGGACAGGTCGGCGACCGGTTTCGGGGTGCCGGATACCGAACAGCCCGCCGCCAGCACGGCGACGGCGACCGCCGCGGTCACAGAAAGAACGATTCTCACAGAAGTTCACTCTGCCACCACCAGTCACGTCCCCTCGGGAATGACCCGCGTGGGCGGGGCGTTATTAGCCAAGAGTCCCCGGATACGGGAGACTGAAGCACACCGAAAGATGAAGGGAGACGCTCGATGAACGAGCCCCAGGAGACACCCGGGCTGTACGAGCTCGAGTTCCCCGGTCCCGCCGTCACCGGACCGCACGGCGACGGGCCTGTGCTGGTGCACGCCCTCGACGGCTACGCCGACGCCGGCCATGCGGTCACCCTCGCGGCGACCCACCTGCGTGAGGCCCTCGACAGCAAGCTCGTGGCCACGTTCCACACCGACGAATTGATCGACTACCGGTCGCGCCGCCCGATGATCTCCTTCACCGGCGAGCGTTTCGACGGCATCGACATGCCGTCGATCACCATGCACGCCGTCGTCGACGACAACGGCGTGCCGTTCCTGCTGCTCGACGGCTCCGAGCCGGACCTGCGGTGGGAGCAGTTCACCACCGCGATCCTCGCCCTGGCCGAGCGCCTCGGCGTGAGCAAGGTGGTCGGGCTCAACTCGATCCCGATGGCGGTGCCGCACACGCGGCCGTCCGGCGTGATCGCCCACGGCACCGACGGCGACGCCCTCGGCGACCTGCCCCGCTGGGGCGGCGAGATGAAGCTGCCGGCCAGCGCCTCGCTGCTGCTCGAACTCCGGATGGACGAGGCCGGTTACCCCACCGCGGGGCTGTCCGCCCACGTGCCGCACTATCTGGCGCAGAACAACTACCCGGCCGCGTCGGCCGCGCTGCTCACCACGCTGGGCCAGGTGACCGGCCTGAAGCTGCCGATCACCGCGCTGGAGAACGCCGCTGACCAGGTGCGCCGCCAGGTCGATGCCGAGGTCGCGGGCAATGCCGAGATCGGCACCGTCGTCGCCGCCCTGGAGCAGCAGTACGACGCGTACATGCAGGCCAAGGCCGAACGCGAGTTGCTGTCCGCCGACGGCGACCTGCCGTCCGGAGACGAGCTCGGCGCCGAGTTCGAGAAGTTCCTGGCCGAGCACGCCGGCGAATTCGGTCCCGACGAGGACACGCCCTGACCGACGCCCCGGAACTCACGCAGACCCCGCTGACGCCCACTGGGAACGAGGACGACGCTTTCGAGCACTTCCTCGCCTGGTGGGCGTCGCGGGGTATCTCGCTGTATCCGCATCAGGAGGAGGCGCTGCTGGAGTTGATCTCCGGTGCCAACGTCATCCTGGCCACCCCGACCGGGTCGGGGAAGTCGCTGGTCGCGTCCGGTGCGATCTACTTCGCGCGCTGCCGTGGACAGCGGGCGTACTACACCGCGCCGATCAAGGCCCTGGTCAGCGAGAAGTTCTTCGACCTCTGCGCGCAGTTCGGCGCCGAGAACGTCGGCCTGCTCACCGGGGATGCCAGTGTCAACGGCGACGCCCCGATCATCTGCGCGACCGCCGAGATCGTCGCCAACCTCGCGCTGCGCGACGGCCCCGGCTCCGACGTGGGGGTGCTGGTGGCCGACGAGTTCCACTACTACGGCGAGTCCGATCGCGGCTGGGCGTGGCAGGTGCCGCTCATCGAGCTGCCGCACGCTCAGTTCCTGCTGATGTCGGCGACGCTCGGCGACGTGTCGTTCTTCACCGACGACCTGACGCGCCGCACCGGCCGGCCCACGGTCGAGGTCTCCGGCGCCCAGCGGCCGGTACCGCTCGAGTACCGGTACGCGATGACCCCGATCCACGAGACCATCGAAGAGCTGGTCACCTCCGGCCGGGCGCCGGTGTACGTGGTGCATTTCACCCAGGCCGCGGCCGTGGAACGCGCCCAGGCGCTGCTGTCGGCCAAGATCTGCTCCAAGGAGGAGAAGGCCGCGATCGCCGAGGCGATCGGCGACTTCGACTTCCGCACCGGCTTCGGTTCGACCCTCTCCAAACTGCTGCGCTCGGGGATCGGCGTCCACCACGCCGGGATGCTGCCCCGCTATCGGCGGCTCGTCGAGCGGCTGGCGCAGGCCGGTCTGCTCAAGGTGGTGGCCGGCACCGACACCCTCGGCGTGGGTATCAATGTGCCGATCCGGACGGTGCTGTTCGCGGGTCTCACCAAGTACGACGGCCACCGAGTACGCCGGCTGCGCGCACGGGAGTTCCATCAGATCGCCGGGCGCGCCGGGCGTGCGGGTTACGACACGATCGGCTACGTCGTCGCCCAGGCGCCCGAGCACGACGTGGAGAACGCACGCCTGGTCGCCAAGGCCGGTGACGACCCCAAGAAGCTCCGGAAGCTGGTGCGGCGCAAGCCGCCGGAGGGCTTCGTCGGCTGGGGCGAGCAGACCTTCTTCACGCTGGTCGACGCGCCCGACGAGGAACTGCGCTCGCACTTCCGGATGACCACCGCCATGCTGATGGAGGTCCTGGAACGCCCGGGCGACTGCTTCGCGGCCCTGCGGCACCTGCTCGAGGAGAATCACGAGCCGCGCAAGCGGCAGCTGCGGCACATCAAGCACACCATCGCGCTGTACCGGGACCTGGTCGAGACCGGGATCGTCACCCGGCTCGATGCCCCCGCCGCGGACGGCAAGCGCGTCGAGCTGTCCATCGATCTGCCGGAGAACTTCGCGCTCACCAATCCCCTCTCCGCGTTCGCGGTGGCCGCGTTCGAACTGCTCGACAGCGAGTCCGCCACGTTCGCCCTGGACGTGGTCTCGATCCTCGAATCGACGCTCGACGATCCCCGCCAGGTCCTGATGGCCCAGCGGAAGGTGGCCCGGGACGCCGCGGTGGCCGAGATGAAGGCCGACGGCATCGAGTACGAGGAGCGGATGGCCCGGCTGGAGGAGATCACCTGGCCGCAGCCGCTGGCCGAGGAGATCGGCTTCGCCTACGAGACCTACCGCCGCGGCCACCCGTGGCTGGCCGGCATGCCGCCGTCGCCGAAGTCGGTGCTGCGGTACATGCTCGAGCGGGACTTGACCTTCACCGACCTGATCAGCGAGTTCGGGCTGCAACGCAGTGAGGGCGTGGTGCTGCGCTACCTCACCGACTGCTACCGCGCCCTGCGCAGCGGCCTGCCGATGTCCGCGGTGACCGAGCAGATCGAAGACATCACCGACGACCTCGGCGAGCTGATCCGCGGCGTCGACTCCTCGCTGATCGACGAATGGGAAGAACTCACCGCGCAGCGGTGACGTCCCCCGACTCGGCGGCCAGTGCCGCGATGTCCGCGGCCAGTTCGGCGTACGCCGCCCCGCGCCCGGATGAGGTCCGGTACACCAGGCCGATCCGCCGGCCGGGGCGCGGCTTGGTGAACTCCGCGGTCGAGAGTTCCCCCGAGGCCGTCTCCACCGCGACCGCCGTGCGCGGGATCAGCGTCACCCCGAGACCACCCTCGACGCACTGCACCGCGGTGGTCAGCGAGGCCGCGCGGGTCTGCCGCAGATCCGGGTTCACCCCGGCGAGCTGGCACACGGCGAGCGCCTGATCGCGCAGGCAGTGTCCCTCGTCGAGCAGCAGGAGCGGCAGGTCGGCGAGCACCGACGGGGCGAGTCGTCTGCGCCCGGCGAGCGGGTGCCCGGCCGGGATCGCGAGCACGAAGTCCTCGTCGTACATGGCGATCTCGCCGATGCCGGGAGCGTTGGCGGGCAGCGCCAGCACGGCCGCGTCGAGCGTGCCCTCGCGGAGTTGCTCCAGCAGTCGCGCGGTCTGGTCCTCGACCACCCGCAGCTCCAGTCCGGGCCGCCGCACCGGGAGGCCGCGCAGCAGTCGCGGGAGGATGTACGGCGCGATGGTGGGGATCAATCCGAGCCGTACGGCGCCGCGCAGCGGGTCGTCCTCTCCCGCGGCGTCGGCCAGAAAGTTGTCGATCGCGTCGCACGCCGCCATCGCCGAGGGGAGCAGCCGGCGACCCTCCGCGGTGAGCATCACGCGTCGCGTTGTGCGTTCCACCAGCTGGATGCCGAGGCCCGATTCCAGCCCCGCGAGCGCCTGCGACAGCGAGGGTTGGCTTACTCCGAGATCCGTTGCCGCGGAACCGAAGTGGAGCTTCTTCGCGACCGCGACGAAGGCCCGCAGACCGCCCACCGACGGCTGATAACTCTGATCGCTCATGCCTATCAATATAGTGCGTGTCATCACGTTTCGTTTTCAGACCGTCTGCGGCAGAATGGAATTACCGCCGGGTTCGGACACCCCCGATACGCCCGGCCGAGTGATTCACCCACCACGACGAAGGAGTCATGACATGGCACTGCTCACCATCGGAGACCAGTTCCCCGCCTACAACCTGACCGCTGTCATCGGCGGCGACCTCAGCAAGGTCGACGCCCAGCAGCCGGACGACTACTTCACCACCGTGTCGAGCGACGACTACAAGGGCAAGTGGCGCGTCGTCTTCTTCTGGCCGAAGGACTTCACCTTCGTGTGCCCGACCGAGATCGCCGCGTTCGGCAAGCTGAACGACGAGTTCGCCGACCGCGACACCCAGGTGCTCGGCGCCTCGGTCGACAACGAGTTCGTGCACTTCCAGTGGCGCGCCCAGCACGAGGATCTCAAGACCCTCCCCTTCCCGATGCTCTCGGACCTCAAGCGTGAGCTGGTCGAGGCCACCGGCGTCCTGAACGCCGACGGCGTCGCCGATCGCGCCACCTTCATCGTCGACCCGAACAACGAGGTGCAGTTCGTGTCGGTCACCGCCGGCAGCGTCGGCCGCAACGTCGACGAGGTCCTCCGCGTCCTCGACGCGCTGCAGAGCGACGAGCTGTGCGCCTGCAACTGGAAGAAGGGCGACCCGACGATCGACGCCGGCGAGCTCATGAGCGCCTCGGCCTGATCGGAGGACATCGCACACGATGAGCATCGACAATCTGAAGGAAGCCCTTCCGGAGTACGCGAAGGACCTCAAGCTCAACCTCGGCTCGCTGTCGCGCACCACCGTGCTCGACGACGAGAAGCTGTGGGGCACCCTCCTCGCCTCGGCGGCCGCCACCCGTAACGCGACCGTGCTGCGCGAGATCGCCGATGAGGCGGCCGACAACCTGTCGGCCGAGGCCTACAACGCCGCCCTCGGTGCCGCGTCGATCATGGGCATGAACAACGTGTTCTACCGCGGCCGCGGGTTCCTCGGCGGCAAGTACGACGACCTGCGCCCGGGTCTGCGGATGAACATCATCGGCAACCCCGGCGTGGACAAGGCGAACTTCGAGCTGTGGTCGATGGCGGTCTCCGCCATCAACGGTTGCGAGCACTGCGTCGCCGCCCACGAGAACGTGGTGCGCGAGGCCGGTCTCGACCGCGAGCAGGTCTTCGAGGCACTCAAGGCCGCGTCGATCGTGCAGGGCGTCGGCCAGGCGATCACCATCGCCGAAACGCTCGCCTGATCGCAGCCCCCGAGCCTGTCGAAGGGCCGAATCGCCAAACGCCCCGCCGGTGATCCCGGCGGGGCGTTTCGCATCGGTCTGACGACTCAGCTCAGCGCGGCGGCGAAGCGGGCCGCCATCTCGTTCACCTCGTCGGTGGTCATCACGAACGACGGCGAGACCTGCAGCGCGCCCATGCCCGCGGCACGGCCGGCCACGCCATGCTCGCGCAGGCGGAGCACCGCGGCCGGGGCGTCGGCCGGATCGGCGAGTTGCACCGCGGTGACCGCGCCGAGTCCGGTGCGGACCTCGGCGACGGCGTCCAGGTCGGCGAGCGGCGCGAAGGCGGCGGCCAGGTCGCCCTCCAGTCGCGTGGCCTCGTCGAGCAGACCCTCGTGTTCGATGATGTCGAAGTTCGCCATGGCGGCCGCGGCGGCACCGTAGTGGCCGCCGTAGGTGTAGCCGTGACGCCACCAGGTGCCGCCGGCGAAGAACGGCTCGGCCAGATGCGGCGCCGCGATCATCGCCCCCATCGGGACGTAGCCGCTGGTGAGGCCCTTCGCCGAGGTGATGATGTCCGGGGCGAGTTCGAATCGGCTCGACGCGAACCAGTGCCCGTGCCCGATCCGGCCGTAGCCGGTCACCACCTCGTCGGCGATGAACAGCACGTCGTGGTCGCGGCAGATGTCGCGCACCTCGCGCAGGTACCCCTCGGGCGGCAGGTAGACGCCGCCGGCGCCGATGATCGGCTCGGCGATGAACGCGGCGATGTTCTCCGCGCCGACCCGCTCGATCAGGCCGAGCAGCGCCTTCGCGTCGTCCCAGTCGATGCGCTCGGTGTCGGGCACGAAGTCCGGGCCGTAGCCCTCGCGATTGCCCGGGATCCCGGCGAGCGCGGTGCCGCCGACGTGCATGCCGTGGTAGGCCTTGGTCCGCGAGACGACGATCCGCTTGTCCGGCCGCCCCGACTCGGTCCAGAACCGCCGGGCGAGTTTGACGGCGGAATCGACCGAATCGCTGCCACCGGAGGTGAACAGGACCTTGGAGCCGGGCACCGGCGCCATCGCCGCGACGCGCTCGGCCAGCGCGATCAGGGTGTCGTTGGCATAGTCGCCGAAGTTGGAATAGTGCGCCACGGTGGAGAGCTGGCGGGCCACCGCTTCGGCGATCTCGCCGCGGCCGTGGCCGACGTTGGTGAACCACAGACCGGCGGTGGCGTCGAGATATTCCTTCCCGCCGTCGTCGTAGATGCGCACCCCCTCACCGCGGGTGATGACGAACGGACCGTTGTCGTTGACGGCGCCCATATCGGCGAAGCCGTGCCACAGAGAACCCATGGCTCCCAATATGACACGTCCGGGCTTCCCCGGCGTGTCCGGGATCGTCTTCGCCCCGTCGTGGGATCGGATCTCAGCGCAGCCCGTCGACGACGGCGTCGATCCGGCGGCGCCGCGTCTCGGGACGCTTGGCACCGGTCACCGACTCGGCGCCCTCCCGGCGGCGAGTGAAGCTCAGCGCGTCGAACGCCGCCCGCAGCCCCGCGGCGTCGAGGGCGTCGGCCAGATCACCGGGTACCTCGACGGTGCGTTCGGCGGTATCGAGTTCCACGTTCGCGACGACGGCGTCGCCGATCTCGACCCCCAGTTCGGCGCGAGTCGCCTTCGAGAGCCCGATCATGTTGACGCCGCCCATCCGGGCCAGACGCAACCGGGCGGCGCGATCCCCGATGGTCACCACGACCGCCGCGCGCCGTCCGCCGCCGAGTTCGTCGACCTGGTCGTCGGACAGCACCAGGGCGGTCGCCGGTCCGTGCGGTTCGAGCATGGTGCGGATCTCCATGGGGCCGATCCAATCAGACCGGCACCGATCTGTGGACGACCGCGGGCGATCCGCGCGGCTCGGGCCTACCGGCTCATCGCACCGGCGACTCGGCTTCGGCGAGCGCGGCCAGGCGGTCGATCGACGCCCGCAGCCGGTCACCGGTGGTCGCGCGGGCGCGGGCCTCGCGCTTCTCGTCGCGCAGCGCCGTCCAGTCGTAGGTGTGCCGCACCAGCGTACCGCCGGTGGCCGGTTCCAGTTCCCAGCGCCACAGGTGTCCCGGCGGCGTCCGACCCACCTCCGACGGCCGCCAGGCGATCAGCCGGTCCTCGGCGAACTCGACGACATGGTTCTCCCGCACCTGGCCGTTGGTGAGCTCCATGAGAAAGACGTCCCCGGCGGCGCGTACCCGCTCGGCGGACTCGGCGACCCGGAGATTGTCGTTGCCGTCCCACTCCGGTTGCCGGCGCGGGTCGGCGATCAGTCCGAAGATCGTCGCGGGCCCGGCACGGACGATCCGCTCAGCGCTCACCACGCGGGGCACGTCTCCGGACATCGATGCGGTCTCCGTCGTCATGCTGCCAGCCAAGCACCCCGCGCCGCCCGCGTCGAGCGGGCGTCGTGCCTCAGCCGCGGAAACGGTCGCGCAGTCGCGGGTCCTGTTCCCACCACAGGCCGGCGGGCGGCGCGTCGTCCACCGGCGCGGCCGCCTCGGCGGCGTCCTGCGCGGCGTCGACGCGAGCCTGGGTCGCGGTGTCCTCGCGGCGGAGCGCGACCAGCAGAATCATCAGGAACGGCACGCCGATCACGTCCGCGAGGATCCACAGCATGCCGGCCCCGATGGTCTGTGACGTCCGCAGCGCGTCGGCGTCGGTGAACCCGAGCGCCGCGTAGTAGCCGGTGTACAGGACCGGCCCCAGCCACACGACGACGCCCAGGATCCCGTCACCGATCGACTCGACCAGCGTCACCAGCAGCGACAATCCCTGCGGCCACCGCCGCGGCACCGGATCGGCCTGGATCCGGGTCCAGAAGTAGAGGCCGCCGATCATCAGCAGGATCAGCCTGGTGACGGCGTCGAGAGCGCCGTTCCGCATCGCGGCGACGTTCCAGCCGGTGAAGATCAGGATCCAGGGCACGGCCAGGAGCAGGCCGGACGCCACCGCCGGATGGGTGAGCAGGTGCGCGGGCCGGCTCCGCAAGGCGGCGATTCCGCGCAGCGCCGCAGGGGCGGGCAGGGCCGCACCGATCGCGGTCAGCGGAGTTCCCGACGCCAGCGCGAGCGGCACCAGGTACAGCAGGACCGTGATCTGCAGCGCCCGCACCCAGAAGAGTTCGGTGGCGTAGTGCGTCAGCGGTCCGCAACTCAGCACGAACAGCCCCAGGCAGCCGAGATGGAAGGCGATCCGGCGCGGCACCGGAACGCCGTCGCCCCGGCGGCGCCGCCACCCGGCGACGAGGTAGCCGGCCGACGCCGCGACGGCGAGGACCCCGATCGGGTCGGCCGTCCAGTCGCTCCAGGCCGACAGGGGAACAGTGAGGCTCACTCCGGCGAGGATAGACTCGGGGTCATCATGCCGGTCCCCGTCCTCACCTTTCCGCCGGAGCTTCCGGTCAGCGCGTGCCGCGACGAGATCGCCGCCGCGATCAACGACCACCAGGTGGTGGTGATCGCCGGCGAGACCGGTTCGGGCAAGACCACCCAGTTGCCGAAGATCTGTCTCGCGCTGGGCCGCACCCGGATCGGCCACACCCAGCCGCGCCGGATCGCCGCGACGTCCGTCGCCCGGCGTATCGCCGACGAGACCGGGACACAGCTCGGCGACCTCGTCGGCTACAGCGTCCGCTTCTCCGACAAGACCAGCAAGCAGACGCAGATCAAGGTGATGACCGACGGCATCCTGCTGCGCGAGATCACCGCGGACCCGACGCTGCGCCGCTACGACACGATCATCATCGACGAGGCCCACGAGCGCAGCCTCAACATCGACTTCCTGCTCGGCTACCTCAAGCGCCTGCTCCCCCGGCGCCCGGATCTCAAGGTGATCATCACCTCGGCGACCATCGAGCCGGACCGCTTCGCCCGGCACTTCTCCACCGCCGAACCGGCCGGCCCGGCCGGTGAGGTGCCGATCATCGAGGTCTCCGGCCGTACCTACCCGGTCGAGATCCGCTACCGGCCGCTCACCAGCGACGATCCGGAGCATGCCGATCTCGATCAGATCGCCGCCATCGACGCCGCGGTGACCGAGCTCTGGTCCGGCGGCGCGGGCGACATCCTGGTCTTCCTGCCCACCGAACGCGACATCCGCGACACCGCCGACGCGCTCAAACATCGCACTGCCGCCGAGATCGTGCCGCTCTACGCGCGCCTCTCGGTGGCCGAACAGCAGAAGATCTTCACCCCGTCGAACGGGCGGCGCATCGTGCTCGCCACCAACGTCGCCGAGACCTCGCTCACCGTGCCCGGTATCCGGTACGTGATCGACACCGGCACGGCCCGCATCTCCCGCTACTCCACGCGCACCAAGGTCACGCGGCTGCCCATCGAGAAGGTCTCGCAGGCCAGTGCCCGCCAGCGTGCGGGCCGCTGCGGCCGCGTCGCCCCCGGCATCTGCATCCGGCTGTACGGCGAGGACGACTTCGACGCCCGCCCCGAGTACACCGACCCGGAGATCCTGCGCACCAACCTGGCCGCCGTCATCCTGTCGATGCTGTCGTTGCGGCTGGGCGACGTCGCCGAGTTCCCGTTCGTCCAGCCGCCGGAGGCCCGCGCGATCAAGGACGGCATGGCGCTGCTCTCCGAACTCGGCGCGGTGACCGGTCTGGACTCGGCCGACGCCCGGCTCACCGCCGTGGGACGCGACCTCGCGCGGCTGCCGATCGATCCCCGGCTGGCCCGCATGCTGGTGGCCGGGCACCAGAACGGGGTACTCGACCACGTCCTGGTGATCGCCGCGGCGCTCTCGCTCCCCGATGTGCGAGAGTTCCCCGCCGACAAGCGTGAGGCCGCCACCGCCGCCCACCGGGAGTACGCCGTGCCCGGGTCGGAGTTCCTCGGCTACCTCAAGCTCTGGGAGCATCTGCACGACCGCCGGGAAGCGCTGTCCGGCAATCAGTTCCGCCGCGAATGCGAACGCGGGTTCCTCCACTACCTGCGGATCCGCGAGTGGATGGACCTCCACCGTCAGCTCCGGCGCACGGTCAAGGATCTGCGCTGGGAGGTGCCGGCCACCGAACTCGACGCCGGGGCCATCCACCGCAGCCTGCTCACCGGGCTGCTCACCAACATCGGCGCGAAGCAGGGCGAGACGAGGGAATTCCTCGGCACCCGCGGCACCAAGTTCGCCGTCTTCCCCGGGTCGTTCCTCGCCTCGAAGCCCCCGGCCTTCGTCATGGCCGGAGAACTGGTCGAGACCTCGCGCCTGTTCGCGCACACCGTCGCGGCGATCGACCCCGAATGGGTGGAGCAGGTCGCCGGCGACCTGGTGACGAGGACCTACAGCGAGCCGGCGTGGTCGTCACGCCGCGGCGCGGTCACCGCCAGCGAGAAGGTGAGCCTCTACGGGGTACCGCTGGTCGCCGCGCGCCGAGTGAACTACGGGTCCATCGACCCCGTCGAATCGCGCGCGATCTTTCTGCAGGCCGCGCTGGTCGAGGGCCGCTGGCGGCCCCGTCACGAGTTCTGGAAACACAATCAGCGTCTCCTCGCCGAGGCCGAGGACCTCGAGCACCGCACGCGGCGCACGCTCCGGCGCAGCGACGCCGAACTCTACGACTTCTACGACGCCCGCGTGCCCGCGAACGTCGTGTCCACCCGCCACTTCGACTCCTGGTGGAAGAAGGAGAGCAAGAAGAATCCGCGCCTGCTGTACCTCGACGACGCCGACGGGGACGACGCCCGGACTCCGGCTGCCGCCGACTTCCCGCCCGCCTGGCAGCAGGGACAGACCCGTCTGGAACTGCGCTATCACTTCGCGCCGGGCGCGCCGGACGACGGCGTCACGGTCGTCGTGCCCCGCCCGCTCCTCGACCACCTCCACGGCGGCGGC
The DNA here is from genome assembly GCF_052036135.1 of Gordonia marina. NCBI lineage: Bacteria > Bacillati > Actinomycetota > Actinomycetes > Mycobacteriales > Gordoniaceae > Gordonia > Gordonia marina. The sequence goes on from NZ_JBPSDN010000025.1 coordinate 17,945, forward strand.
TTCGACTGGCTGGTACCCGGACTGCGCAGCGAGCTGGCCACCGCGCTGATCAAGTCGCTGCCGAAAGGCCTGCGCAAGTCGATGTCGCCGGCGCAGCAGTACGCCGACCTCGCCCTCTCCCAGCTGGAGCCGCGGTCGGAGCCACTGGTGCCGGCCCTCGCCCGCGAGCTCGGCGTCATCACGCGGATCACCCTGTCCCCGAGCGACTTTCGCGTCGAGAACCTTCCTCCGCACCTCCGGATCCACTTCGCGGTCACCGGCCCGGACGGAAAGATCGTCGCCCGCAGCGATTCCCTCGACGAACTCCGCCGCGAGTTCTCCGGCCCGTCGACGACGGCCGCAGCGGCGCCGGTGCACCAGCGCTGGACCGACGACGCCATCGGCGCCCTTCCGGAGCGCATCGATGCCACCGTCGCGGGTCAGCCGGTCGTCACCTACCCGACCCTGCGCCCGGCCGGGGCCGGAGTCCGGGTGGTCGACGCGACCAGCCCCACCGCGCGGGACGCCGGGATCCGCGCCGGGGCGCAGGTGTTGCTGGAGAACGCGATCACCCCGCTGACCAAGAAGATCGCGAACACGCTGCCGCCCGGTGAACGACTTGCCCTCAGCCAGAGCCCGTACCGGCGGGCGGACGACCTGTTCGCCGACTGCACCCGCCGGGCGATCGCGGATGCCCTGGCCGGTGAACCCGGCGTGGCCGCGATCCGCACCCCCGCGGATTTCGCCGCGCTCACGCAGCGGCTGTCACCGGCCGTCCGCGCCGCCGCACCCGACTACTTCACCGTCGCCGCGGCGGCTCTCGCCGAGACCGCCCCGCTGCGCCGGGCGATCGACGCGCGCAGCGGCTCGGTCGCCGCCGACGACGTCGCCGAGCAACTGGCGCACCTGGTGTACGACGGCTTCGTCCGCGACACCGCGCTGACTCACCTGCGGCATCTGCCCCGCTATCTCAAGGCCGCTCGTGCCCGGCTGGAGGCGCTACCCGGTTCGGCGTCCCGGGACGCGACCGGTCTCGACGCCGTCGACCGGGTGATCGCGCACTGGAATCAGCGTCTCGCACAGGTCCCGGCGCACCGCCAGGATGCGCTGAACGACCTGGCGCACTGGATGATCGAAGAACTCCGCGTCAGCCTCTTCGCCCAGCAGCTGGGCACCGCGGGGCCGGTGTCGGAGAAGCGTGTGATCAAGGCGCTCGACACGTTCACCTGACCGTCGCGCGGAACCCGCGACGGCCGGATGTCAGGCGACGGGCTGCTTGCGGCCCGCGCGGAGATCGTCGATCTCGCGCTGGAAGTCGTCGGCCGACTCGAACGATCGGTACACCGACGCGAACCGCAGGTACGCGACCTCGTCGAGGTCGCGCAGCGGGCCGAGGATGGCCAGGCCGACCTCATTGCTGGGGATCTCGGCGGAACCGGATGCGCGCACCGTGTCCTCCACCGCCGCGGCGAGTTTCGCGAGCGCATCCTCGTCGACCTGGCGGCCCTGGCAGGCGCGGCGGACGCCCTTCATCACCTTCTCGCGGCTGAAGGGCTCGGATACACCGTTGCGCTTGACCACGGCGAGCACCGCCGACTCGACCGTGGTGAACCGGCGGCCGCACGCACCGCACGACCGGCGCCGCCGGATCGCCAGACCGTCGTCGGAGGCGCGCGAATCGACTACTCGGGTGTCGTCGTTCTTGCAGAACGGGCATCGCATGCCCTCAGCGTACCCGCCGCGCATCCCGATCCCACGCGCGTTCAGCGGTATGCGGGAACCACGAGCGCCTGACCCGGGCGCAGCCCGGTGCCGTCCAGCCCGTTCAGGTTCCGCACCGTGGCGATCACCGACTCGGCGGGCAGCTCGGGGGCGATCCGCTCGGCGAGCGACGACAGCGATTCCCCGCTGCGCACGTGCACGACCTGCGTCGCCGCCGGTGTCCCGGTGGCCGCGCTCTGGTAGTCGTGCCCGGCGATGCCCATCACCGCGGCGATCAGCGCCACCGCCAGCCCGGCCAGCACCCCGGCCGCCCACCGCCGACGGCTGCCGGCGGTCCGCCGCGCCGGTGCCGAGGACGGCCGCGCGGTCGTGGCCGGAGTGTTCGAACCGGCGCTCGCCACGCCCGGGACCCGGACACGTTCCCGGCGCTCCGGGATGTTCGATCGAGCGGCGGCGGGCACCGTGCGCAGCACTCCGGTGCGGCTCTGCGGGCTGCGTCCGGTCGGCCGGCACGTCGGTGCGGCCTGCACCGCACGACGGACGCGCGTACCGACGACGATCGGAACATCGCAGGTCATGGTCACAGAGGCGGCCGTTCCGGCGGCTCGGCGGTCACGGTCCTTCAGCAATCCGGTCATCGTTAACTCCCATCGTTCGTATGTTCGATGAACTCTTGTTCGACAGTTAACACCATGGGTCCGACAACCGTCCCGACACGTCGAACAATTGTTTGAGTTCTGTGACCTAGTCGACTAGATTGGGGATCACCGACGAGGAAAGGAACCTCAGATGACCGACGGACCGCAGAACACGTCGAACGTCGACCCGCTGCTGTCGACGGCGACCCTGGAGGCCTCACTGACCCAGCGCCAGCGCGAGGTCCTGGAGTACATCCGCTCGTCCGTCCGGGAGCGCGGCTACCCGCCGAGCATCCGGGAGATCGGCGAGGCCGTGGGACTCACCTCGACGTCGTCGGTCGCCCACCAACTGCGAACCCTGGAGCGGCGCGGGCTACTCAAGCGCGATCCGCACCGGCCGCGCGCGGTGAACGTCCGCGACGACCATCGTCCCCCGCCGCCGGGCGACGCGGCCGGTGACGAGCCGGGTATGCCGTCACCGGCGTTCGTTCCGGTCCTCGGCCGTATCGCCGCCGGTGGTCCGATCCTCGCCGAGCAGGCCGTCGAGGACGTCTTCCCGCTGCCCAAGGAGCTGGTCGGCGAGGGTTCCCTGTTCCTGCTGCGGGTGGTCGGCGAGTCCATGATCGACGCCGCGATCTGCGACGGCGACTGGGTGGTCGTGCGCCAGCAGAACGTGGCCGAGCAGGGCGACATCGTCGCCGCCATGATCGACGGCGAGGCCACCGTGAAGACCTTCAAGCGGGTCGACGGTCACGTCTGGCTGATGCCCCACAACGAGCACTTCGAGCCGATCCCCGGTGACGACGCCGCCATTCTCGGCAAGGTCGTGACCGTGCTGCGGCGCATCTGATCCGGACATCCACACCGCGCCCGGCCGCCGGGGTGGGGATCGCGATCCCCACTCGGGTGGCCGCGGTCCTACAGAGTGATCGACTCCCCCGTTCGGGTCCACCGCTGGTTCTCGCAGAGATTCGACCGCACGACCTTCACGTCCGCACAGCCGGGCAGCGCCGGTAGCGCGGCCTTCATCGTCTCGATCAGCCCCTCCGGCAGGAGCGGGCTCAACGAGATCCGGTTGATCCAGCCTCGCTCGATCGGCATGTGGTGCACCGGCGGCCCGTCACCGCTCCCGAGGTGGACGATGCGGAACTCGTTCTCGTCGCGAAAACCGTGCCGTTTGACGAACGGCAGATCGTCGGCCGTCAGCCGGGAGTCGCCGGCCTCTTCCTCGATCTCGTCCAGGGTGAGGTAGCGGACCGGACCGGACGCGTAGGCCGGGTCGCCTGCGATGCTCGCCAGCAGTTTCGCTTTGCTGATCTCGAGCCGCACGCCGTCCGTGCCGCCCGCGAAGACGCCCCAGTGGTGATAGGTCTCCGTGGACTGGGTGAAGCACGCGACGCTGACGCGAGACGAACCCTTCAGTGCGCAGTAGTGATCCATGAACCCGCTGTCGTTCCGGTCGACCCAGGTGCGCGGGCTGAGCAGTGTGACGCGCTCATTCAGCAGGACGTCGATCGCGTTGGAGAGCGTCGTGTACCGCTTCAGGATCGTCGGCTCGTAGACGACGTCGCTCATCGTCAGCCGAGTACCGCCCGCGCCGCCTCCCGGGCCGAGGCCGTGCTGTCGGCGGCCACCGCGGCCTGCGCGGCCGCGCGGCACTGATCCAGGGTCACCGTGCTCAGCTTGAGCCCCACCGCGGGTGCCGCGGCCGGGGCCGACGACAGCGAGGTGACGCCGAGACCCACCAGCACGCACGCGAGCAGCGGATCGGCGGCGGCCTCGCCGCACACGCCCACCTGCTTGTCCTGCTCGGTACCGGCAGCGCCCACGCGCTCGATCAGCGCGAGGACGGCGGGCTGCCAGGGGTCGGTCAGCGATGCCAGTTCCGGCGACATCCGGTCGGCGGCCATCGTGTACTGGGTCAGGTCGTTGGTGCCGATGGACACGAAGTCGACCTCGGCGAGGATCTGGCCGGCCATCACCGCGGCCGACGGCACCTCGACCATCACACCCGGGATCATCCCGCGCTCGCGCACCAGCGCCGCGAACTCGCGCGCCTCGGCCACCGTGGCGATCATCGGCGCCATCACCCACGGGACCACCGTGGTGCCCTCGGCGGCCGCGGCCAGCGCCTCCAGCTGGTGCGCGCGGATCTCCGGATTCGACAGGATGATCCGGTTGCCGCGCACCCCCATCGCCGGATTCGGCTCGTCCGGGTGCGTCACGAACTTCAGCGGCTTGTCCGAGCCGGCATCGAGCGTCCGGATCACCACCTTGTCGCCGTCGAACGCGTCGATCACCTCGCGGTAGAGCGACGTCTGCTCAGCGACCGAGGGCTCGTCCGGACGGTCCAGGAAGGCCAGTTCGGTGCGGAACAGCCCGACGCCCTCGAGCACTCCGAGGTCGGCGGCCGCCCGGGCCGACACGCCGTCGGCCACGTTGGCCAGGATCAGCACCCGGTGACCGTCTGCGGTCTGTCCGGGACCGCGCCAGGCAGCTGCCGCGGCAGCGGTCTCCTTCGACGACGCGACCGCCGCGGTGACCGCCGCCTCGTCCGGGTCGAGGCCGACCACTCCGCGCTCGCCGTCGACGAAAGCCAGTGCGCCCGTGGGGATCTCGCCGAGATCGGCGATCGCCACGACGCAGGGGATGCCGAGCTGCCGCGCGATGATCGCGGTGTGGCTCGACGGTCCGCCGAGGCGGGTCGCGAGGGCGATCACCCGCTGCGGATCGAGCCCCGCGGTGTCGGCGGGCGCCAGGTCGTCGGCGCACAGGATCGACGGCCGGTCCGGCGTCGGAATGCCCGGTTCGGGCAGGCCGAGGATCTCGGCCACCACGCGGTCACGGATGTCGTTCAGATCGGTCACCCGCTCGGCCATGAGGCCGCCGAGCTTGGTGAACATCGCCGCGATCTGCTCGATCGCCGCGACCGTGGCCGCCGCCGCCGGCGTACCGCCGGCGATGAGTTTGGTCGCCGCGCCGATCCAGGCCCGGTCCTTGGCCAGCGCGGCCGTCGCCGCGAGCACTTCGGCCGAACTGCCGGTGCTCGCCGAGGCCCGCGCCGAGAACCGTTCGGCGACGGTGTTCGCCGCGGTCGTGAACCGTTCCTCTTCGGCGGAGCGCTGGGCTTCGTCGATCACCGCCGTCGCGTCGATGTCGAACTCCGGCGTCTCGGCGGGCCGGATCACCGGACCGTACGCGAGCCCGTGCACCACGGGTGTCCCCCGCACCACCGTCGTCGCCCCGAAATCCTCCGCTGCCATCGCGTCCACCTCATTCATGTGACAGAGATTACAGAAACCGCTTGACGAGTCAACGCATACACAAGTAAACAAAGACATAACCAAACGGGATTGGGAACTCAGCCCCTCTTTCGAGGACTCTACTCAGGACGGCACGGTGTACGCGGAAGAACGCCAGCAGGCCATTGCGAGCGAAGTACGGGCGCGCGGCCGCGTCGCGGTCGCCGAGCTGGCGACCCGGTTCGACGTCACCGGCGAGACGGTGCGCCGCGACCTCGGAGTCCTCGCCGAACAGGGCGTGGTCCTGCGGGTCCACGGCGGAGCGGTGCGGCCGGACGTGATGACCGTCGGCGAGCCCGACCTCGCCCAGCGCGAGCAGTCCCGGCTCGCCGAGAAGACCGCGATCGGGGCCGCCGCGCAGCGTTTCCTCCCGCCGTCCGGCGGTTCGGTGATCTTCGACGCCGGGACCACCACGCTGCGCGCCGCGCTCGCCCTGCCCGCCGACCGCGACCTGTCGGTGGTGACCAACGCCCTGCCGCTCGCCGCCCACCTGTCGACCCTGCCGCGCTGCGACGTGACCTTCGCCGGGGGCCGCGTGCGCGGCAAGACGCAGGCGACCGTCGGCGCCACCACCATCGACTTCTTCCGCGGGCTGCGCGCCTCGCTCGCCTTCATCGGCACCAACGGCCTCAGTGTCGCCCACGGGCTGTCCACGCCCGATCCCGACGAGGCCGCCGCGAAACGGGCGATGATCGCGGCGGCCAATCAGGTGGTGGTCCTGGCCGACTCCTCGAAGTTCAATCGCGAGGATCTGGTGAGCTTCGGCGCGCTCTGCGACGTCGACGCCGTCGTCACCGATGCCGGGATCGACGACACCTTCCTCGCCGACCTGCGAGCCCTCGACATCGAAGTGGTGATCTCATGATCGTGACCGTGACGGCCAACCCCAGCGTCGACCGCACGCTCCAGCTGCCGGGACCGCTTCAGCGCGGCGAGGTGCAGCGGGTCACCTCGGTGCGCGACCAGCCGGGCGGCAAGGGCATCAACGTCGCCCGCGTCATCGGCGAGGCCGGCCTGGACGCACTCGCCCTGCTGCCCGCCCGCGCCGGCGACACGCTGCTCGGCCAGCTCGACGAGGTGGCGCTCGACTACCGGTGCGTCTCGATCGACGGCCAGGTGCGCGTCAACCTCACCCTCGCCGAGCCGGACGGCACCACCACCAAGATCAACGACGCCGGCGTCGCCCTCACCGAGGACGGACTCGCCGAGTTCGGCGCGCTCATCACCGGCGCCGCCGGCGCCGCCGAGTGGGTCGCCCTCTGCGGCTCACTGCCGCCGGGCGTCCCCGCCGACTGGTACGCCACCATGGCCGGCCGGCTGCACGCGGCAGGCCGGAAGGTGGCCGTCGACACCTCCGGGCCGCCGCTGGCCGCCGTCGCCGGCGCCCGGCCCGACCTGCTCAAACCCAATGCCTTCGAACTCGCCGAACTCACCGGGGACGACGGTGCGGCGATGGAGCAGGCGGCGCAGGACGGCGACCCGGCTCCCGCGGCCCGCGCCGCCGCCGAACTCGCGCGGCGTACCGGCGGCGCCGTCCTCACCACCCTCGGGGCGGGCGGTGCGCTACTCACCACGGCGGAGGGCACCTGGGTCGCCCGCGCCCCGCGGATCCAGGTCCGCAGCACCGTCGGCGCCGGCGACTCGTCGCTCGCCGGCTACCTGATCGCGCTGCATCGGGGCGCCGATCCCGCCGAGCGCCTGCGCTCCGCCGTCGCCTACGGGTCCGCGGCCGCCGGGCTGCCCGGCACCACACCCCCCACACCCGATCTTCTCGACCTCGCCGGCGTCGATGTCCGGCCCCTACCCTGACCGACCAGCGAAGGAAAACCCATGTCCGATCCGATCATCACGCCCGAGCTGGTCTTGCTCGACGCCGACGCGGGCGACGACGCCGAGGCGGTGATCCGCCGTCTCGCCCAGACTCTCGCCGCTGCGGGACGCTGTACCGACCCCGACGAACTCGCCGGGGCCGCCCTCGAACGCGAGGCCAAATCACCGACCGGCCTGCCCGGCGGCATCGCCATCCCGCACGCCCGCGTCGACTCCGTCGGCACCGCGTCCCTCGGCATGGCGCGACTGTCGAAGAAGGTCGACTTCGGCGGACCCGACGGTCCCGCCGACATCGTCTTCCTGATCGCCGCCCCCGGCGGTGCCGGCGCCGCGCACATGAAGCTGCTCAGCTCCCTCGCCCGCGCCCTGGTGCGCCCCGAGTTCGTCACCGCGCTGCGCGAGGCCCCGGACGCGGACGCGATCGTCGAACTGGTCGGTGAGGCCGTCGCCCCACCGCCGCAGCAACCGGCGGCCACCCCCGCGCCCGCGGCGGCGGCCGCGCCCGCCGAGAAGCCCGCCGCCACCGAGGTGACGGAGACCGCGGCGGCGCCCGCCGACGACACCCTCGTCCTGGCGATCACCGCCTGTCCCACCGGTATCGCGCACACCTACATGGCCGCCGACGCGCTGAAGCTCGCGGCCGACCGCGCCGGGGTGGAGTACCAGGTGGAGACGCAGGGCTCGTCGGGCACCACGCCGTTCACGTCGGACGCGATCGCCCGCGCCGACGCCGTGATCTTCGCGACCGACGTCGGGGTGAAGGGCCGCGAGCGTTTCGCCGGGAAGCCGGTGATCGAGTCCGGCGTCAAGCGCGCCATCAACGAGCCGGACAAGATGATCGCCGAAGCCGTCGCCGCGGCGGGCAATCCGAACGCCAAGCGCGTCCCCGCGGGCGACGGCGCCGCCGCCTCCACCGGTGGTGACGAGGGCGCGAGCATCGGCATCGGCGGCCGCCTCAAGCAGGCGCTGCTGACCGGCGTCAGCTACATGATCCCGTTCGTCGCCGCCGGCGGCCTCCTGATGGCCCTCGGCTTCCTGTTCGGCGGTTACGAGATCGCCAACGCCAAGGTGTGTGTCCCGCAATCGCTGGTCGACGGCAACGTCACCTATCCGGCGGGCTGCGCCGGCGGCATGAACGACGCCGTGTTCTACGCGCTGCACAGTTCGCTCTGGGATCTGCCGCCGGGCGGCCTCCTCCAGTACCTGGGTGCGGTCTTCTTCGCGCTCGGCAGCCTCGCGATGGCCTTCATGGTCCCCGTGCTGGCCGGCTACATCGCCTTCGCGATCGCCGACCGCCCCGGTATCGCTCCCGGCTTCGTCGCCGGTGCCGTCGCCCTCTCGGTGAGTTCGGGCTTCATCGGCGGCCTGATCGGCGGCCTGATCGCCGGCGTCGTCGCACTCTGGTTCACCAGGCTGAATCTGCCGCGCTGGGCGGCGGGCCTGATGCCGGTGGTCGTGATTCCGCTCTTCGCCTCACTGATCGTCGGCTGCATCATGTACATGCTGCTCGGCAAGCCGCTCGGCTGGCTCAACACGCAGATGATCGACGGCCTCAACAGCATGAGCGGCGGCTCCAAGATCGCCCTCGGCGTCGTCCTCGGCCTGATGATGTGCTTCGACCTCGGCGGCCCGGTGAACAAGGCGGCGTACTCGTTCGCCGCGCTCGGCCTCGGCACGGCCGGTGCCGGTCTGGCGCAGTGGCAGATCATGGCGGCCGTCATGGCCGCCGGCATGGTGCCCCCGCTGGCGCTGGCCCTCGCCTCGACGGTGCTGCGGCCGTCGTTGTTCACCGAGCCCGAGCGGGAGAACGGGAAGGCGGCCTGGCTGCTGGGCATCTCGTTCATCTCCGAGGGCGCCATCCCGTTCGCCGCCGCCGACCCGTTCCGGGTGATCCCGCCGATGATGCTCGGCGGCGCGGTGACCGGCGGCCTCTGCATGGCGATGAACGTGGAACTGCACGCCCCGCACGGCGGTGTCTTCGTGCTGTTCGCCATGGAGAACACCTGGTGGAAGTTCCTCATCGCGCTCGTCGTGGGCACCGTCGTCGGTGCCGTGAGCGTGGTCGCCACCAAGCAGATCAAGCGGACTCCGGCCGCCGAGGAGGCCCAGATCGAGGCCGCCGCAGCCGTCGCCTGACATCGCCGGCGCCGCAAACCCGGCGGCGCACCGCGACCGCGTACTAGGTTCGACTCATCACCTCCGGCGTGTCCGCGCCGGAAACCCATCGAAGACAGAAAGGCATTCCATGCCCAGCACCACCGTGACCGTCGGCTCCGCCGTCGGCCTGCACGCCCGCCCCGCCACCGTCATCGCCGAGGCCGCCAGCGCGCTCGGCGTGCCGGTCACCCTCGCCGTCGAGGGCGGCGAGCCGGTGGACGCCGGCAGCGCTCTGATGATCATGACCCTCGGCGCCGAGAAGGACGCCGTGGTGATCGTGGAGAGCGACGATCAGGCCGCCGTCGACCAGATCGCGGCCCTCGTCGCGAAGGATCTCGACGCCGAGTAACACCGGGCGCCCGCACGACGGCGGCGCCCTGGCGGGTCACCGGTCCTCGACGACCACGTGATCCTCCGGGGCGCCGCCGTCGGCGTCGTGTTGCTATTCTTCTAGTATGTCTACCATCGGTATTGCAGATCTCAGCCATCGCGGCTCCGAGCTGGTCCGCAAAGTCGAACAAGACCACGAAGAGTTCGGAGTCACTCGTCAAGGCCGGGACACCGGAGTCGTTCTCACCCATCGAAGCCGACTGCGGACGGTACCCACAGCGACCTGGAGCGACGTCGCGGACGTTCTCTCACGGAGCCGGCTCACCGAGCAGCAGATCGCTCAGCGACTGGATGAGATCGAGGCGGGTCGCGACGAGTCTGGGGACGTCCTTTGACATTGGTTCATCTCGATACGAACGTGTTGATCCGGGGATTCCCGAGCCGATCACCGATCGGCACGAACGATCAGACGCAGATCAGTTCGATCGTGTACGCAGAATTCCTGGAAGGTCTCAACTCACACGATCCCGCTGTGGTGATCGAGACCGGACGCCAGCTCACACTGCTCGATCGCTTGTACCAGGGCGGGGTGCCCTTCGACGGAGAAACCGCCAAGCTCTACCAGGTGCTGTCGGGTGTCGCCACCAGATCGGGACAGACGAGCAGGAAACGCCGGATCGACATGATGATCGCGGCATCTGCCATTCAGTACGGGGCAGCGCTCGCCACCTACAACGCGGCAGACTTCACCGCGCTCGGCAATGCCCTGCCGATCATCGATCTCTCCGTCGGCGACTGACGCTAGGCCGTGTCTCTCAAATCTTCTCCGTAGGCACCGGTGGATCCGCTGGGCGGCTGGCAAGGCGGAGGAGGGAGGCATAGCGGCGCTATGCCGACCGACGACAACGCCGCCAGGCGTTCAGCGGGCCGCCGAGGCCCGGAAAGAGATTTGGGAGACACGGCCTAGCTATCCCCCGACGACCAGGTCCGCGTATTCGGCGGCGAGCGCCTTCGGCATGCGGACCCGGACCCGGGTGCCGTCGGCGGTGTGGTCGGTGTCGAGCACGTGGGCGTGCTGGTGCAGGCGGGCGATCACCTCACCGCGGGCGAAGGGCACCGAGAGGACGGCCTCGACGTCGCCCTGTTCCACGAACTCGGTGATCCGGGTGAAGAGCTCGTCGAGCCCCTCACCGGACCGCGCGGAGACGAAGACCGCGTCGGGGAACTCGCCGCGCAGGGCGGTCATCCGGGTGGCGTCCACGGCGTCGATCTTGTTGATGACCAGCAGTTCCGGCGGCGGGCCCGCGCCGTCGCGATCCTCCTCGGCGAAGACCTCGCCGAGAACCTGCCGGACCGCCGAGATCTGCTTCCCCGGGAAGGCGTCGGCGCCGTCGACCACGTGGATCAGCAGGTCGGCGTCGACCGCCTCCTCCAGCGTCGACCGGAACGCCTCGACCAGCTGTGTCGGCAGGTGGCGGACGAAGCCGACGGTGTCGGTGAAGACCACCTCGTGGCCGTCGGCCAGCCGAGCGCGGCGGGTGGTCGGATCGAGGGTCGCGAACAGTGCGTCCTGCACCAGCACCCCGGAACCGGTCATGGCGTTGACCAGGCTCGACTTGCCCGCGTTGGTGTAGCCGACCACGGTGAGCGCGGGGACACCACCGCGTTTGCGCGCGGCCCGCTTGACGGTGCGGGCGGTCTTCATGCCCCGGATCTCCTTGCGGAGCTTGGCCATTCGCTCGCGGATGCGGCGGCGGTCGGTCTCGATCTTGGTCTCACCCGGACCGCGCAGGCCCACGCCGCCGTTGCTGCCGGCGCGGCCGCCGGCCTGCCGGGACATCGACTCGCCCCAGCCGCGCAGACGCGGCAGCATGTACTCCATCTGCGCGAGCGAGACCTGGGCTTTGCCCTCGCGGGAGGTGGCGTGCTGGGCGAAGATGTCGAGGATCAGCGCGGTGCGGTCGATCACCTTGACCTTGACGACCTTCTCCAGCGCGGTGAGCTGCGCGGGGGTCAGTTCACCGTCGCAGATCACGGTGTCGGCGCCGGTGGCGATCACCACCTCGCGGAGTTCCTCGGCCTTACCGGAACCGAGATAGGTCGACGGGTCGGGCTTGCCGCGCCGCTGGATGAGGGCGTCGAGCACCTCCGAGCCGGCCGTCTCGGCGAGCGCGGCCAACTCGGCCATGCTCGCGCGGGCCTCGGCGACGGTGCCCGAGGTCCAGACGCCGACCAGGACCACACGTTCGAGCCGCAGTTGCCGGTATTCGACCTCGGTGATGTCGGCGAGTTCGGTGGACAGTCCGGCGACACGCTGCAGACTGGCGCGGTCGTCGAGTTGGAGTTCGCCGGTCGTCGGGGTGCTGAGTTCGTACAGTTCGGTCATATGTCATCCATGATGACTGAACACGACGCCCTCGTGCATCCGGGTTTTCTCTGGGCGCAATCACGCCGGTCGGGCGGAGCCGAGATCAGCCGTCGAGGAAGCCCTCGATCAGTTCGCCGTGGGCCACCAGCCGCGACGGTCCGCGCAGGAACGCCTCGGTCGGCGTGACGGTGACGGTGACCGCTCCACCGGGCACCGCGATACGCACGACGCCCTCGGCGCGGCCGAGACCGTGCAGGGCCGCCGCCGCCCCGGCCACCAGACCGGTACCGCACGAGCGGGTCTCCCCCACACCGCGCTCGAAGACCCGCAGGTGGGACGTGAAATCGGTGTCCCCGGACGCGGGCTGCAGTGGTGTCAGCAGTTCGACGTTGGCCCCGTGCGGGAACACCGCGGCATCGAGCACCGGCGCGGCAGTCAGGTCGAGCGCCGCCAGGCCCTCCGGGGTCAGCCCGTCGACGACGCACGCCAGGTGCGGGTTGCCGACGTCGACCGCCTCACCGCGCAGCTCACGCCCGGCGATCGTGGTCGTGCTCACGCCGTCGAGCCGCGCCGGGCCCATCCCGACGGTCACCTCCGCGGCGCTCGCATCGCAGCTGTGCACGACCACCGGCCGGGCTCCCGCCCGGGAGCCGACCACGAATTCGGCCGCCTCGACCAGTCCGTGAGCACGGCAGTAGTGCGCGAAGACGCGCACGCCGTTGCCGCACATCTCGGCGATCGAACCGTCGGCGTTGCGGTAGTCCATGAACCAGTCGTCCTCGGCGATACCGGGTGCGAGGCCGTCGAGCACCCCGGCGCGCACCAGGGCACCGGCCCGGGCGACGCGCAGCAGGCCGTCGCCGCCGAGACCGCGCTGCCGGTCGCACAGGACGGTGACCAGTTCTTCGGTCAGGTCGAGCTCGGCGTCCGGGTCGGGCAGGATCACGAAGTCGTTCTGGGTGCCGTGGCCCTTGGCGAACCGCAGTCCGGAAGTCGTCGGCGCAGGAGTCGTCACGACTGCCAGGTTACCCGGCGGTCCCCGCATCGAGGACGGCGAGCGCGCGACCGGCCAGCCCCGGATCGGCGGCGTCGAGCCAGTGCACCCGGTGGTCGCGGCGGAACCACGACCGCTGCCGCCGGACGTAACGACGGGTGCCGATGAACGTCAGCTCACGGGCCTTGTCGAGGTCGTACTCGCCGTCCAGATGTGCCAGGATGTGCGCGTAGCCGATGGCCTGGGACGCGGTCTTGCCGTCGCGGAGACCTTGCCCGCAGAGCGCCACCACCTCGTCCACGAAGCCGCCGTCGAACATCGCGTCGGTGCGCCGCGCGATGCGCTCGTCGAGGGCCGTGGTCTCCCGGTCGAGCGCGAGAATCCTCGTGCCCCACCGCGGTTCGCCGATCGTCGGGGCCGATGCGGCGAACGGCTGCCCGGTCAGCTCGACCACTTCGAGCGCCCGCACGATGCGCCGCCCGTCGGTGTCGAGGATGGTCGAGGCGGCCGCCGGGTCCACCTCGGCGAGACGGCGATGCAGTGCGAGCGCACCGATCTCGGCGAGCTGCTCCTCGAACTTCGCCCGGACCCGCGGGTCGGTGGCCGGGAAGCGCCAGTCGTCGAGCAGCCCCTGGATGTACATCATCGAGCCGCCGACGATGATCGGCACCGTGCCGTCGGCCAGCAGCCGGTCGATGACGGCGGTGGCCGCCTCTTTGTATCCGGCGACCGTCGCCGTCTCGGTGACGTCGAGAACGTCGAGCAGATGGTGCGGGATGCCGCGCCGCTCGGCGACCGGCAGCTTGGCGGTGCCGATGTCCATCCCCCGGTACTGCTGCATGGCGTCGATGTTGACGATCTCGCCGCCGAGACGTTCGGCGAGGTCGAGGGCCAGGTCCGACTTGCCGCTGGCGGTCGGCCCGATGACGGCGATCGGCGCTCCGCCCATCACGCGTTCCCGGTGCCGGCAGGCCGGAACGACGCGACCGTGTAGCCCACCCCGAACGGCGCACCGCGGAAGCGCGCGTCGACATCCCACGCGGGCCGGCCGTCGAGGAGCTGCGCCAGCGCCAGCCAGGCAGCCCGTGTACCGACGCCTTCGGCGGCGCACTCCGCCTCGCCGAGGGCGGCGAGGGTCTCCCGGTCGGCGCCCACCACGGCGTCGTCGATCCGGTTCTGCAGTTCCCATGCCGAGGCGCGTTCACCGCCCCCGGGGGCCCGAGGACTGAGCGCGTTCGCGCCGTCGGCGATCACCAGGACACCGATCGGCTCATCCGAGACCGGCCGCTCCGCGAGGGAGAGCTCGCGCACGGCGAGCCGCACGACTTCCGGCCGGCAGCATGGATCGAGGACGACCGGGTCGATGCGCACCGGCCGCGGCGACACCTGCGCACCGAGCCAGCCGGCGAGCAGCATGGACAGCGGCAACGGAGCGGGCGGTTCGATCCGGTCCGGCAGCGGCGGGTGCGGCAGGCTCACCGGCACCGGCACGCCGTAGGCGCCGAAGTCGCCGGACTGCCGGCAGTCGGGGATGCGCGGATTCACCCGGCCCCGCGCGGACGTGTCGGGGCGATCGGCGACGCCGATCGCGATCCACCGCGACGCCGCGGCCGCCAGCGAGGCTCCCGCCGCGAGCACCGCGTCACGGACCGGGACGGTGTCGTCGGCGGCCGGACCGGACAGCTCCGGCACCAGCAGGGGCGCGCTCGGAATCACCGCGATCTCAGCCAACACGGCTCCGACGGTACCGGCCGCCGGGACGGCGAGACGCGCCGGATACGGCTCTGTCGGCCCCATCGACGGCACCGAACTGTTTCAATGAACAGCGAAATGAACGAATCACCGTCGGCTCTGCCGTGTCCGCCGCCCCCGCGCGGCGCCGCACGACGCCGTCACCGCGGTGATTCCGGCGGCCGTGACGCGCGGCGCGACTGACGAAGGGCGACCCATCCGATGAGCACTCCGAACGACCAGACCCCGGCCGACGACACCGGCCAGGCCACCCCCGCTCCCCGGCCGGGCCCGCGGCCCGGACCGCGCCCGAGCGCCCCGCGCCCCGGGCCGACCCCCGGACACCGCCCCGGCCCCGTCGTCCACCACATCGAGGCCGGTGATCCCACCGCCTTCGGCCGGATCGACGACGACGGCAACGTCTGGCTCACCACGCGCGACGGCGAGCGGCAGATCGGATCGTGGCAGGCCGGCACCCGCGAGGAGGGGATGGCGCACTTCGCGCGGAAGTTCGCCGACCTGGCGACCGAGACGGAGATCCTGGAGGAACGGCTCGACGCCCGGTCCGGTGACCCCCGCAAGACGCAGGCCGCCGCGCAGCATCTGCTGGACGAGCTGCCGTCCGCCCAGGCGATCGGCGACATCGACGCCCTCACCGCGCGGCTGGCGACGATCGTCGAGCGCGCCGGTGCGCTGACCGGAGAGGTCCGTGCCGAGCGCGATGCGGCGCGGGCGGCCGCCATCGCCCGCAAGGAGGAACTGGCCGCCGAGGCCGAGGCCATCGGCAGCGAGTCGACCCAGTGGAAGGCCAGCGGCGACCGGCTCCGGGTGATCCTCGACGAGTGGAAGACCATCCGCGGCGTCGACCGCAAGACCGACGACATCCTGTGGAAGCGCTACTCGCGGGCCCGCGACGCGTTCAACCGGCGGCGCGGCGCGCACTTCGCCGAACTCGACCGCGAGCGCGCCGTGGTCAAGGCCCGCAAGGAAGAGCTGATCACCGCGGCGGAGGAACTGTCGACCTCCACCGACTGGGGACCGACCGCGGCCAAGTACCGGGAGCTGCTCGCCCAGTGGAAGGCCGCCGGGCGGGCGCCGCGCGACGCCGACGACGCACTGTGGGCGCGGTTCAAGGCCGCCCAGGACGTGTTCTTCGCCGCCCGCAACGCGGTGCACTCCGAGCGGGACGCCGAGTTCGGGCAGAACGCCGAGGCCAAGTCCGCGCTGCTCAGCGAGTACGAGAAGACCATCGACCCGGGGTCCGGTCTGGAGGCCGCCCGGCGCGAGTTCCGGACGTTCCGGGAACGCTGGGAGGAGATCGGCAAGGTGCCGCGCGAGCAGATGCATGCGCTGGAGGGCCGGGCCCGCGCCCTGGAGAAGCGCATCCGCGACGCCGAGGAGGCCGACTGGTCGCGCACCGATCCGGAGGCGCTGGCGCGTGCCGCGCAGTTCGCCGAGCGCGCCGCCAAGCTGTCCGAGCAGGCCGACAAGGCCGCGGCGGCGGGCAAGGACCGGGATGCCGCGAAGCTCCGCGAGCAGGCCGCGCAGTGGACCGAGTGGGCCGAGGCCGCCAAGAGCGCCGTCGACGGCCGCTGACCGGGCCCTACCGCGACATGCGGTAGCGGAGGACCTTGGTGTTCAGCAGGCACGGCGACGGGTCGATCATCGACACGCTCAGCACTCGCCGGTGCGCGTCGTAGTCGATCCCCTCGATCTCGTAGGAGCCGGTGCAGGCAGACAGGTGCGGGACCGCGAATTCGCGGCGCACGGTGCCGCGCGCGTGTCCGGCGGGGGCGTCGTCGAGCGGGCCGTCGAGGGCGACCGAGTAGACCGCCTGCGCCGGCCGGTCGACAGCGCAGACGAGGTGCGTCGCATCGACGAAGTCGCAGCTCTGGACATCGCGCATCGGCGTATCGAGCGCGATGGTCCCGGCCAGCGGCAGCGCCGAACCGTCGGGCCGCCCGACCGGGTTGCGGAAGACGAGGAGCCGGTCCATCGTGTCCCACTCGCCGCTCACCAGGTACCGGCCGGACGGGGAGACGGTGACGAACGAGTTGTTGGCCATCTCCCCGGGCGTCAGCCGGTGGTAGTAGCGCGACAGCCGGCCGTCCGGCTCGGTGATCGTGTACAGCTTGCGGCCGGAACCGAGTTGCTCGTAGGCGTCGTACATGCGGCCGCGAAACAGGTCACCGTCGCCGATGTGGGTCCAGCCGTCGATCGCGACCTCGGGCCGGATCGTCGTGTAGCCGCGGCCGTGCAACCGGCCCGCGGCATCCCCCGCCAGCCCCTGCGTGTATTCGAGGGTGGAGACGTCATCGATGCCGAGCAGACGCCACTCCCGCGGCGCGGCGGCCGCCCAGGGTGCGGTGACGAACGCCGCGAGCAGCAGGCTGACCGCGGTCAGCGTGTACAGGGCGCGCATCGGGAGTCGGATCACTACTCCGTCGGCCGCGATTCGCCGTCGTCGCCCCGGATCTGTTCCGGATCGGGTCGTTGCGTCCGGGCCGGGGCGCCGGAGGCACGGCGGTCACGCAGGGCGCGGTTGAAGGCCTCGTGCACCGCGGCCTGTTCGCGGCGCTCCTGTTCCAGCGCCATGTGGTAGGTGCTGCGGGCCCAGACCACGCGGGCCCAGTGGAAGGTCAGCGCGATCACCGCGATCCAGCCCAGGATGAGTCCGGCACCGGCGCCGCTCGGCGGCGCCAGACCGCCGACGCCGACGGTGTTCCGGGTCCAGATCGCGAGCATGCCGGCCACCGAGTCCACCGCGCAGCCGCAGAGCGCGACCCAGGCCACCACCCAGCGCCGGGTGAGGAGCGCGAGCATCGAGAAGCCGATGCCGAAGATCGCCAGCATCCAGACGAAGATCTGCGAGGGCAGCGAGATCCGCTGCTGGTGCGCGTGCGCGGACATGGTGAGCACATCGATGCCGCTCGCGTTGCCCGCGTGCGGCAGCACCAGCGAGACCATCACCACCAGGACCAGCGCCGCGACCACCACGGCGCGACCGCCGGGATCGATCTCCCCGGCCACCTTACGTTCGGCCTGCCGCAGATCCTTTTCGTAGGCGCGCAGGGCGTCGCGGTCGCGAGCGGCCGTCGAACGGTCCTGCGGTCCGGTGCCGGCTCCGCCGCCGCGTCCCTCGCTGGTCGATTCACTCACGACTGCTCAACTCCTATTCCTCTCGGGGACGAGTGTGTCCCCTGCTGTTGTCCCCGCAGCGCGGCCTCAGCCGCACGAGCCGGACCCGCAACCGCTCGCGGCGGCGACGGGCTCCCGCCTGCCGATGGCCGGCAGGCCGAGTCCGACGCCGACCGGTTCGGTGGTCGGCGTGCTGCCCGCCTCGTAGGCGTCCCCCGCCCGGGTACGACGATGCGCGGTGACCCCGCCGTCGGCGATCAGATGGTGCGGCGCGGCCGCGGTGATCGCCGCGTGCACCACGTCGCCCGGCCGCACCCCCACCGCGTCGCCCGGCGCGAAGTGCACCAGGCGGCCGTCGCGGGCGCGTCCGGTCATCCGGCCGGTGGCCGAGCTCTTGCGGCCCTCGTCGGCCACCACGAGCAACTCGGCGTCGGTGCCGATCAACTCTTCATTGGATTCCAGACAGATCCGCTCCTGCAGCGCGATGAGACGCTGGTAGCGGTCCTTCACGACGTCCGGTGGCACCTGCTGATCCATGGTGGCCGCCGGGGTGCCCGGGCGCGGCGAGTACTGGAAGGTGAAGGCGCTGGAGAAGCGGGCCGCCTCGACCACCTCGAGCGTCTCCTGGAAGTCCTCCTCGGTCTCGCCGGGGAAACCGACGATGATGTCGGTGGTGATGGCCGCGTGCGGCATGGCCGCGCGGACCCGGTCCAGGATGCCCAGGAACTTGGTGCGCCGGTAGCTGCGGCGCATCGCCTTGAGGATGCGGTCGGAGCCGGATTGCAGCGGCATGTGCAGCTGCGGGCAGATGTTCGGGGTCTGCGCCATCGCCTCGATCACGTCGTCGGTGAACTCGGCGGGGTGCGGCGAGGTGAACCGGACGCGCTCCAGGCCGTCGATCGCGCCGCAGGCGCGCAGCAGCTCGGCGAAAGCGCCGCGGTTGCGCGGGATCTCCGGATCGGCGAACGACATGCCGTAGGCGTTGACGTTCTGGCCGAGCAGGGTCACCTCGAGGACGCCCTGGTCGACGAGCGCCTGGACCTCGGCGAGGACGTCGCCCGGCCGCCGGTCCACCTCCTTGCCGCGCAGCGACGGGACGATGCAGAAGGTGCAGGTGTTGTTGCAGCCCACCGACACCGACACCCAGCCCGCGTACGCCGACTCCCGTTTGGCCGGCAGCGTCGACGGGAACGCCTCCAGCGCGTCGAGGATCTCGACCTGGGCTTCCTCGTTATGGCGGGCCCGTTCCAGCAGCACCGGCAGCGAGCCGATGTTGTGGGTGCCGAACACCACGTCGACCCACGGCGCCTTGGCCAGCACCGTGTCCTTGTCCTTCTGCGCCAGGCAGCCGCCCACGGCGATCTGCATGCCGGGCGTGCGCTGCTTGACGGGCGCGAGATGGGACAGGTTGCCGTACAGCTTGTTGTCGGCGTTCTCCCGGATGGCGCAGGTGTTGAAGACGACCAGGTCGGCGTCGTCGCCGGACTCGGCGCGCACGTAGCCGGCATCTTCGAGAAGGCCGGAGATGCGCTCGGAATCGTGAACGTTCATCTGGCAGCCGTAGGTCCGGACCGAGTAGGAACGGGCACCGCCCCCGGCCTCGCTCGGGGCGCGTTGGTCAAGGGCGCTACTCACCCCTCCAGAATACGTGCCGGGGCAAATCGGACCGAGGTACCACATCGGCATGCGAGACAGAAGTGTCGAGCGGCCCCAGGACGGGTGGCATAGGGTGCTTGGGTATGACACAACCGAGCGAGAGTCCCATGATCGCCATGAAGGGCGTGCAGAAACACTACGGCGACCTTCACGTCCTCAAAGACATCGAGCTGGAGATCCCGAAGGGACAGGTCGTCGTCGTTCTCGGTCCGTCGGGCTCGGGCAAATCCACGCTGTGCCGGACGATCAACCGGCTCGAGCCGGTCGACACCGGCGAGATCCGTATCGGCGGCGAGGTGCTGCCGTCGGAGGGACGTGATCTCGCGCGGCTGCGCGCCGACGTCGGAATGGTGTTCCAGTCGTTCAACCTGTTCGCGCACAAGACGATTCTGGAGAACGTGACGCTCGGGCCGATCAAGGTCCGCAAGATGGGCAAGGAGGAGGCCGGCAAGCGCGCGGTCGAACTGCTCGACCGGGTCGGCGTGGCGACCCAGAAGGACAAGTATCCCGCGCAGTTGTCCGGCGGCCAGCAGCAGCGCGTGGCGATCGCCCGGTCCCTCGCCATGGCGCCGAAGGTGATGCTGTTCGACGAGCCCACCTCCGCGCTCGACCCGGAGATGGTGAGCGAGGTGCTCGACGTGATGGTGTCGCTCGCCCGCGAGGGCATGACCATGGTCGTCGTGACCCATGAGATGGGCTTCGCGCGCAAGGCCGCCGACCGGATCCTGTTCATGGCCGACGGGCAGATCGTCGAGGACACCGATCCGGAGAGCTTCTTCAACGCCCCGAAGTCCGAGCGCGCCCGCGACTTCCTGTCGAAGATCCTGGGCCACTGATATGGCCGACCATTCCCGCCCATCGAGACGTGTCCGGCCGGCTGTCGTCCTCCTCGCGGTGCTCGCGGTACTGGCCGCCCTGCTGACCGCGTGCGGCAGCAGCGGCCCGCGCAACCTGCTCGACGACATCCGCGCCGGCCACGTCGTCCTCGGCACCAAGTTCGACCAGCCCGGACTCGGCCTGCAGAATCCCGGCGGCAAGATCACCGGCTTCGACGCCTCGGTCTCGACGTTCGTGGTGAACTACCTCGCCGACCAGATGAAGGTGCCCCACCCGAAGATCACCTGGAAGGAGACGCCGTCCGCCCAGCGGGAGACGTTCATCCGCAACGGCGAGGTCGACACCATCGCGGCCACCTATTCGATCACCTCGGCCCGGATGAAGGACGTCGCGTTCGCCGGACCGTACTTCATCACCTACCAGGGACTCCTGGTCCGCAAGGACGATCACAGTCTCAACGCCCTGCAGGACCTGCCGGGCAAGAAACTGTGCTCGGTCGCCGGATCGACGCCGGCGCAGAACATCAAGAAGATGATGCCCGACGTCCAGCTGCAGGAATACGACTCCTACTCCTCCTGCGTCGAGGCGCTGCGCCGCGGCAAGGTGGACGCCCTCACCACCGACGAGGTGATCCTGGCCGGGTATTCCAACCGCTGGAAGAACGAGTTCAAGCTGGTGACGCTGGAATACGCCAAGGACGTCTGCGTCGCCGGGAAGATCGGCGGCAAGGACGCGCAGGTCCTCAAGACCACGGGCACCCCGTTCTCGTACGAGCGGTACGGCATCGGCATGGCCAAGGACTTCCCGGAGGCCGTCGCCAAGGTGAACGAGGCACTGCGGGCGATGATGGCGACCCCGCCGAGCGGCGGCCGGTCGATCTGGGAGACCGATCTCCGGGATGCGCTGGGCGATTCGACGGTAGACGCGATGATCGCGCGCGCCGACGCCCCGGGATCCAAGTTCACCTTCACTCCCGACCCCGGTGACCTCAGCTTCCTCGATTCCGCGTCGACACCGTGCCCGGAAGGAATGAAGTAGATGAGCGACCTCTGGAACGAGATGGGCCCGCAGATCTGGCCCGCCTTCTGGCTCACCATCCAACTCACCTTCTGGTCCGCCATCGGCGCCCTGATCTGGGGAGTGCTGCTGGCCGGCATGAAGGTCTCCCCCGTCCCGGCCATGCGCTGGTTCGCGACGGTGTACGTCAACGTGGTCCGGAACACCCCGCTGACGCTGATCGTCCTGCTGTGCTCGATCGGCCTCTACCAGAACCTGAGCGTGGCGCTCGCCGCCGACGGCCCGCACTTCTTCGAGAACAACAACTTCCGTCTCGCGGTGCTGGGCTTCATCCTCTACACGGCGACGTTCGTGTGCGAGACGCTCCGCTCGGGCTTCAACACCGTCCCGCTGGGCCAGGCCGAGGCGGCCCGGTCGATCGGGCTGAACTTCACGCAGGTGTTCGGGCTGATCGTCCTGCCGCAGGCGATGCGGGCGGTGATCGCGCCGATGGGCTCGGTGCTCATCGCGCTCACCAAGAACACCACGATCGCGTCGGTGATCGGGGTGGCCGAGGCCTCGCTGCTGATGAAGGAGGAGTTGGAGAACCACTCCGATCAGATCCTCGTGATCTTCGCGGTGTTCGCGATCGGATTCATGATCATCACGCTCATCGAAGGCGCGATCTTCGGGTGGGCGGCTAAGCGCTGGGCGGTGAAGCGATGAGTTCGCAGGCAACAGTTCTCTACGACGCGCCCGGCCCTCGCGCGCGACTGCGCAACCGGATCATCGCGCTGGTGTTCACCGCGGCGATCATCGCGCTCCTGGTCTGGATCGTCATCGTCCTGCAGGACAACGGGCAGCTGACCACCGAGAAGTGGAAGCCCTTCATCCAGGGCAGCACCTGGACCACCTGGCTGCTGCCCGGTCTGTGGGGCACCATCAAGGCGGCGGCGCTGTCGATCGTCTTCGCGATCATCATCGGGACCCTGCTCGGTATCGGCCGCCTGTCCGATCATCGGTGGGTTCGCGCGGTCTGCGGAGTCATCGTCGAGGTCTTCCGCGCCATCCCGGTGCTGATCCTGATCTACTTCGCGTACTTCCTGTTCGCGGCGTATTCGGTCTTCCCGTCGTCGCAGTTGGCGTTCGCGGCCGTCGTGTTCGGTCTGACCATCTACAACGGTTCGGTCCTCGCCGAGATCCTGCGGGCGGGCATCCAGTCGCTCCCGCGCGGGCAGACCGAGGCCGCCCAGTCGATCGGTCTGCGCAAGACGCAGACCATGCTGATGATCCTGTTGCCGCAGGCCGTCACCGCGATGCTGCCGGCCCTGGTGGCCCAGATGGTGATCGCGCTGAAGGATAGCGCGCTGGGTTACGCCGTCGGCTACATCGAGGTGGTGCGCTCCGGAATCAAGTCGGCATCGTACTTCGGCAACTACCTGCCGGCTCTGCTGGTCGTGGCCGCGATCATGATCGTGATCAACTTCTGCCTGACCGGTCTGGCGAACTACCTGGAACGCATGTTGCGGACCGGCCGGCGCAAGACCAGCGCGCCCGACCCGGACGTCGCGGACCTGCAGGCGATGGAGAACGTGCCCGGCTTCAGCGGCGTGGCGATGGACGAGCGTCCGAACCACCCGGACCGCCGCTTCTGAGGGTCTCCGACACGACCGAGGAGATGACGTCGGGCGGGAAGCCACGGCGGCCGAGCACACCGGCGAGGCGCCGGTAGGCCTTGGCGCGATCGCCCGGGTCGGTCAGATCGAGCGACGACGACGCGAGCTTCTTCGCGGCCAACTCGGCGGCCTGGGCGCGCTCGTCGTCGGGCTCGATCTCGGCGAGCGCCGCCTCGATGGTGTGCGCGGCGATACCCTTGGTGCGCAGTTCGCGGCGCAACGCGAGGCGGCCGCGCCCGGAGTACCGGCTGCGCGAGCCGGCCCATTCGCGGGCGAACTCGTCGTCGTCGATCAGACCGGACGCTTCGAGGCGGGCGAGGACGTCGTCGATCGTGGGCTGGTCGAAGTCCCGGCGCGCGAGGCGCTCGGCGATCTCCGCACGACTGCGGGCCCGCACCCCCAGGAGCCGCAGGGCGGCATCCCAGGCGGACGGGCCCGGCTTGTCGTCGGACATTCCGGTCAGAAGTCGACCGGGGCGGGCACCGGCGCGTCGAGGTCGGCCAGGTTCGGGCCGATGCCGAGCTTGCTCTTGATCTTGAGTTCGATCTCCGCGGCGATGTCCGGGTTCTCCAGCAGGAACTTGCGGGCGTTCTCCTTGCCCTGCCCCAGCTGGTCGCCCTCGTAGGTGAACCACGAGCCGGACTTGCGGATGAAGCCCTCAGCGACGCCGAGGTCGATCAGCGAGCCCTCGCGGCTGATGCCGTGCCCGTAGAGGATGTCGAACTCGGCCTGCTTGAACGGCGGGGCCACCTTGTTCTTGACCACCTTGACGCGGGTGCGGTTGCCGACCGCCTCGGTGCCGTCCTTGAGGGTCTCGATGCGGCGCACGTCCAGGCGCACCGAGGCGTAGAACTTGAGCGCCTTGCCGCCGGTCGTGGTCTCCGGGGAACCGAACATGACGCCGATCTTCTCGCGCAGCTGGTTGATGAAGATGGCGGTGGTGTTCGAGTTGTTCAGGCCCGAGGTCATCTTGCGGAGCGCCTGGCTCATCAGGCGGGCCTGCAGACCGACGTGGCTGTCGCCCATCTCGCCCTCGATCTCGGCCTTCGGGACCAGCGCGGCCACCGAGTCGATCACCAGGATGTCCAGGGCGCCCGACCGGATCAGCATGTCGGCGATCTCCAGCGCCTGCTCACCGGTGTCCGGCTGCGAGACCAGCAGCGCGTCGACGTCGACGCCCAGCTTGGCCGCGTACTCGGGGTCGAGGGCGTGCTCGGCGTCGATGAACGCCGCGACACCGCCGGCCGCCTGCGCGTTGGCGACCGCGTGCAGGGCGACGGTGGTCTTACCCGAGGACTCCGGGCCGTAGACCTCCACCACGCGGCCGCGCGGCAGACCGCCCACGCCGAGCGCGATGTCCAGCGCGACGCTACCGGTCGGGATCACTTCCATCGGCGGGCGGTTGTCCTCGCCCAGCCGCATCACCGAACCCTTGCCGTAGTTCTTCTCGATCTGCGCGAGGGCCAGGTCGAGTGCCTTCTCCCGATCGGATGAGAGCGCCATGTTGTTTCCTCGATTCGTCTTCTTGCCAGCCATGCCCACAAGGTAGCGGGCACCTCCGACAAACTCGGTCCGGCCATCTGCGCCCGGTTAAGGTTTAGACGCACCGGCCCGGTGTTCGGTTCCCTTCAAGGATCATCTGAACATACGTTCGATGGCAAGTCGACACGCCGAGGCGCGCACTCAGGCGGAGTCGAACCGAACGGTGAGCGTGATGTGACAGGCAGCAGCGATCCTGCTGAGTTCCTCGGTGGTCGGCGGAGTACCCGACTCGATGTCGTCGAGCTCATCCGCAGTGAGCCCCGCACGCTCGGCCAGATCATCCAGCGTGAAGCCGGCACGTCTACGCGCGTCATAGACCATCTGCGCGATCGCCGCCTCGGCGTCCGCCGCGGCGTAGCCGGCCTGAAACTCTGCCGCCTGGTCGACGGAGTAGCCCACCACCTCACGCTTGAACGTCTCGTAATCGGTCATCGGTCCTCCCCGGACAGTCGAATCAGGCAGTTGCGAGCGCGCAGGAACTCGCTTCGTTCATTATTGCGTTGTTTGCGGAACTGCGTCAGCAGCACGATCGTGCCATCCTTCGCGATCGTGTACGTGATCCGCTGATTGACGTCCGCGCACCGGAATCGCAGCTCCCAAAGTCCGGCGGAAAGCTGGCGACTGTGCGGCATCCGAAGAAGCGGCCCGGCGCCCTCGAGCCTGTCAATCGATCGCTGCGCGCGACCTCTGTCACGTGGACGCAGGCCGCACAACCACTCGGCGACTTCGTCGCTGACTTCGATAGTCCACTTGTCATCCCCCATGCCGAAAAGCATGGACGCCGCGCCGCCGTCCGGCAATCACGCTATCCACAGGCGGCCGTGACAGTGGAACTACTACCAGTGGTCCCGGGGGACGTCGAAGTCGCGGCAGAGGGCACGCCAGACGTCGCGGGGATCGACACCGTCCTCGATGGCCTGCGCCCCGGTACGACCGCCCAGTTCCAGGATGGCGTGGTCGACCAGCATGGCGTCGGCCCGCAACCGGCCGAACTCGGCGTGCATGAATTCGGTGAACTCGGTCAGGCGCACGACACTCCCCTTCTCGATTCGGTGAGGACCCGGTGCGCCAGCACCACCGGATCGGCCACGTCCCGCCCGGTCCGTCCGATCGCCCGGGCCGCCGCCGCGTACGACTCGTCGCCCAGCACCCGGCGCACGGCCGCGGCCACCGCCTCCCGGGTCACCGGGCGCACCAGTTCACCGGCCCCGGCCCGCCGCACCCGGCACGCCAGCTCCCACTGGTCGCCCCCGCCGGGCACGACGACGACCGGTACCCCCGCCGACAACGACTTCGCCAGCATCCCGTGTCCGCCCCCGCAGATCACCAGGTCGGCGTGCTCGAGCAACCGGTCCTGCCGCCCGAGCCCGGCGACCAGCCCGGCGGGCAGGCCGTCGCACCCGGCCGGCGGTTCCAGAGCCGAGTACACGACGCGCGGGCTCGCGCACCGATCGGCCGGAAGCAGCGGCCGGCCCGGCGACTCCGCACGCGGCGACGGTTCCGCGCCGCCGACCTCGCGCTGCAGATCGGCCAGGGCGCCGAGCGCGACCGGGGTCAGCTCGTCGCTGCCCGACGCGGCGGTCGACGGGCACACGACCACCAGCGGCGCGCTCCCCGGCGGGATCGTGAACTCGTCGTCGGTGGGTTCGAAGAACTGCGGGCCGATCAGGTGGGTGCGCTCCGGCCAGTCCGGACGCGGCACCTCCAGGCCGGGCAGCGTGGCCACGAACCGCGCGGCCGGCCGGCTCTGGGCGGGCAGACCGATCGAGGCGCGGGCGCGCCGGCGCTGGACCCGGCCCTTGCGCTCGGCCGGGGCGCTCAGCGCACGGAGGACGCCGTCGCGCAGCCTCCCGCGCGCGCCGCTTCCGGCGTCGAGGCCGGAGCCGATCGGCGGCAGGCCGCGCGACTGGTCGTAGAGCGGATGGGCGGAGAGTTCGATCCAGGGCAGCCCGGTCAGTTCGGCGGCCCAGCCACCGGCCAGGGTGATGGCGTCGCCGATCACCAGGTCGACGCCGTCGAGCGCGAGCCGCGGAGCCAGTTCGAGCGCCATCCGCGCGGCGCGTGTGCTCAGTTTGGCACCGGCGTCGGTGTCGTCCTCGTCGTCCCGGGCGGCCAGCCCGGGCAGTTCCCGCACCGTCAGGCCGCGGCGCAGAGCCGCCTCGCGCCAGCGGGTGCCGGTGTACACGACCGTCTGGTCCCCGGCGGCGGCGAATGCCGCGGCCAGCCCGAGAGCGGCGAAGGCGTGGCCGGCATCGGAGCCGGCCACGAAGGCCACACGGCTCAGTTCGGTGCCTGCCCCGGCTGACGCTGAGCGGCCGCGGCGTCGTTGATCTGTCCCTGCGCGGGCGGGGCCGGCAGGCTCATGCTGGCGCGGATCTCCTCCAGCCGAGCGTGCCCGGCCATCTGCACGCTGGCCTGCTCCACCTCGGCCATCCGGCCGGCGACGCTGTCCTTGGCCAGCTCGGCCGAGCCCAGCGCGTTGGCGTAGCGGCGCTCGATCTTGTCGCGCACCTGATCCAGGCTCGGGGTGTTCCCGGGGGCCGTCAGCTCGGTCATCTGGTTGAGCGAGGCGCTGACCTGCTCCTGCATCTTCGCCTGCTCCAGCTGGCTGAGCAGCTTGGAGCGCTCCTGCAGCTTGCCCTGCAGCGCCACCGCGTTGCGCTCGACGGCCTGCTTGGCCGACTGCGCCGCGGTGAGCGACTGGTCGTGCAGCACCTTCAGGTCTTCGACGTTCTGCTCGGCGGTGACCAGCTGTGCGGCGAAGGCCTCGGCGGCGTTGGTGTACTCGTTCGCCTTGCGGGTGTCCCCCGCGGCGGCGGCCTGGTCGGCGAGGGTGAGTGCCTGGCGGGTGTTGCCCTGCAGCTTCTCGATGTCCTCGAGCTGCCGGTTCAGCCGCATCTCCAGCTGACGCTGATTGCCGATGACGGCGGCGGCCTGCTTCGACAGCGCCTCGTGCTGACGCTGGGCGTCCTCGATCGCCTGCTGGATCTGGATTCGCGGATCGGCGCGCTGATCGATGGTGTCGTTGCCCCATGCGGTCATGTAGCGCCACAGCTTCACGAACGGATTCGCCATCTTCTCGATTCTTCCCTTGCGGTGAGTGCGGACAGACTTCGATACCGGGCTCAGGCCGCGGCGAGGGCTCCGGTGGCCGGGACCGGCGCCTCGGTGGGCAGCACCTCGATCACCGGCGGCGTCATGACGTGGCCGACCTGGGTGAGCACCGCGCCGACCGGAATCTCCAGCGCATCGCAGATGGCGGCCAGGAGTTCACTGGACGCCTCCTTCTGCCCGCGCTCGACCTCGGACAGGTACCCCAGCGACACCCGCGCCGAGGTCGAGACCTCGCGCAGCGTCCGTCCCTGGTCCGTCCGCAGCCGGCGCAGTTCGTCGCCGAGCGCCTCACGCAGCAACAGTGCCAACGACCACTCCTTCTCGCCTCGCATCGTCGTAGTTGCCGTCGACCCTATCCGAATTCGGCGCCGTGCGCCGCCGGGGGTCCGGCAGTCCGAACAGGTACAACTCCGATCCGGTCACCGCTATTCCCGCCCGGCCGCGACGTCCGGCGCTCAGTCCCGGGCCGTCCGCCGCAGCACCACGGCCCGCCAGACGTAGTCCAGCCCGGTCACGATCGTCACCGCGACGGCCACATACAGGATCCACAGCGCGATGTCCTGCGCCAGTCCGTGCAGCGGCAGCACCAGCAGGCCGATACCGATCGATTGCAGCAGCGTCTTGAGCTTCCCGCCCTGACTGGCCGCGATCACGCCGTGCCGCACCACCCAGAACCGCAGCAGGGTCACCCCGATCTCCCGGACCAGGATCACCGCGGTGACCCACCACGGCACCACATCCAGGATCGACAGTCCGAGCAGCGCCGCACCGATGAGCGCCTTGTCAGCGATCGGATCGGCGAGTTTGCCGAATTCGGTGACCAGACCCCAAGACCGCGCGATGCGGCCGTCGAGCTGATCGGTGAACGCCGCCACGGCGAACACCACGAACGCCGCGATGCGCCAGGCGGTCGATTGGCCGTCGGCGACGAACAGCAGCACCACGAACACCGGCACCAAGACGATCCGGAACACCGTGAGCCCGTTCGCCAGGTTGACCACGGGTACCGCCTTGAGCGGCGCCTGGGTGTGCGGCACGGGTTCGGTCACGCTCGCCAGCCTATCGGGCACGGTCGCGGCCTGTCGTCGCGGGCACGCCGGACGGCGAGGACTATCGTGGTCTGTCATGTCCACTGCGCTTCCGGCCGAGCATCCCGCCGACGACGGCGAGCCGATCGTCCGCCGTGCACGCACCTCGGACGTCCCACGCATCAAGGAACTGATCGACATCTACGCCGGCCGGATCCTCCTGGGAAAGAACCTGGTCACCCTCTACGAGTCGGTCCAGGAGTTCTGGGTGGTGGAACTGACCGGCGACGGCGGGCGCCGCGTCGTCGGCTGCGGGGCGCTGCACGTCATGTGGGATGACCTCGGCGAGGTCCGCACCGTCGCCGTCGACCCCGCCGTCGCGGGCCGGGGCATCGGCCACCGGCTGGTGGCCAAGCTGCTCGACGTCGCCCGCGACCTCGAGCTCGACCGGGTGTTCGTCCTCACCTTCGAGGTGGACTTCTTCGCCCGGCACGGGTTCGCCGAGATCGAGGGCACCCCGGTGACGCACCAGGTGTACGAGGAGATGTGCCGGTCGTACGACACCGGTGTCGCCGAGTTCCTGGACCTGAGCTTCGTCAAACCCAACACGCTCGGGAACACCCGCATGCTCGCCTATCTGTAGGCCGTAAGGTCATCCCATGCCCAAGTACGTCGCCGAATACACCTACCTGCCCGACACCGCCGCGCTGCGCGACGAGCACCGCCCCGCGCACCGGCTCTGGCTGCACGACGGCCACGAGGCCGGGATCGTCCTCGCCGTCGGTGCCTTCGCCGACGGCAGCGGCGCCCTCGTCATCGTGAACGCCGACGACGCGGAGGCCGCCGCCGAGGTGCTGGCCCACGACCCGTTCGCCCTCGTCGGTGCGATCGACGAGACCCGCGTGCGGGAGTGGAACTGCCTGTACGGCCCCTTCGCCTGATCAGGTCCGGGCGCGGCGGCGGCTGACCACCAGGCTGGCCACCGTCGTGACCAGCAGTGTGGCGCCGATGACGCCCAGGCTGAGCGGCGTGGAGATCTCCGGCACGTGCACCGGGGCACCGCCGTTGATGACACCGAGCGTGTTCTCGTGCAGGGCGTGCAGGACCAGCTTGACGCCGATGAACGCCAGGATCAGCGACAGCCCGTACGACAGGTAGATCAGCTTGTCGAGCAGGCCGCCGAGCAGGAAGTACAGCTGACGCAGGCCCATCAGGGCGAAGGCGTTGGCGGTGAACACCAGGTACGGCTGCTGGGTGAGCCCGTAGATCGCCGGGATCGAGTCGAGTGCGAAGAGCACGTCGGTGAATCCGATGACGATCAGCACCACCAGCAGGGGCGTCACATAGCGCTTGCCGTCGATCCGGGTGACCAGCTTGTCGCCGTCGTAGGTGTCGGTGGTCCGCAGGAACCGCTTGGCGAAGCGTTCGATCCGGCCCTCCCGCTCCCGCTCGTGCTCCACCGGCTCCTCGCTCTCGGTGAGGAGTTTGACGGCGGTGAGGATCAGGAACAGGCCGAACAGGTAGAACACCCAGCTGTACGCGGAGATCGCGGCCGCGCCGACGGCGATGAACGCGCCGCGCATGACCAGCGCCATCACGATGCCGAGGAGCAGCACCTTCTGCTGGTAGATCCGCGGCACCATGAACTTGGCCATGATGATGACGAAGACGAAGAGGTTGTCGACCGACAGGGCCTTCTCGGTGACGAATCCGGCGAAGTACTCACCGCCGTAGGTGCCGCCCCATCTCCACCAGACGAATCCGCCGAAGGCCAGCGCGAGGCTGATGTAGACGGCCGACCAGAACCCCGATTCGCGGAGCGTCGGTTCGTGCGGCACCCGCACGTGGGAGAAGAAATCGAAGACGAACAACCCGACGATCACCGCGCAGGTGATCACCCAGGTGAGAACAGAGACATCCATGCCGAACCTCCAGCGCGCAACACAAAGGAAGCGATGCTGGAGGTCTCTCCCGTCCGCCCGAGGCGGACCGACGTCCCGGGCGCCGCGGTTCCGGAGTGATCGGCACTCCGGGCCCACGCCGCCGTATTGACGAGAGCGTCGTGAAGGGGATACTCCCCTCCTGATCGTGAGGACCAGTCTACCTCACGTCAGAACGGGGGCTGCTCGTCGTCCTCGTCACCGCCGCCGCCGGTGATCGACGCGATCACCCCGGCCAGGTCCTCCGGCTTCACCAGCACCTCGCGCGCCTTGCTGCCCTCGCTGGGCCCGACGACGCCGCGCGTCTCCATCAGATCCATCAGGCGGCCGGCCTTGGCGAACCCGACGCGCAGCTTGCGCTGCAGCATCGAGGTCGAGCCGAACTGGCTGGACACGACGAGTTCGACGGCCTGCAGCAGGTCGTCCAGATCGTTGCCGATGTCGGCGTCGATCTCCTTCTTGTCACCGGCCTTCGCGCTGGTCACGCCCTCGACGAACTCCGGCTCGGACTGCTCCTTGGTGAACTCGACGACGTCGTTGATCTCCTCGTCGGTGATGAACGCGCCCTGCATGCGGATCGGCTTGTTCGCCCCCATCGGGAGGAACAGGCCGTCGCCCATGCCGATCAGCTTCTCCGCGCCCGGCTGATCGAGGATGACGCGCGAATCGGTCAGCGAACTCGTCGCGAACGCGAGCCTCGAGGGCACGTTGGTCTTGATCAGACCGGTGACCACGTCGACCGACGGCCGCTGGGTGGCCAGCACCAGGTGGATACCGGCGGCGCGGGCCTTCTGCGTGATGCGGACGATGGCGTCCTCGACGTCGCGCGGGGCGGTCATCATCAGGTCGGCGAGCTCGTCGACCACGGCCAGGATGTACGGATACGGCTTGTACACGCGCTCGCTGCCGAGCGGCGTGGTGATCTCGCCGGAGAGCACCTTGGCGTTGAAGTCGTTGATGTGCCGCACCCGCGAGGCCTTCATGTCCTGGTAGCGCTGCTCCATCTCCTCCACCAGCCAGGCGAGCGCGGCGGCCGCCTTCTTGGGTTCGGTGATGATCGGCGTGATCAGGTGCGGGACGCCCTCGTAAGGGGTGAGCTCCACCATCTTGGGGTCGATGAGGATCAGGCGGACCTCTTCCGGGGTGGCCCGGGTGAGCAGCGAGACCAGCATCGAGTTGACGAAGCTCGACTTGCCCGAGCCCGTCGAACCGGCCACCAGCAGGTGCGGCATCTTGGCGAGGTTCGCGCTGACGAAGTCGCCCTCGATGTCCTTGCCGAGGCCGATCAGCATCGGGCTGGGGTCGTCGGCGGTGTCCGGGTCGGTGAGCACGTCGGCCAGCCGCACCATCTCGCGGTCGGCGTTGGGCACCTCGATGCCGACCGCCGACTTGCCCGGGATGGGCGCGAGCAGGCGGACGTTGTCGGTGGCCACCGCGTAGGCGATGTTGCGCTGCAGCTGGGTGATCTTCTCCACCTTCACCGCGGGGCCGAGCTCCACCTCGTAGCGGGTGACGGTCGGGCCGCGCGTGTAACCGGTGACCGCGGCGTCGACCTTGAACTGCTCGAGCACCCCGTTGATCCGGTCGATCATGTCGTCGTTGGCGGAACTGCCGAGCTTCGGCGGATCCCCGTGGATCAGCAGATCGGTCGACGGCAGCTGGTAGTCCCCCGCGTCCACGGCGCGCGGCGCCGGGACCGGCGCGGGCCGCGGCTTCGGCGCCGGCTTGGGCGCCGCCGCCGGATTCGGCGCGGGCCGGCGGGCCGCCGGACGGCGGACCGGTTCGGCGGCCGGGGCCGGTGTCGGCGGATCGATGGGCTCGGTGACCAGCTCGGACACCGCGGCGTCGAGCAACGGCTCGGTCATCAGGTCGGCCAGATGGGCGTCGCGGTCGGCACCCGCGGTGGGTCGTGCCGGACGGCGGGCGGGCCGGGACGGTGCGGCCGGCGACTGAGCGGCCGGAGTCTGGCCGGTGGGCGCCGGGCGACGAGTACGGGCCACCGGACGGCGACGCTCGTCGGGCGGATAGTTGTCGTACGGGTCGCCCCAGTCGGCCTCGGCGTCCGGGTCGTCGTCGACGACCGAGCGCGCGCGGCGGGCCGGCCGCGGGGACCGCGCCGGGGCGGGCTCCTCGTCGGGCTCGTCGTCCTCGTACTCGTCGTAGGCGTCGTCCTCGTCGTAGTCGTCGTCCCACTCGTCTTCGAGACCGCGGTAGGCGCCGATGCCCAGGTACGACGCGGTCGCGTCGATCACCTCGCGGAGCGTCCGGCCGCTGAGCAGCAGTAGCCCACCGAGGCCGCAGAGCACGAAGAGCGGAACCGACACCCAGAGGGTGACGGCTTGGGTCAGCGGGGTGCCGACGGCGTAGCCGAAGAAGCCGGCCGCACCGCGCCGGGCCACCGACTCGGTCGGCGATCCGAGCAGCACGTGCGCCAGCCCGAGGGCCGAGAGCCCCAGCAGCAGACCGCCGCCGACGTTGCGCACCCGGCGCGACGGGTTCGGCCCGCAGCGCATCAGGGCGACCGCGATGCCGAGCAGCACCACCGGCAGCACATAGCCCAGCGACCCGATGGCCGCCCGGACCAGAACCTCCACGAAGGCACCCATCGCACCCGGCACCCCGAACCAGAAGCCGGCGATCACCACGGCAGCGACCAGGGTCAACGCGAGCGCGGCGCCATCGCGCCGGGGTGAGCGGATCGGCTCGATGAGCGAATCCGGGTCCTCCGGATCCACCTGGGGCGCCAGCCCGATGCGGGCCACGCCGCCGAGGCCGCGGGCGGTCAGATTCCAGACACCGGCGACGCCGCGGCCGATACCCCGGCCGACCGAGCCGAGCGTCGACGGCCCGCGGTGCAGATCCTGGGAGTGCTGGGTGCGGGCCGGCGCCCGGCCGCCCGCGCGGCGCTGGGCCGACGACGCCGTCTTCGGCGCTGCGCGGCGCGCTCCCCCACCGCTCCCGGCGGCGGTGGACCGGGTGCCGCGGGAGCGGGAGCCGGCACCGCCACGTCCGGATGCGGGCGCGGAGCTACGCGTGCTTGCCTGAGAAGCCATGCGCTCAGCCTAGTGCCTCTGCGCCACACCAGTCACACCCGCCTCAGGCGCGTCGGGGCCGTGTCGAAGTTGTTACTCTCGCGGCAATTGCTGCCCGGCCGACTCGACCTCCAGAACGGTCGGCACGATCATCGGCCGGCGCCGGTACTTCTGCGCCACCCAGCGGCCGACCGTGCGGCGGACGCCCTGGGCGATCCGATGCGCATCGGTCACCCCCTCGCTGGCCAGCTCGTCGAGCGCCTTGTCGACCAGTGCCGCCGCCTCGGAGAGCGCATCGGGATCGTCGGAGAATCCGCGACCGGAGATCTGCGGGGTGCTGACCGCCCGGCCGGTGTGCTCGTCGACCGCGACGGTGATCGAGATGAAGCCGCCCTCGCCGAGCACCAGGCGGTCCGAGAGCGTCGAGTCACCGACGTCACCCACCGAATTGCCGTCGACATAGACGAAGCCGACCGGCACCTTGCCCGAGATACGGGCCCGGCCGTCGATCAGGTCGACCGTGACACCGTCTTCGGCGAGCACGATCCGGTCGGACGGCACCCCGGTCGCCTCGGCGAGCGCCGCGTTGGCCCGCAGGTGCCGCCATTCGCCGTGCACCGGCATCGCGTTCGACGGCCGCACCGCGTTGTACAGGTACAGCAACTCGCCCGCCGACGCGTGACCGGAGACGTGCACCTTGGCGTTCTGCTGGGTGATCACCGTGGCTCCCCGCTTGGCCAGACCGTTGACCACGGCGAACACCGAGTTCTCGTTGCCGGGGATCAGCGACGACGCCAGCACGACGAGGTCGTCGGCGCGGATGTTGATCTGCCTGTGCTCGCCGCGCGCCATGCGCGACAGCGCCGACAGCGGTTCGCCCTGCGAGCCGGTGGTGACCAGGACGATCTTGTCGTCGGGCAGGGCCGCGGCGGTGTCGATGTCGACCTCCACGCCCTCCGGGACGTCCAGATAGCCGAGGTCCTGGGCGATCTGCATGTTGCGGACCATCGACCGCCCGACGAAGGCGACGCGGCGGCCGTGCCGGTGCGCGACGTCCACGATCTGCTGGATGCGGTGCACGTGGCTCGCGAACGACGCCACGATCACCCGCTGCTGCGCCTTGCCGATCACCGTGTCGAGCACCCCGCCGATCTCGCGCTCGGGGGTGACGAAGCCGGGGACCTCGGCGTTGGTCGAATCGACCAGGAACAGATCGACGCCCTCATCGCCGAGCCGGCTGAAGCCGGCCAGGTCGGTGAGGCGCTTGTCCAGCGGCAACTGGTCGAGTTTGATGTCGCCGGTGTGCAGCACCAGGCCCGCCGGAGTGCGGATGGCGACCGCGAGCGCGTCCGGAATCGAGTGGTTCACCGCAAAGAACTCGCAGTCGAAGGGCCCGAAGGGCTGGCGGTCGCCCTCCCGGACCTCGATCAGCTTGGGACGCAGCCGATGCTCGCGGCATTTCGCCGCGACCAGCGCGAGGGTGAACTTGGAGCCGACGACCGGGATGTCGGCGCGCAGCCGGAGCAGGAACGGCACGGCGCCGATGTGGTCCTCGTGCCCGTGGGTCAGGACGATCGCGTCGATGTCGCCGACCCGGTCCTCGATGTACCGGAAGTCCGGGAGGATCAGGTCGACACCGGGCTGCTGATCCTCCGGGAACAGCACCCCGCAGTCGACGATCAGAAGGCGCCCGTCTGCACCATCCGGCCCGCTCGCTCCGCTCCCGGCGCCGAGTTCGAAGACGGTCATGTTGCGGCCGATCTCGCCGATGCCGCCGAGCGCGACGATGCGCAGCCCGTTCGGGGCCAGCGCCGGCGGATCGGGCAGCCGCTCGATCAGGTCGCCGGTGACGCCGATGCCGGTGGCCGCCTCGGCGGCCGGGTGCGGCTTGTCCTGCGTGGGCTTCTCGGCCGCCGGGCGGGACTCGGCGGGCGGGCCCGCCTTGCGTCCGGCACGACGACGGCTGCTGCGGCCGGGACCGGTCATCAGGCGATCACCTCGGCGGCGCGCAGGTAGCCGAGGATCTGCTCGATCTGCTCGGGTGTGGCCGGCACCTGCGGCAGGCGCGGGTCGCCGACGTCGAATCCGGTGAGACGCAGCGCGGTCTTGACCATGGTCACGCCACCGACCAGACCCATCGCGTCGACCAGCGGCGCCATCGAGTCACTGAGCGAGCGGGCGGTGGCCAGGTCGCCGGCGGCCACCGCGTCGCGCAGTGCCGCCATCCGGCCGGGCACCAGGTGCCCGATCACGCTGACGAAGCCGACCGCGCCGATCGCGAGCCACGGCAGGTTGAGCGCGTCCTCGCCGCTGAGGTACTGCAGGTCGGTCTGGGTGATGATCTTGCGCGCGGCGTGCAGGTCGCTCTTGGCGTCCTTGACGGCCTTGATGTTCGGGTGCTCGGCGAGCGCCAGGATGGTCTCGGTCTCGATGGGGATCACCGAACGCGGCGGAATGTCGTACAGCATCACCGGCAGGTCGGTGGCGTCGGCGATGGTCCGGAAGTGCGCGAGCACGCCCCGCTGCGGCGGCTTGGAGTAGTACGGGGTGACGACGAGGAGCCCGTGCGCCCCGATCTCGGCGGCCTCCCGCGCGCGCAGGACCGACTCGGCGGTGTCGTAGCTGCCGACGCCCTGGGTGATCCGGGCGCGGTCGCCGACGGCGTCGAGCACCACGCGCAGCAGGTCGTTCTTCTCGGTGGGCGTCGTCGTCGGTGATTCGCCGGTGGTTCCGGAGACCACCAACGCGTCCAGGCCGCCGGTCACCAGGTGGTCCGCGAGCTCGGCGGCCTTGTCCAGATCCACCTTGCCCTCCGCATCGAACGGCGTGACCATGGCGACGGCATTGGTTCCGAAAGGCACGGTATCTCCCCCGGCAGCAGGCGAATTCATGCCGATTACGCTACCGCACCCCCACCGGCGGCGAGACCGTCAGCCCTCGAACACGAACGGCGAGGTAGCGACCTCGGAACCGTCTGCCAGTTCGCTGATCTCGAAGTCGCCGAAGGCCGTCGGCGCCAGCCCCTGCAGCGCCCGCAGACACTCCACCGCGAGCTGCCGGATCTCGACGTCCGCGTGCTCGGTGGCCCGCATCCCGATGAAGTGCCGCCACGCGCGGTAGTTGCCGGTCACCACGATCCGCGTCTCGGTGGCGTTCGGCAGCACCGACCGCGCCGCCTGCCGCGCCTGCTTGCGCCGCAGGATCGCGTTGGGCA
Source organism: Gordonia marina (assembly GCF_052036135.1). Lineage (NCBI taxonomy): Bacteria > Bacillati > Actinomycetota > Actinomycetes > Mycobacteriales > Gordoniaceae > Gordonia > Gordonia marina. The sequence continues at coordinate 55,169 of NZ_JBPSDN010000025.1, forward strand.
CGTCGGCGAACTTCTCCTCCAGCCCGGCCAGCAGTTCGTTGTACGCGGCCCGGCTCGCATCGGTGGCGGCGATGAAGAGCGCTTCGAGTTCGGCGTCGCCGCGGATCGCCGGCGGGGCGACCACGTCGGCGTCGCCCGACGGCACGAACCGCTGGGAGAGCTGCGAGTAGGAGAAGTGGCGGTGCCGGATCAGCTCGTGCGTGCACGACCGGGAGATACCGGTGATGTAGAAGGTCGCGCTGGCGTGCTCGAACAGCGAGGTGTGCCCCACCTCCAGCACGTGCCGCAGATAGCCGGCGTTGCTGGCCGTCCGCGGGTTCGGCTTGTCCCAGCTCTCGTAGCAGGCGCGGCCGGCGAACTCGATGAGGGCCTCGCCGCCTTCCGCGTCGGTCGCCCACGGCACGTCCGGGATGTCGAACGTGGTCGATGCGACCAGTTGCACGTTCAACGGGACCAGTTCCGCCACAGTGCGACGCCTCCTTCGTGTTCCGCCCCGGACTCGACGCGGGACCCGGGCTCATTGTCCCCGACGGCGGGCCGGCGTCGCACCGGACCCCATACCCTGAGCGCATGTCGACGATCCGGCCCTTCCTCATGTTCCAGCACGGCGTCGCCCAGGAGGCGATCGACTTCTACCTCGGCGTGTTCGACGGCGAGGTGGTCGCCGCGGTCCCGCATGCCGACCCGGCGACCGGCGTGCAGCTCGCGGAACTGGATCTGTCGGGACTCCGGGTCCTGGTCAGCGACAGCGCCGTCCCGCACGCCTTCGACTTCACCCCGTCGATGTCGCTGTTCGTGGCCGTCGACGACCGCGCCGAACTGGAACGGCTCGCCGCGACCCTCGGCGACGGCGGCGGGGTGCTGATGCCGGTCGGCGACTACGGCTTCTCCACGGCCTTCGCCTGGGTGTCCGACCGGTTCGGCGTCTCGTGGCAGCTCAACCTGGCATGACCCGGCCGGGACCGGCGGATGAATTCTCGGTGGCGGGCGCGCACCGCCGCCCCCGGTGCGCGAGAATCCCCGGTATGACGCACACTGCTCGCACCCGAACCCGCCTGCGCTCCTCTCACCGCATCGCCGCGGTGGCCCTGTCCGGAGCTCTCCTCGCCCCCCTCGCCCCGATCGCGTTCGCCCCGCACGCCGCCGCGCAGCCGTCGGCGACGCTCGCGGCGTCGTGGACCACCGTCACCCTGCCGAACAAGGTGATCGTGCCGGGCCGGGAGATCGGCCTGGCGGGCACCGACAACACCCGGCTGCTCGCGGGCTACCGCGGACTCGGCGGCAAAGTGGTGAACAATCTGGTGCTGCGCAGCGACAATCTGTCCAAGCTCACCCCGTCCGACCAGCGCAGACTCGCCGCGCGCAAGGTCGGTGTGGTGGTCGACCTGCGCACCGGGATCGAGCGGCAGATCCAGCCCGACCGACCGGTGCCGGGGGCGCGGTGGATGTCGGCCGACGTACTCGGCGGGGTGCCGCCGCTCGCGCTGATCGACCTGCCGCAGGCGTACTCCGCGTTCGTCAACGACGCGCAGGCCCGCCGGGAGATCCGCGACACCCTGATCGCCATCAAGAACACCACCGCGCAGGGCCGCACCGCGCTGTTCCACTGCACCGCGGGCAAGGACCGCACCGGCTGGGTCGCGGTGACGCTGCTGACCATCCTCGGGGTGGACCGGGCGACGATCAACGCCGACTACCTGGCCAGCAACCACTACCGTCACGCCCGCGCGAACGACCCGCTCAACGGCGTGAACATGGGACTGCTCAACACCTCGTACAGCGCCGTCAAGGCCCGCTACGGCACCTTCGACCGCTACCTGAAGGTCGGCCTCAAGCTGTCCGACACCGACCTGGCCGCCCTGCGCCGCCAGCTCCTGGTCTAGCCCCGCACGATGGCCGAGAGCTTCGCGTAGGTGTCCTCCCAGCCGTGGACCGGGATCGAGTCGATCCCGAGTTCCATCACCGGCCGGTCGTTGCCGCCCTCGTCGAGGCGGTCGCCGAAGAACAGGATGTCGCCGGTGTCCAGGCCGAGGATGTCCATCAGCCGGCGGGCACCGTACGCCTTGTCGATGCCCTTGGCGGTGATGTCGACCGAGGTGGAGCCGCCGCTGCGGACCTCCAGGTCGGGCAGTCGCCCGGCGGCGTAGGCCCGCAGCGACTCCTTCTTGCGGCCGTCGGGGTCCCACGCGGCCTTCGCGTCGACCGGCGCGGCCTGCCCGAGTGCGCTGAAGGTGATCTGGCTGCCCCGATCCTCCAGGATCGGGCCCCAGGTCTCGCTCTCCCACAGGCCGAGTTCCCGGGCGCCCTCCTCGACGACGGCGAGCGCGCGCGCCTTCTGATCGTCGGACAGGTCTTCGGCGTAGACGGTGACCCATTCCGGGTCTTCCCAGCGCAGGTAGCGGGTGCCGTTGGTGGGCATCAGGTGCAGGTTGCCGCGGTCGTCGAACTCGCCGAGCCGGTCGAGGACCTGGCTGGAGAACTGGCCCATCTGGCCGCCGGAGATGATGCAGCCGAGGCTGGTGCCGAGCAGCTCGCGGAACAGTCCGACCATGTCGTCGCTCATGGCCGTCTTCGACGGCGCGAGGGTGTCGTCGAGGTCGAACATGACCAGCTGATAGGTCTTGCCGTTGTGGGTCACTCCGTCAGTCATGCCGGTCAGCATAGCCAGACACGCCGGTCGGGCCCGACGCAGCTACGACTCCGCGATCACCCAGCCGAACGCCCCGGCCCTGGATCGGGCGCCCTGCGCGGCCTTCGAGCGTGAGGTCTCCCCCAGCTCCGCGAGGAGTTCCTCGCCCGCCCGGACGGCCCGCGCGAATCGTTCCGGGGTGAGGTACGCCGGGCGCAGTGCGAACAGGAGGTCTTCGGTCGCGGTATTGCCGCTGGCGCCGGGCGCGAACGGGCAGCCGCCCAGACCGCCGAGGGCGCCGTCGATCATCGCCGCGCCGCCGTCGATCGCGGCCAGCGAGTTGGCCACACCCTGGCCCCAGGTGTCGTGGCCGTGGAAGACGAGGCGGCGCGCTCCGGCGGCCGGCCGGGCCGCCGTGAACAGGTCGTGCACCTGGCGCGGGTACGCCTGCCCGAGGGTGTCGGCGAGCATTACGTCGCACGTGCCCTCGGTGCGCGGATCGGCGACGACCTCCAGCACCCGCCCGGGATCGACGGGGCCGTCGAACGGGCAGGTGAAGGCGGTCGCGAGGGTGAGTTCGATGTTGCCCCCGACGCTCTCGGTGTGCTCGACGGCGGCCGGGAGCGCGGCGAGACTGTCCTGCGTGCTCCGGCCGAGATTGGCCCGGTTGTGCGCGTCGGAGACGGAGAAGCAGTAGGAGAAGTTCCGGGCCCCGGCGGCGGCCGCCTTCGCCACGTGCCGGGGCGTGGCGACCCATACCCAGCAACGTTCGAGTTCGGCCGGGGTCAGCGCCTCGATCACGTCGAGACTGTCGGCCATCGGCGGGACCAGATCGCCGCGGGCCATCGAACCGATCTCGATCTCCGGGATCCCGATGTCGAGGAGGGCCCGGACGAGACGCACCTTCGACGCGGTGTCGAGCAGCTTTCCGGTCAGCTGGAGTCCGTCACGCAGTGTCACATCGCGCAGGACCGGCTCACTCATCGCCGCGCTCCGCGGTGAGGAACCGGGCGCGGATCTCGTCGGTGTGCTCACCGATCTCCGGTCCGAGTGAGCGGATCGGCAACGACGCGCCGCCCAGCACCGGCACGATCCCCGGGAAACCGACCCGGGTCGGGCCGGCACCCCCGGCGTCGACGTCGAACTCCTGAATCATGTTGCGCGCCTTGTACTGCGGATCGGCCACGATGTCGCTCGCGGTGTAGATCGGGCCCGCGGGAACGCCGGCCGCCTCCATCGCGGACAACACCTCCTCGCGCGTGTGCCGGGCGGTCCAGGCGCCGATCGCGTCGTCGACCTCGTCGCGTCTGTTCCAGCGGCCGTCGTTGTCGGCGAGACCGGGGTCGGCCGCCAGATCCGGCCTGCCGATCGCCGCCATGTAGCGGGGCCAGATGCCGTCGGCGTTGCCGGAGATCACCACCGAATAGCCGTCGGCGCAGACATAGGCGTTCGACGGGGCGATCCCCTGCATGCGGCCGCCGGTGCGCTCGCGCTTCACCCCGTAGGCGCCGAGGTCGGGGACCAGCGACTCCATCATCGAGAAGATCGCTTCGTGGAGCGCGACGTCGACGATCCGGTCGGCGAGCGGCAGCGGCTCCTCCGCGGCGTCCCGGCGGCGCAGCACGTCGTACAGGGCCATGACCGCACCGAAGGCGCCGTAGAGTCCGGCGATCGAATCCCCGATGGAGACGCCGGTGCGCACCGGCGGGCGGTCGGGGTCGCCGATCAGTTCCCGGAAGCCGCCGTAGGCCTCGGCGACCGCCGCGAATCCGGGACGCTCGGAGTACGGTCCGGTCTGTCCGAAGGCCGAGATGCGGACGAAGATCAGGTCCGGGTTGCCCGCGCTGAGCACGTCCGGACCGATCCCCCACTTCTCCAGGGTGCCCGGCCGGAAGTTCTCCAGGACCACGTCGCACTGCGCGGCGAGCTGCGCGGCGTCGTCGCGGCCGTCCTCGGTGCGCAGGTCGAGGACCATCGACTTCTTGTTGCGATTGAGCGTGCGGAAGAGCATGGAGGTCTCGCCCGCGTAGAGCCGCCAGTTACGGAGTTCGTCGCCGCTCTCCCGCTCGATCTTGATCACTTCCGCGCCGAAATCGGCGAGCAGTCGCCCGGCCGACGGCGCGGCGATGTAGTTGCCGAGCTCCAGGACGCGGACACCCTCGAGGGGCAGTCGGCGGTCGGTCACAGATCGCTCCCGCGGTGGTCCTCCGCGTCGGTGATTCCCAGGGGCTGCAAGATGATGCGCACGCTCGTGCCCTTGTCGGAGCGCTTGGCGACGGCGGTCCCGGGCCGCTGCGTCCCGTCGAGCTTCACCAGGATCGGGCCGGGTTCCGGGGAGAAGTTGCGCCACCAGGTCTTCTGGTCCGGCATGGCCACGCCGACGACGATCTCGTCCTCGCCGCGCCGGGTGTAGTTCACGACGAGATGGAAGGTCTCACCGCTGCGCCGGCCCGTGTAGGTGAGTTCGGTCATCGACCTGCGCAGGAGCGACCCGACCAGCGGAAGATTCAGCATCGGCGCCACCAGCTTGTTCACCTGTCGCGCGGCCTTCTGAAAGGTAGTCACAGGGCCCAGCGTAGTGCGGTCGGGCGGCGGACAGGCTCAGTCGTCGCCCAGTCCTTCGGTGAAGCCGCGGCTTCCGGCGAGGGCGAAGAGGGCGTCCACCATCGCGATGAACGCGTCGGCAGCGCCGGCCGAGGTGAACTCGGCGATTTCGCGGGGGTCGCCGTCGGGGTTGAGCAGACCGAGGACCTCGCCGTCGGTGCTCGGCACCGCCCAGAGCCGATCGGTGCCCGGGCCGGTGATCCGGACGATGGGGTCCGGGTCGTCGACGACGGCGGTCGGGACCACCCATTCCACTCCGGGATGCTCCGAGTCCAGCCCGGTGAGAATCCCTTCTCCGCCGATCCGGAGGTATTCGGGCATGCCGGTCATCTTCCGGACCAGGTCGGCGGTGCGCTTGGCGGCTTCCTCGTCGTACGCGACCGCGAGCGTGTCCCAGTCGTCCTCGCCGGTGCGATAGATCACGACGTGCCGGCCGTCGCGGCCGACCACCGCCATCTGCGCGCGGGTGTCGTCGGGCAGCAGCGCGCCCCAGGCGCCGTGGATCTCCATACCGGGATTGTCGTTGGTCACAGGAGAACCGTAGACCGTCGGCGCGGGCGGGCGATCGTCGGCAGCGCAGCCCCGGGATTGCTCTCCACACCTGGGACGCGTGAGCACATCCGGGACTGGTGACCCGCCGATGGTCACCAGCCCCGGGGGATCATCCCCCAGCCACGGGGCAGGTGAGGAGGCCCGTCGTTCGTGACCAGCATGTGGTCACCAAACCCGGGGATCTGCTGCTCATATCACCGGGGCTCGGGTTCGGATGACGCGCGCGAGGTCAGCCGGCCGCGTTGATCCGGATCATGTTTCCCGCCGGATCGCGGAAGGCGCAGTCGCGCGGCCCCCACTGCTGGACCGTCGGCTCCTGCAGCACCTCGGCGCCGCTGTCGACGAGCCGGTTGAACACCGTGTCCAGGTCACCGGCGGTGAAGATGTACGGCCCCATCACGCCCTTGGCGACCAGGCGGTGCAGCGCCTCCGCGTCCTCCGGCGAGCGGCCGGCGCCCGGGGCGGACAGGACGATGTTCGACTCCGAGTCGGCCGAACCCAGTGTGACCCAACGGAATTCGCCGTTCGGGACGTCGAGTTTCACCTCGAGACCGAGACCGTCCCGGTAGAAGCCGAGAGCGGCGTCGACGTCGTCGACGGTGATGGGAGTGACGGTGAGATCGATGTCGTTGCTCATGGCTCCCACGGTAGGGGCCGTCGGCCGCGCGGTGCTTCTCCAATCCTGCTCGAAGCCGGGACGCCGTACTCAGCGCGGAGGCATCGGCCGGGCCAGGATCTTAGTGATGCACGACGGCATCGCCTCGAGCCCGTCGTGCGGGCGAGCACGATAGGCCGACGGAGTCTCACCCGCGATCCGGGTGAAGGTGCTGCTGAACGACCCGAGCGATGAGAACCCGACCGTCATGCAGGCGTCGGTCACCGACGACCCGCCGCGCAACAACGCCATCGCACGCTCCACCCGCCGGGTCACGAGGTAGCCGTAGGGAGTCTCGCCGTACGCCGTCTTGAACTCGCGCGAGAAGTGCGACGGCGACATCAGTGCGCGCACCGCCATCGCCGGGACGTCGAGAGGCTGCGCGTAGTCACGGTCCATCAGGTCGCGGGCCCGCCGCAGATGCGCCAGCGTCTCCGGTGACTGCGGGCTCACCCGTCCGACGCCCCGCCGCCGTTCCGGGCACCTCGGTCCCGCACGACGCCGGCCAGCACCGTGACCGGGAACCGGACCAGCCGGTGCTCGTCGCCCCAGTCCCCGCGAACGTCGTCGGCGAAGGCTTCGACGACGTCGTCGGCGCCCTCCGTCTCCGCGCGGCGCACCGCGGACCAGGTCCGCAGATAGCCGGTGAACTCGTCGAGCGTCCAGTCCCGCTCGATGGCGGGCGCCTCGATCGGGATCCGCGGAAAGGGGAACTCGAGATCGGCGTAGTGGTTGTCGACATGCCTGCGTTCGGGCGGCCAGTACGGCCCGATCTCCTCGGTGTACAGCCGCGAGAACCGCGGCGCCAGATCGGGCTCGAGTTCCACCACCCCGTAGGTGATGAGCGCCAGCACGGCACCGTCGGCGGCGATCCGCCGGACCTCGTCGTAGAAGACGGGCAGGTCGAACCAGTGGGCCGCCTGGGCGACGGTGATCAGATCGGCACCGCCGTCGGGCAGTCCGGTCGCCTCCGCCGGGGCCGCGCGGTACTCGATCTCCGGCCGGACCGCGGCGTTCGCCAGCTGATCCAGGCTGGGGTCCAGCCCGATCACGGTGTCGAAGTACTCGGCCAGCAGCGCGGTGAACTGTCCGGTTCCGCAACCGACGTCCACCGCCACACGGCGGCGCGGTGCGGCCTCGGCCAGCAGGCGCGCCAGCCTCGCGGGATAGGTCGGGCGGTGCTCGGCGTAGCCGGCGCCCCCGGTGCTGAACCAGTTCACAAACCAGAATTTACGCCGGACGCAACAGCTCCGCTCGGCGAGGCTAACGCGCGGCGGCCACCGCGAGCGGCCCGGACAGGTCGCCGCGCGGATGCACGACGACGTCACCCAGACCGCGCCAGTCCGCCATCGCCCGCAGATCACCCGCCAGCGTCTCGGCGACCGGTCCGGCGTCGGCGCCCGGTTCGCGATGCGCCGAGAGTACGTGCAGCACACCGGACTTACGGTCGGCCTTCAGGTCGACGCGGGCGACCAGCTCGCCGTCGAGCAGGTACGGCAGCACGTAGTAGCCGTGCACGCGCTTGTGTTCGGGGACGTAGATCTCGATCCGGTAGTGGAAGTCGAAGAGCCGTTCGGTACGCGGCCGGAAGAAGACGAGCGGATCGAACGGCGAGAGGAGCGCCGACCGCCGCACGCGGCGGGGACGGCGTGCGTCGCGGTGCAGATACGCGGGGTCCGCCCAGCCCCGGACGGACACCTCGGTCACGGTGCCGTCGTCGATCAGGTCGCCGAGCACCCCGCGGACCTGCGCCGTCTTGAGGCGGTAGTAGTCGGCCAGATCGGCCACCGTCGCGATACCGTGCGCCGCGGCCGCCCGGCGCACCAGTTCGCGCCGGGCATCGTCGTCACAGATCCGCTGCGCGAGGACACCGGGGTCGATGACCCGCTCGGTGAGGTCGTAGTGCCGGGAGAACTGGTCGTCGCGCACCGCGGAGAGCCGGCCGCCGGCGAACAGCGCCTCGCACAGGTGCTTCACCTCGCCGCGCACCCACCAGCTGCCCTTCTGCGACGACGGCCGCTCGATCCCGAGTGCTTCTTCGAGGCGGCGCGGCGTGCTCGGACCCGCCTCGGCGATCACGGCCACCACGTCGTCGGCGAGAGATCCGTTGCGCGCCAGCACCTCTCGCGTATGCCGCCAGCGTCCTTCGGCGTACTCACGCATGCGCCAGCGGAACAGCGGCCAGTCGTCGACGGGGATCAGTGCGGCCTCGTGCGCCCAGTATTCGGCGAGGAGCCGGGGTGCCCGGGCGGTCGATCGCCACGCGGCGCGGTCGAGCAGCGCGTCGTCGTACGGTCCGAGACGGCTGAACGCGGGCAGATAGTGTGCCCGTGCCAGCACGTTGACCGAGTCCATCTGGAGCAGCCGGGTGCGGCCGAGCACCCGCCGCAGATGGGCGCGCGTGGGCGGACCGGTAGGCACCGGATCGGCGAATCCCTGTGCGGCGAGCGCGATCCGGCGCGCCTGCGCCGGCGAGAGTTCGATGGTCACCGGGCGGTGTAGTCGATCCGCCGGTACTCGAGGAAGCGGTAGAGCGTGCCGGTCCGCGAGTGTCGCCAGTCGCTCACCCGGGCCTGCTCCCAGGTGTCGAGGTCGACCTCGGGAGCGAAGGCATCGGCGCTGTCGACCAGCATCCCGATTTCCGTGACGTGCAGTCGCGTGGCGTGCGCCATGGCGGCGCGATAGATCTCGCCTCCGCCGATCACCGCCGCGACCCGTCCGACCAGCTCGAGTGCGGCTTCGAGATCGGTCGCCACCTCCGCGCCGTCGGCGGTGAAGGCACCCGAGCGGGTCAGCACGATGTTCCGTCGCCCCGGCAGCGGCCGGAAACGCTCCGGCAACGACTCCCAGGTCTTGCGCCCCATGATCACCGCACCCGTGCCGGTGACCTCGCGGAAGTGAGCCATGTCCTCGGGCACCCGCCACGGAATGGCGCCCCGGCGCCCGATCGCGCCGGCGCGATCCTGCGCCCAGACCAGCGTGATGTCCACCGCTCTCCTCGTTCCTGCCGTCAGACCGCGACCGGCGCCTTGATCGCCGGGTGCGACTCGTAGCCGACGACGCGGACGTCGTCGTAGGTGTAGTCGAAGATCGAATCCGCCTGCCGCAGTTCGAGTTCCGGATACGGGTAGGGGTCACGTGCGAGTTGTTCGCGGACCTGCTCGACGTGGTTGTCGTAGACGTGGCAGTCGCCACCGGTCCAGATGAACTCACCGACGCCGAGCCCGGCCTGCTGCGCCATCATGTGGGTGAGCAGCGCGTACGACGCGATGTTGAACGGCACCCCGAGAAACAGGTCGGCGCTGCGCTGATACAGCTGGCAGCTGAGTTTGCCGTCCGCGACGTAGAACTGGAAGAACGCGTGGCACGGCGGCAGCGCCATCTGCGGGATCTCGCCGACGTTCCACGCCGAGACGAGGTTGCGCCGCGAGTCCGGATCGGATCTCAGCAGATCGAGCGCCGCCTGGATCTGGTCGACGTGCGCGCCCGAGGGCGTCGGCCAACTGCGCCATTGGACCCCGTAGACGGGGCCGAGGTCGCCGTCGGCGTCGGCCCACTCGTCCCAGATGGTGACGCCGTGCTCCTGAAGCCACCGCACGTTGGAGTCACCGCGCAGGAACCACAGCAGCTCGTAGACGATCGACTTGAGATGGACACGCTTGGTGGTGATCAGCGGGAAACCTTCGGCGAGGTCGTACCGGAGCTGCGCGCCGAAGATGCTGCGGGTCCCGGTCCCCGTCCGGTCGGCCTTCGGTGTACCGGTCGACATCACCTGCCGCAGCAGGTCCTCGTACGGGGTCGGGATCCTCGTGCTCACATCGACCGAGTCTACCGATCCGCCGGCCTCCGCTACACCGGACGCAGGGCCGCGACGAACTCCAGCTTGTCCAGGATCGGCCCGGACAGGACGAACGGGTAGAGATCGTGCAGGCCCATCGAGCGATTGACCATGTTGAGAGCCGTCGCGAGCGGAATCCAGTCCCGGCTCACCAGATCCCGGAAGGAGTCCCGGCTGCGCACCTCCCGGGCCGGAAGCAGGCCGTACGCGACGGCCGTCTCCACGGCGTCCTGGATATGGAGATGGTGCGCCCATGTCTCGGCGAAGTCCTCGTACGGATGCATCGTCGCGTACGACGAGACGAACGTCTCCTCCCATCCCGGCGGAGGTCCGTCGTCGTAGTGCCGCGCGACCGCGTCCTGATACGAGGACGTCTCGTCGCCGAACAACGTCCTGGCCCGATCGAGCAGGCCGCCGCCGACCAGTTCCACCAGTTGCCATTCGTAGTAGTGGCCGACCTCGTGCCGCAGGTGCCCGAGCATCGTCCGGTACGGCTCGTCCAGCTGATCGCGCACCTTCTCGCGGTGCACGTCGTCGCTCTCCGCGAGATCGATCGTGACGATTCCATCCGCGTGGGCGATGAGCACCTGCTCGTCGGCACTGGACAGCAGGTCGAAAGCGAGTCCGTTCAGCGGGTCGTCCCGCTTGCCGACCAGCGGGAATCCGAGGGTATCGAGTTCGGCCACCAGTTGCCGCTTGGCGCGCTCGGCGTCCACGAGCTGCGCGATGCCGGTCTCGTCGTCATCGGCCGGACGCGTCCGCGTCAGATCGCACGCGAAGCACTGACCACCGGCGACCTCCGCCAGCCAGGTGCAGCCCGACAGTCCGAGATTCTCGCAGACGTGCCAGATCAGCCCGTCCGCGTCGACGTAGGAGCCGTCGTCGACCGGCACGATCTCGCGTTCCGCGCGCGAGAACGCGACCGCCGAGCCACACGTCACGCAGATGGAGTTCTCGAAGAACAGCGCCGCGCCGCAGCGACGGCATGAGTAGCGTTTCACCGTTCCAGACTCGCACGGTCGACGACCCCGCGCACGGCGCGATCAGGCGGGGAGCCGGCCCTCGGCGACGTCGAGCGGTCAAGCCCCAAGTAGTGGTGTAACTCGTTGTTGATCCTTCGGTGGTGGTCAGGCTGGTATTTGCATCAGGTCATCGGTGGTCACCTCCGTCGTCGAGTCGGTGTTTGTGTCGGTGGTCAGGGTCA
>NZ_JBPSDN010000026.1:0-66193 GCF_052036135.1 Gordonia marina
ACCGGACCCGCTCCCGACGGGAGCTCCTCACAACTTCGCCCGAACCGGGCGAACAGCAGTAACCAACCATCAAAGGGGGTCAGGTTTCAGACGTCGATAGGGGGTCAGATTTCACCCGCCGTTGACACGGGACGATCTCCGTCGTGCCGGTGAACCGCTTACGTACCAGGTACGCGATCATTGCTCCGTTGGTGGCCGGGTACCTGATCGCGATAGTCCGCACCCTCCGGCGCCCGAGCTAGCTTCAGCCCGGGGCCGGCATCGCAAGAACACGGCGGCCGGCCCGCTGCGCCTCGATCAGCAGGCGCGCCGGCCGGTCGCCTGACTACGACGCATCGAGTCGACGGTGACCGTTCTCGCGTATCCCGCGATCAGTGGTCGCGAGCACGTCGTCGGTGAATCGCACCACGGCACGCGCTACGGCCTGATCCCGGTCACCCGGTCAGCGGCCACCCGCTGACGGTACGGGTTTTTGCGGCAGCCACGACCACCGTCTCGAAGCACGGCGCACAGGCCCACAGTGAGCGCAGCGCGCACGGGCACGCGAAACCCCTGGGTTACGCATTATGGCGCCACGGAAGCAAATACCGGGGTCCTGTGGGCTGCCGCGTAGTGACGTCGAGCAACGAACGCGGCCGGAGCCTCTGCCCGCGCCACCGTCGTCGTATTATCGTCGGCCGGCGTCGACACGAGGCGTGGGCTCGACGGAGCGATCCGACGACAGCGGGCCGAATACGCGACGAGGACCGTCCCGATTCCTCCCGTCGCCACCACCCCACCACGACGCCGCGGGCAGCCCCGTCTGGCGTGCGACTGATCATCGTCACCGAGAACCGACGGTGCCCGTCCGCTGCCCATGCGGCGTCTCACGGAGTGCGGTCGCCACGCGGACACCGGCCCGACCCGCGACTTCAGCCCCCCATCGGCTGATACCCCCAGACGACGAAGGCCGCACCCGGCGAACCGGGTGCGGCCTCGACGACTCGGGAGCGACGTCAGTGCTTCTCGGGCCCCACGTGGTACTCCATCACCAGGCCGACGACGGCGGCCACCAGGAACAGGGCCACGCCGATCGAGAACCAGAAGTTGCCAGTGGCGAAGCCGATGGCGAACAGCGCGGCGGCACCGGCGATCATGATGGGCCAGTAGCTGTGCGGGCTGAAGAAGCCCAGCTCGCCGGCACCGTCTTCGATCTCGGCCTCGTCGTAGTCCTCGGGGCGGATCTCCACGCGGCGCGCCACGAACCGGAAGTAGCTGCCGACCAGGAGCGAGAGCGCGGCGGAGAAGAACAGGCAGGCCACGCCCGCCCATTCGACGCCGGTCCGGTAGAAGTAGGTCGCCACGGCGTAGATGATGCCCATCACGATGAAGAACACCGCGATGGCTTCAAAGATTCGAGATTCGATCTTCATAGCGAGTCGTGCTCCTCTTACTTCGCCGGAGTGCAGTTCGGGATGGACGTGTCGTTCTTGTTGCCCAGGTTCTTCGGGACATCGGTGTTCGCCACCCGGCGGGTGTTGAACGGCACCGTGACCACCGACTCCGGCTCCTGGCACACGGCCGTGAGCGCCTCGGCGTTGGTCTTGTCCGGGTTGTTCTTGCGGTAGTTGATGTACTGGTCGAAGACCTCGCGCGGCACGGCGCGGACCTCGAAGTTCATCATCGCGTGGTAGGTGCCGCACATCTCCGCGCAGCGACCGACGAAGGCGCCCTCACGCTCGATTTCGCTGATCTGGAAGGTCGACTCCTGCTTGTTCTCCTTGGGGAACGGCATGACGTCGCGCTTGAACAGGAACTCCGGAACCCAGAACGAGTGCACGACGTCCGCGGAAGCCAGATCGAACTGGATACGGGTCTTGGTCGGCAGCACCAGAATCGGGATCTCCGAGGAGGTGCCCAGGGTCTCGATCTTGTCGAAGGTCAGGTAGTTGCGGATGTCGTCGTCGCGACCACCAGCGGGGCCCGGCTTCTCCATCTCCTTGCCGTGGAACTCGATGTAGTCCGGCTGCTGCTGGATCTCGAAGGGGCCGCCCTTGCGGGACTGGTCCTTCGACACCAGGGTGTCGCCGTTCGAGGTCTTCACCTGGTTGTAGCCGAACTTCCAGTTCCACTGGAACGCGGTGACGTCGACCACCACGGCCGGATCGTCGACCTTCTTCTCCACCTTCGTCTGGGTGATGACGGTGAAGTAGAACAGGATCGCGATCAGCACGAACGGGATCGCGGTGTAGGCCAGCTCCAGCGGCACGTTGTAGCCGGTCTGGCGCGGGAACTCCGAGCCGGGATCGGTCGCGTCGAGCTCGGTCTGGTTCTTCTTGCGGCGATGGAAGGTGATGGTCCAGAAGATCAGGCCCCAGACCAAGATGCCCATCACGAGGGCCGCGATGCAGGCCCACTGCCAGAGCCGGAGCATGTCGTGGCTCTCCGGAGTCACACCGGCAGGCCAGCCGAAACGCACCGCTTCTTCCGGACTGCAACCGGTAAGGAACAGCGCGGCAGCCGCCAAAGCGCCGAGTCCGCCGACTCGCTTCACCGTGCGCGACGCAGTGATGCGCCGGGCCGACTTACGTCCACCGTGAGTCAATGTCACGCCTTCCTGCTGACAGGGAGCTGTTTGCGCGCGAGGAGTCCGTCGTGCAGCACTCGCTGATGGACATTCTCGCACCATGTACTACGCAGCGTAGACCAACACGGCGAACTGGTCGCGATTGGGTCTCCCCGTCGTGTCACCACCACCGGCGACCTGGGCGAAGGCACCGGTCCTGCGTCTTCGGCGGTGCGCCGGGTTCGCCGCCGATCACCGCTCTGCGGCATAGTAGAGAGGTTGGCACCCGATCCGGATCGGGCGCCTTTTTCACGACACCGAACAGTAAGGGGCGCGGCAGACGTGTGCGGCTTGCTCGGAATGCTCACCGCCGACGGCTCGGCGCCGTCGCTCGTCGACCTGATCGCGGAGGCCTCGCACTGCATGCGCCACCGCGGGCCGGACGATGCGCTCACCTGGAACGACCAGGACGTCGTCTTCGGTTTCAATCGGCTCTCGATCATCGACATCGAGCATTCGGCTCAGCCGCTGCGCTGGGGGCCGCCGGAGGAACCGGAACGCTACGCGCTCGCCTTCAACGGGGAGATCTACAACTACCTGGAGCTACGCGAGGAGTTGCAGCGCGAGTTCGGCGCGGAGTTCGCCACCGACGGCGACGGCGAGCCCATCGTCGCCGGCTTCCACCACTGGGGCCCGGACGTGGTGCGCAAGCTCCGCGGCATGTTCGCCTTCGCGGTCTGGGACACGGTGACCCGGGAGCTGTTCCTGGCCCGCGACCCGTTCGGCATCAAGCCGCTCTACCTGGCGACGGGCCCCGGCGGCACCGCGTTCGGCAGCGAGAAGAAGAGCCTGCTGCAACTGCTCGACGCCCTCCGACTCGACTCCGAGCTGGATCCGCGTGCCGTCGAGCACTACACGGTCCTGCAGTACGTCCCGGAACCGGAGTCGCTGCACGCCGACATCCGGCGTCTGGAATCGGGCACCTACGCGACGCTGCGGCCCGGCGAGGCGCCGACGACCACCCGCTACTTCCGGCCGCGGTTCGCCGTGCAGCCGTTCGCCCGGCCCGGCGAAGCGGCCCGGTACGACGAGATCGCCGACGTCCTGCGCGATTCTGTCGCCAAGCACATGCGGGCCGACGTCACCGTCGGGTCGTTCCTGTCCGGCGGCATCGATTCGACGGCGATCGCCGCGCTGGCCATCCAGCACAACCCGGATCTGATCACCTTCACCACCGGTTTCGAGCGCGAGGGCTACTCGGAGATCGACGTCGCCGCCGAATCGGCCGAGGCGATCGGCGCGCGACATGTGATCAAGGTGGTCAGTCCCGAGGAGTACATCGCGGCCATCCCGAAGATCATCTGGTACCTCGACGATCCGGTGGCCGATCCGTCGCTGGTCCCGCTGTACTACGTGGCCGCCGAAGCCCGCAAGCATGTGAAGGTGGTGCTGTCCGGGGAGGGCGCGGACGAGCTCTTCGGCGGCTACACCATCTACAAGGAGCCGCTCTCGCTCCGGTCGTTCGAGAAGCTGGGACCGCGGATGCGCCGGGCCGCAGGCAAGCTCAGCCAGAAGATCCCCGAGGGCACCCGCGGGAAGAGCCTGCTCGACCGGGGATCGAAGACCCTGGAGGAGCGCTACTACGGCAACGCCCGCAGCTTCGACGACGAGCGGCTGCGCCGCGTGCTCCGCAATTACCGCGCGGACTGGACGCACATGGACGTCACCGCGCCGATCTACGCCACGAGCACCGGCATGGATCCGGTGGCGCGCATGCAGCACCTCGACATGTTCACCTGGCTGCGCGGCGACATCCTGGTCAAGGCCGACAAGATGACGATGGCGAACTCACTGGAACTGCGGGTGCCGTTCCTCGACAAGGAGGTCTTCGCCGTCGCCGAACGACTTCCGTTCGACGAGAAGATCAGTCATGGCACCACCAAGTACGCGCTGCGCAAGGCGCTGGAGCAGATCGTGCCGGCGCACGTGCTGCATCGGAAGAAGCTCGGTTTCCCGGTCCCGCTGCGCCACTGGCTGGCCGGGCCGGAGATGTACGACTGGGCGCGGTCGACCATCGTCGCCTCCGACACCGATCACCTCTTCGACAAGCGGTTCGTGTTGCAGATGCTCGACGAGCACCGGGCCGGGGTGGTGGACAACAGCCGGCGGCTGTGGACGGTGCTGTGCTTCATGATCTGGTACGGGATCTTCGTCGACGGCTCCATCGATCCGCAGATCGAGGAGCGCGACTACCCGGTCCGGCTCTGACGGGACGTCCCGGGGCCGCGGTGGCCCCGGGACCGTCCGGCCGGGTTCAGAGCACCGCGTGGATGTCGGCGGCCGCCTGATCGCCGTACGCGCCGCGGATACGCTCGACGGCGCCGTCGCGATCCCACTCCCAGCCCTGCGTCGACTCGCATTCCAGGACGAGGGTGGCGACCATCGCGCCGAGCTGGGCGGCGCGCTCGAAGTTCAGGCCGCGTGACCGGCCGGTGAGGAATCCGGCGCGGAAGCCGTCGCCGACGCCGGTGGGATCGACCGCTTCGGCCACCGGGACCACCGGGACGTGGATCGCGTCGCCGCCGGTCGGCACGATGTCGATGCCGTCGGCCCCGCGCGTGGTGATGCGGATCTTGACCAGGGCGGCGACGTCGTCGTCGGTCAGACCCGTCTTCTGCCGGAGCAGACCCCACTCGTAGTCGTTGGTGAACAGGTATTCGGCACCCTCGATGAGGTTCCGCGCGGTGTCTCCGTCGAGCCGGGCGAGCTGCTGGCTCGGGTCGGCCGCGAAGGCGATGCCGTGGTCGCGGCACAGCTCGGTGTGCCGGACCATGGCCTCGGGGTCGTCCGGGGCGATCAGGACCAGGTCGGGACGGCCGGTCTCGTCGAAGACCTCGGTCACGTCGATGCGGCGGGCCTCAGACATCGCACCCGGGTAGAACGAGGCCAGCTGCGCCATCGTCTCGTCGGTGGTGCACATGAATCGCGCGGTCTGCTGGGTGCCCGAGATGCGCACACCGCGGCAGTCGACGCCGTGGTCGCTGAGCCAGTCGCGGTAGTCGCCGAAGTCCTCACCGGCCGCGCCGATCAGCAGCGGATTTCCGCCGAGCGCACCGATCGCGAAGGCGATGTTGCCGCCCACGCCGCCGCGGCGGACCACCAGGTCCTCCACCAGGAAGCTCAGCGAGATGTGCTCCAGCTGGTCGGCGACCAGCTGTTCGGAGAACTTTCCGGGGAACTTCATCAGATGGTCGGTCGCGAGCGACCCGCATACGGCAATGAACATTCGCTCAGCCTAAACGGAGGCGGAACGACGACGGCCGCCTCCCCCTGTTCGGGGGACGGCGGCCGTCGGGGTCGCTGCGCTGCGCGCGATCAGTTGAACGAATCGCCGCAGGCACAGCTGCCGGTGGCGTTCGGGTTGTCGATGGTGAAGCCCTGCTTCTCGATCGAATCGACGAAGTCGATGGTCGCGCCCTTCATGTACGGGGCGCTCATCCGGTCGACGGCCAGCTTGACGCCGCCGAAGACGTCGACGATGTCGCCGTCGAGGGTGCGGTCGTCGAAGTACAGCTGGTAGCGCAGGCCGGCGCAGCCGCCGGGCTGCACCTCGATGCGCAGGGCCATGTCGTCGCGGCCCTCCTGGTCGAGCAGGGCCTTGGCCTTGGCGGCGGCGGAATCGGTCAGGACCACACCCGACTGTGCGGTCTCGTTCTGGACGGTCATGGGTGCTCCCTCATGTCTGCGGGCAAAGGCGGTGACGCCTTCCGATCTACCGGCGGCGCCTCCACCACGGGCGGTGAAGCGCAGCCGTCGGCTATAACGGTACTCCGCGATCGGATATTCCCCCACCGCCGTGCCCGGTCAGGCCTCCCTCGGCAGGCGCGGGTCGACCAGCCCGATGGCCCGGGCCGGGCACAGCGGCGCGACGATGCGCCGGAGATAGTCTTCGTCGTCACCGTCGACGACGATCCGGCGCAACCGGTCCGGGGTACCGCGCGGCGCGAAGACATCGGGGGCGAGCGCCGCGCAGCGGCCGCTGTTCGCGCAGCGGGCGGCATCGTGCATGACGATCTTCATGAGCGGCTCACCGCCTCTCCAGCAGATTCCGCTGGATCTCCGCGTCCCATTCCCGGCGCGCGTGACGCACGTCGATCTCGCTCTCGTACCGCGCGGTCATGTCCGCCGTGACCTCGGACTTGTCGAGATAGAACTGCTCGTACCAGCGGCGTTGCTGATATACCGGCCCGTCCTCCTCGGTGAGCAGCGGGTTGTCGATCCTCGTCTTGTGCCGCCAGACCTCGACGTCTTCGAGGAAGCCCTCGGAGAACTTGGCGGAGAAGGCCCGGGCCAGCGCGCGGGTCTGCCCGGGCCCGGCTCCGGGGAGGGCCGCCACCGCGACACCCCACTGCAGCACGAACGAGTCCTGAGTCACCGGGTAGTGGGCGTTGGTCAGCACCACCTCGATGGTCGTGCCGTCGCCCAAGTCGTTGTGGAGCCAGTTGATCATGTACGCGGGACCGAAGTAGGTCGCCTCCGACCGCAGCAGCGAGTCGGGGTGGTAGTACGGCGAATCCCCGAAGATGTCCTCGCGCGCCTTCGAATGCATGAGCTGGGTGGCCGTCTGGCCGTCGAGCACGTTCTTGAAGTACGTCGGGTAGGCGTGATGGATGTAGAAGAAGTGCGCCATGTCGACGTTGTTGTCGACGATCTCCCGGCAGTGCGACCCGGTGATGAGTTCGCTGCGCCAGGCCCACTCGCTCCAGCGGCCCTCGGCGAATCCGTCGATCGCCGGCGGCAGCAGATCCGGCGGCGGCGGGTCCTGCTCGTGGTCGTGCCAGACGAGCAACTGCCCGTTGATCTCCGCGTTGTGCCAGGTGCGGGTGCGCGCCAGCTTCGGGGTTCGTTTGGCGTACGGTACGACGGCGCAGCGGCCGGTGCCGCCGTCCCATTGCCAGCCGTGGAACGGGCACGCCACGCGACCGTCCCGCAGCGTTCCCGCGCCCAGGTCCGCGCCCATGTGCCGGCAGTAGCCGTCGAGGACGCGCAGCTCACCCCCGGCGTCGGCGAACACCACCAGCCGGGTCCCGAAGGCGTCGACCGCGTGCGGCCTGCCGTCCCGGAAGTCCTCGGCGAGCCCGAGGCAGTGCCAGCCCCGCGCGAATCTGTCGAAACCGGTTCCGGTGTCGATCTCCCGGATGTCTGTCGCCATCGATCATTCCTCCTGTCGTCCGCCGCGGTCGTCGCCGCGGCTCCGGGTGGCGGTCACGCCTGGGTCAGGTACTCGCGGAGACCGGTGCTCATCTCCAGGAGTTCGACGAGCAACCCGGCCGGCCCGTCGGGCTCGACGTACGCGAAGCGCAGTGCGCCGCCGGCCATCACCCCCTCCTGCACGATGGGGTGCCCCGCGGCGGCGAGCCGGGCCTTCGCGGCATCCAGGTCGTCCGGCAGCACCGCCACGTGATGCAGCCCGCCCGTATCCGCGCGTTCGAGGAATTCGTGGTAGACGGAGACGCCCGCCCGCGGTTCGATCACCTCGATCTGCAGATCGCCCGACATCCCGAAGGCCACCGCCGCGGTGAAGTCCGCCGGCGCACCCCGGTACCGGCACGACCCCGGCGTGAACGCGACGTCGTCGAGTCGAAGCCATCGCGGCACCCCGAGCCCGGCCCCGAGACCGGCGGTCGCACGCGAGAGGTCCGGGACGACGAAGGCGATCTGCACCACCGCCCCCAGGGCCTCGATCTGGTGAACGGCGGGGTCCGCGCAGTGCTGGTCGTGACGCATGGCCCCGACTTTAATCACATATGATTATTCTTGTAAATACTTTCGCTTAATACTAGGCTCGCGGCATGACCTCCGGCGGTACCCGACAGGGACACGAACAGCTCCTGCTCGCGGGCGAACGATTGATCGCCGAACGCGGCCCGGACGTCGCTCTGCGCGACATCGCCCTGGCCGCCGGCCAGCGCAACAACTCCGCGGTGCACTATCACTTCGGTTCCCGCGACGGGCTGATCGTCGGGATCGTCGAACGCCGGCAGGCCGGCCTCGACCAGCAGCGCATGGCGATGCTCGCCGACATCGCGACCGGCGAGACGGAGCCGGTCGGCCTGCCCGCGCTGGTACGCGTGCTGGTGGAACCGATGTTCACGGTGCCGTACGCGCAGGGCTCCACCCACTACGCGCGGTTCCTCGATCGGGTACGCACCCACCCGGAGGTCCTCACCGCCCAGCGCCTCGACCGCTGGCCCGCCACCGACAAGCTCGCGCGCCTCCTGCACGCGGAGATGCGCGATCTTCCGCCCGACGAGCGGGTGCACCGGCTGACCGGGACCACGAGCGCGCTGTTCGCCCTGCTCGCCGACTACGAAGCCACCCACGCGGGCGACCCCGCCGCCATGGATCCCGACCGGCAGCGGTCGATCATCGCGATGACCACCGGCATGCTCGGCTACCGGGCCGACGAGTGAGGAGAGAACGTATGGAGGCAGACACGAAGCGCGGGGCCGTCGTCCTCGGCGGGAGCCGCGGCATCGGCCTCGCGGCCGCGCGCGCTCTCGCCGGCGCCGGTTCGGATGTGGTGATCGGCTACCGCTCCGACCACGCCGCCGCGGACGAGGCCGCCGACTCGATCGCCGCGGAATCCGGGCGCCGGGTCCGGAGCGTGTGCGCCGACCTCGCCGACATCGCACGCACACGAGAGGCGATCGGCGCGGCGGCGCAGTGGCTCGGCGGCACGATCGACGTGCTCTGCATTCCGGCCGGCATCGAGCACCTCGAACACATCGACGAGGCCACCCCGGAGATCTACGACACGGTCTTCGGCACCAACACCCGGGGCGTCTACTTCGCGATCCAGAGTGCCCTGCCGTTCATACCCGACGGCGGGCGCATCGTGTGTCTGTCGTCGATCAGCGCCAGCACGCCGTTCGCCAACCATGCGATCTACAGTGCGAGCAAGGCGGCGGTCGAAGCCTTCGTCGGCTGCCTGGCCGTCGACCTGGCCGCGCGATCGATCACCGTGAACGCCGTGGCACCGGGCGGCACCCACACCGGGCTCGCGCTCGACACCGCGCAGCGCTTCGGCGCGCACCTCGATCCCCGGATGTTCCATCTGCCGTTCGGCCGCCTCGCCGAACCGGCCGAGATCGCCTCGGTCATCGAATTCCTCGCCTCACCGGCGGCCGGCTGGATCACCGGCCAGACCATCCGGGTGGCCGGCGGTCAATAGCCGGAACGAGCGCCACGCGCGCCGGTCCACCCCGCGGCCAGCTCCGCGGTGAGGCTGGTCAGCTCCGGCCCGGCGTTCGCGAGTGCGGCGGCGCGCGACCCGGCGTGATGGGTCAGCGAATGGACCTCACCGAACCGCGCCGCCTCGGCGTCGGTCAGCCGCGACTCGCCGACCAGCACGATCAGCGGGACGCCCGCGGCCGTCGCCTCGGCCGCGATCGCGTCGACCACCTTGCCGTGACCGGTCTGCGCGTCGATCCGGCCCTCCCCGGTGATCACCAGGTCGGCACCGGCGATCGCCGCGGGTCGCCGCGTCAGCTCGGCGATGAGACCGGCCCCGGAGACCCGCCGGGCGCCGGCGGCCAGGAGCGCCGCGCCGAGTCCACCGGCCGCTCCGGCACCCGGCAGATCGCGCACGTCGCGGCCGCCGGCCGCGGCCAGCTGGTCCGCCCAGCGCGTCATCCGCTCCTCGAGGAACGCCACGGCCGCCGGATCGGCACCCTTCTGCGGCCCGAACGTCGCGGCCGCACCGTCGGCGCCGAGCAGCGGATTGTCGACGTCGGTGGCCACGATGAGTTCCACGTCGCGGCACAGCCGGCCCGCGGCGGCCGGCCCGCCGAGCCGTTCGCAGGCCCCTCGCCCGCCGTCGGTGCTGGCCGAACCGCCGAGTCCGACGACGATGCGGCTGCTCCCGGCCAGCAGCGCCGCCGCGATCAGGTCGCCGACGCCCGCGGTGTCGGCCTCGACGGCGGTGCGCGGGTCCGGGTCGGGAACCAGGTGCAGACCGCACGCCTGGGCCACCTCCAGATAGGCGGTGCGGTCGTGCAGCAGCCACGATGCCCGCACCGGGGTACGCAGCGGACCGTCGACCGTCTGGGTGCGGACTCGCACGCCGAACGCGGTGGCCAGCACCTCGACAAAGCCCGGACCGCCGTCGGATTGCGGGGCGAGCGAGACGGCGTCGTGCGGGCGGGCGGCGTGCCAGCCGGCCCCGATCGCCGCCGCCGCTTCCACCGCGTCGAGCGTTCCGCCGAACGAGTCCGGCATCACCAGCACCCGCGCCCCCACCGTCATGGTCAGCGACTCTAGCTATGCCGGGCGGCTCCGCGGGGAGGTTCGGCGATGGCTTAGGCTCGTGGGCGTGAAGATGCCCTGGAAATCCGGCGCGGACGCGGCCGCCGACAGTTCCGCCGACACCGCCGAGAACGCGAGTGACACCGCCGCCGACAACGGCGCGAAGCAGTCCGGCGCGACCACCCCCGGCAAGGGCCGCCCGACTCCCAAACGCCGCGATTCCCAGCGGCGCCGCACCGGACCGGTCGCACCGCCGCCGACCACGCGCGCCGAGGCCCGGGCCCGCAAGAAGGCCCAGAAGTCGACACTGACCAAGGAAGAGCGCAAGGAGCTGCGCGCCGAGCGGAACAAGGCCCGCGCCGATCAGCGCGAGAAGATGATGGAGGGCGACGAGAAGTACATGATCGCCCGCGACCGCGGGCCGGTGCGCGCCTACACGCGCGATCTGGTCGATTCGCGGCGCAACTTCGCCGGGCTGTTCATGCCGTTCGCCGTCGTGCTGATCGTGACGATGATGATTCCGAGCGTCAGCCAGTACATGTCACTGGTGATGCTGCTCTTCGTGGTGCTCATGGTGATCGATTCCCTGATCCTGGGCCGCCTGGTCAACAAGCGTGTGCGCGAGCGGTTCCCGGACAGCACCGACGGCGGCTTCAGGCTCGGTCTGTACGCGTTCACCCGGGCCATGCAGCTGCGCATGATGCGGGCGCCGCGGCCCCGGGTCTCGCTCGGCGCCAAGGTCTAGCCGCGCATGCGCACACTGATCCTCGGCGGCACCCGGTCGGGCAAGTCGGCGCGGGCCGAGGCGCTCCTCGCCGGCCCGCCCGCCGTCCGCTATCTCGCGACGGGTGCGGTGCCCGGCGGCGACGAGTCGTGGGCGCGCCGCGTCCAGGCCCACCGCGACCGGCGCGACACCCGGTTCACCACCGTCGAGACGACCGATCTGGCCGGGCAGCTACGCGACGGTGACGGGGTGCCGACCCTGATCGACGACCTCGGGAACTGGGTCACCGCCCTGCTCGACGCCACCGGCGGCTGGGACGATCCCGGCGCCGATCTCGGCGCGGAGATCACCGAGCTGGCGACCGCGGTCGCCGCCTACGACGGCGACCTGGTGATCGTGAGCCCGGAGGTCGGGCTGTCCGTGGTGCCGTCCACCAACGCCGGCCGCCGCTTCGCCGACGTCCTGGGCGCGGCGAATCTGGCCGTCGCGGCGGCGTGCGACGACGTCGAGCTGGTGGTGGCCGGGCGGATCCTGCAGCCCGTGGCCACGACCGGGCCGCTGTCACGCCGGCAGACCGAGGCCGACCCTCACCGGCCCGCCCCGCCGAGCGAGGCCGCCCCTGACCAGCCCGCCCCGCCGAGCGAGGTGCGAGCCGAGCTCGAGCCTGGCCCTGAGCATGCGGGGCGGAGCCTGCGACGGCCCGCGGCCGAAGGGTCGAAACGACCCCCCGCAACCGCGGCGGGCCCCACCGACGCCGACTTCCCCCCGGTCGACCTGCCCGACGAGACCGTCGCCGAACAGGCCCGGGCGCGCCTGCTGACGCTCACCAAGCCGCCGGGCTCACTCGGCCGCCTGGAGGACCTCGTCGTCTGGGTCTCGTCGTGCCAGGGCGTCTGTCCGCCGCGGCGGATCGTCGCCCCGCAGGTGGCGGTCTTCGCCGGCGACCACGGGGTGGCCCGCGACGGGGTGTCCGCGTTCCCGCCGGAGGTCACCGCGCAGATGGTCGCCAACATCGCCTCGGGCGGCGCCGCGGTCAACGTGCTGGCGCGCCGCGCCGGCGCGGCGGTCCAGGTGCTGGACATGTCCGTCGACACCGATGACGCCGATCCCGTCGTGGCCCGCTACAAGGTGCGCCGCAGCACCGGCGACCTGCGGCGCGGGCAGGCGATGACGCTGGACGAGGCGCGCCGCAGCGTCGCCGCCGGGCGGGCCGTCGCCGACGAACTGGTCGATGCGGGCGCCGATCTGCTGATCGCCGGGGACATGGGCATCGGCAACACCACCCCGGCCGCCGTGCTGACCGGGATCGTCACCGGCAAGGAGCCGGTGGTCGTGGTCGGCCGCGGCACCGGCATCGACGACGCCGCCTGGATCCGCAAGACCGCCGCGATCCGCGACGGCATGCGCTTCGGCCGCCCTCACCGGCACGACCCGCTGAATCTGCTCGCGGCCGTCGCCGGGCCCGATCTCGCCGCCATGGCGGGCTTCCTCGCCCAGGCCGCGGTCCGTCGTACCCCGGCGATCCTGGACGGCATGGTCGTGACGTCGGCCGCGCTGGTCGCGAATCTGCTCGCACCGGGCGCGAGCGCCTGGTGGTGCGCGGGACACCGGTCCACCGAACCGGCGCACGGCTTCGCACTGCTCGAGCTCGGGCTGGAACCGATCCTCGACCTCTCGATGCGGCTCGGCGAGGGCTCCGGCGCGGTGACCGCGCTGCCCGTCGTCACCGACGCGGTCGACATCCTGATCGACATGGCGACGTTCACCTCGGCCGGCGTCGACGACGGATCGTGACCGCGCGGCCGGGCGGGGTGCGGCTGGCACTGAGCTGGCTGACCGTCGTCCCGGTCCCCCAGCCGCGGTCGGCACCCGATCGCACCGACGGGCGCCGCGTGATCGCGGCCGTGCCGGTCGTCGGCGCCCTGCTCGGCGCCGCGACGGCCGCACTGGCCTTCGGTCTCGGGTACACGGCGCTCCCGGCGCCGGTGACCGGCGCACTGTGCGTGGTCTTCCTGGCGCTCGCCACCCGCGGCATGCACCTCGACGGCCTCGCCGACACCGCCGACGGGCTCGGCTGCTACGGCGACCCCGAGCGCGTCCGTGCCGTGATGCGCAGCGGCGACGTCGGACCGTTCGGCGCCGCCACCCTGGTGCTCGTCCTCCTGTTGCAGGCCCTCACCGTCGGCGGTCTGGCGGCCGAGAGTCACTGGTACGACCTCGCGTTCGCGGTCTTCCTCGGCCGGGTGGCCGTGGTGATCGCGTGCCGCTCGGGTCTGCCGTCGGCCAATCCGGACGGTTTCGGGGCGCTGGTCGCCGGTACGCAGCGCGCGGCGATCGCGGTGTGGCTCGTCGTCGCGGCGATCGCGGTGGCCGGGGCCGGGTGGCTCGGCGCCGGTGCGACGCCGGCCTTCCAGCTCGGCGCACCGATCCGCGCGGCGATCGCCCTGATCGTCGTCGTCGCGTTCGGTTACGCGTTCACCCGGCACTGCGCGCGCCGGATCGGCGGCGTCTCCGGCGACGTCCTCGGCGCGACCATCGAGCTGTCCACGACACTCGCGCTCGTCGTGCTCCTCGCCTGACCGCCGCCGACGGAGACTCGTCCCGGCATGCTCGCGGCTACGGGTAGAGCGTCGTCATCCAGCCGTAGCGGTCGGCGAAGGTGCCGCGCTGCAGGCCGGTGAGGGTGTCGCGCAGGGCCTGGGTCACCGGGCCGGTGGTGCCGTCGCCCACCAGGTAGTCGTCGGTATCGCTCTTGACGCGGCCGACCGGGGTGATCACCGCGGCGGTGCCGCAGGCGAAGACCTCGGTGATGGCGCCGGAGTCGACGCCCTCGCGCAGTTCCCGGGTGGAGATCTTGCGCTCGGACACGCCGTAGCCGGCGTCGGCCGCCAGCGTGAGCAGCGAGTCGCGCGTGATGCCGGGCAGCAGCGAACCGGAGAGCTCAGGGGTGACGATCTGCGCGTCGGAGCCGCTGCCGAACACGAAGAACAGGTTCATGCCGCCCATCTCTTCGATGTACGTGCGCTCCACCGCGTCGAGCCAGACCACCTGGTCGCAGCCCTGCTCGGCGGCCTGCGCCTGGGCGAGCAGCGACGCGGCGTAGTTGCCGCCGAACTTGGCGGCGCCGGTACCGCCGGGCGAGGCCCGGACGTACTCGGTACAGAGGTACACGCTGACCGGCTTCACCCCGCCGGAGAAGTAGGCGCCGGCCGGCGAGGCGATCAGCACGTAGCGGTACTCGTTGGACGGCCGGACACCGAGACTCGGCTCGGTGGCGAACATGAAGGGACGCAGGTAGAGCGACTCCTCGCCACCGGCGGCCGGGACCCAGCCGTGGTCGACGGCGAGCAACTCGCGCAGCGAGTCGAGGAAGTGCCCGGTCGGCAGCGGCGGCATCGCCAGGCGCTCGGCCGAGGTCGCGAACCGCGCCGCGTTGGCCTCCGGACGGAAGGCGGCGATGGAGCCGTCGGGCTGGCGGTACGCCTTCAGTCCCTCGAAGATCTCCTGCGCGTAGTGCAGGACCATCGCCGCCGGATCCAGGGCGATCGGGCCGTAGGGGGTCACCTTCGCCCGATGCCAGCCCCGCTCCCGGTCGAAGTCCATGGTCACCATGTGATCGGTGAAGTGATTGCCGAAGCCGGGCGCCTCCAGGATCTCGGCGCGACGGCCCTCCGAGACGGGATGGGGGTGGTCGGTACGGATGAACTCCAGCGTCATGGGACAACAATAGCGCTGCGCCCGAGCCGCGATTCGCTCAGACGTGGCTCTCGACGAACGGCGGATTCACCACGACGGCGGGCACGCTGCGGCCGCGCACGTCGACCACCACCTCGTCGCCCGCACTGACCCCCGCGAGGGTGTCCAGGAAGGCCAGGGCGATGCCCGCCTTCAGGGTCGGCGAGAAAGTCCCCGAGGAGCATTCGCCGATCACCGGGCCGCCCGGCATCAGGTGCACGGTGCAGCCGGCGCGCAGCACGCCGCGGCCGGTCGCCTTCAGGCCGGCGAGGCGCCGCGCCGGGCCGGCCTCGCGCTCGGCGAGCAGGGCGTCCCGCCCGAAGAACGACGGCTTGTTCCAGCCCACCGCCCACGAGCTGCGCGCCTGCACCGGGGTGATGTCCTCGGTGAGTTCGTGGCCGTGGAGCGCGTAGCCCATCTCGGTCCGCAGCGTGTCGCGGGCGCCGAGGCCGCAGGGCTGACCGTCACGCGCGGTCACCTCGGCGAGCAGGGCGTCCCAGACGGGGCCGGCGTCGTCCCAGCGCGGCAGGATCTCGTAGCCGCGTTCGCCGGTGTAGCCGCTGCGGCAGACGCGCACCGGGTAGACGGCATCCCCGGCACGCAGCTCCGCGTCGGCGAAGGCCATGTACTCCATCTCGGTCGGGAGGCCGAGCGCCGCCAGCACCTCCGGCGCCCGCGGTCCCTGCACGGCGAAGACGCCGTAGTCGCGGTGCTGATCGGTCACCGCCACCCCGTCGGGGGCGACGGCGGCGAGCGCCGCCACCACGTCGGCGGTGTTGGCCGCGTTGGGGACCAGAAAGACCTCGTCGTCGGACACCAGGTAGGCGATCAGATCGTCGATCACGCCGCCGCGGTCGTTGCAGCAGAGCGTGTACTGGGCCTTGCCGGGGGTGATCTTGCCGAGGTCGTTGGTGAGGGTGTCGTTCACGAGGGCCGCGGCGCCGGGGCCGGCGACCAGCGCCTTGCCGAGGTGGCTGACGTCGAACAGACCGACGGCCTCGCGGACGGCGGCGTGCTCGGCGGAGGTTCCGGAGTACGAGACGGGCATGTCCCAGCCGCCGAATTCGGCGAAGCTGGCGCCCAGGGCGGCGTGGCGGTCGGCGATCGGGCCGGCGAGGAGTTCGGTCATGCGCTCACCGTATCGCGCCACCTGCGCGACTCTCCCGATCACCTCCGCCCGGGCGGGCTACAGTGGGTCGGCGTGAGCAGCAACGACATCCTGAACCGTGCCCGCGGACCCCGCATCGACCTCGCCACCGGCCTGACCAAGAACGACGACGTTCTGGTGATCGGCCTCCTCACCGGCGACACCGACGACGACGCGAAGACGTCGCCGACCGACCCGGATCCGGTCCTGCTCCTGACCGACGACCTGCTCGACGACGAGGCCGCCGAGGCCCTCACGGCGGCGCTCCGCGCCGTGCGCGCCAGCGGTAAGACCGGCCAGGTGGTGACCGTTCCCGCCCCCGCGGCCCTGCCCGTGCGGCTCGTCGTGGCGGTCGGACTCGGTGCGGCCGAGGACGCCGAGGACGCCGAGACCGTGCGGCAGGCGGCCGGTGACGCGATCCGCACCCTCGACGGCGCCGGCCCGGTGGTGTCGACGCTGTCCGCGGCCGGTCTCGGTGCCGCCGCGGAGGGTTTCTACCTCGGCGCCTACCGGTTCGACGAGTTCCGTTCGGCGGCGTCCCGATCGCCGAAGGAGCCGGCCGGTGAGATCTCGCTCCTGGTCCCCCAGAAGACCAAGCAGGCGCGGGCCGAACTCGACCACGCGCTCGTCGTCGCCGACGCCGTCGCGCTGGCCCGCGACTTCGTCAACACCCCGCCCAGCCACCTCTACCCCGGTGAGTTCGCCGACCGCGCACGACGCGCGGGCGGTGCGGCCGGCCTGACCGTGGAGATCCTCGACGAGGAGGCGCTCGCGGCGGGCGGCTACGGCGGCATCGTCGGCGTCGGACAGGGCAGTTCCCGGCCACCGCGCCTCGTGCGGCTCGCCTACACGCCGTCGGCCAAGAACGACGCCCGCAAGAAGGTCGCGCTGGTCGGCAAGGGCGTCACCTTCGACACCGGCGGCATCTCCATCAAGCCGGCCGCCGGCATGGATCACATGACCTCCGACATGGGCGGCGCGGCCGCGGTGATCGCGACGGTCATCGCCGCCGCGCGGCTCGGGCTCGACGTGGCCGTGACCGCCACCGTGCCGATGGCCGAGAACATGCCGTCGGGCACCGCGCAGCGGCCCGGCGACGTCCTGACGCAGTACGGCGGCACCACCGTCGAGGTGCTCAACACCGACGCGGAGGGCCGGCTGATCCTCGCCGACGCCATCGTGCGGGCCTGCGAGGACGACCCCGACTACCTGATCGACACCGCCACCCTGACCGGCGCCCAGATGGTCGCCCTGGGCACCCGCACCCCCGGCGTACTCGGCACGGACGAGTTCCGCGACCGGGTCGCCGCGATCTCCCGCGCCGTGGGCGAGAACGGATGGGCGATGCCGCTGCCCGCCGAGCTCCGGTCAGACCTCAACTCGCGCGTCGCCGACCTGGCGAATGTCACCAATCACCGCTGGGGCG
This sequence comes from Gordonia marina, assembly GCF_052036135.1. Taxonomy (NCBI): domain Bacteria; kingdom Bacillati; phylum Actinomycetota; class Actinomycetes; order Mycobacteriales; family Gordoniaceae; genus Gordonia; species Gordonia marina. The sequence goes on from NZ_JBPSDN010000026.1 coordinate 17,885, forward strand.
GCATGCTCAGCGCCGCCATCTTCCTGCGCGAATTCGTGAGCGACGGCGTCGGCTGGGCCCACCTCGACGTCGCCGGGCCGGCGTTCAACACCGGCGGCCCGTGGGGCTACACGCCGAAGGGCGGGACCGGTGTCCCGGTGCGCACGCTGATCGCCGTGCTGGAGGACATCGCCGAGGCCGGCTGAGCCCCTACCCACGGGTACCCCGGACCGCCCTGAAGGCCGGTCATTCAAGGGGTAGGGTCTCGGGTGAAAAAGTTCATCGAGCGAACTGACTAGGGAGCAACACGCAATGGCCTTCTCCGTCGAGATGCCCGCACTGGGTGAAAGTGTCACCGAAGGTACCGTCACCCAATGGCTCAAGAACGAGGGCGACACCGTCGCCGTCGACGAGCCCCTGCTGGAGGTCTCGACCGACAAGGTCGACACCGAGATCCCGTCGCCGGCGGCCGGCGTGCTGATCAAGATCGTCGCCCAGGAGGACGACGTCGTCGAGGTCGGCGGCCAGCTCGGTCTGATCGGTGAGGCCGGTGAGGCCGGCGGCGATGCGCCCGCCGCCCCGGCCGAGCCGGAGCCCGCCCCCGAGCCGGAACCGGCCGCTCCCGCCGCCGCGTCCGCTCCCCCGGCCCCCGCCGCGCCCGCCGCTCCGGCACCCGCGGCCGCCGCGTCGTCCGGGAACGACGTCACCATGCCCGAGCTGGGCGAGTCGGTGACCGAGGGCACCGTCACCAACTGGCTCAAGCAGGTCGGCGACACCGTCGCCGTCGACGAGCCGCTGGTCGAGGTGTCCACCGACAAGGTCGACACCGAGATCCCGTCGCCGTTCGCCGGTGTCCTGCTGGAGATCGTGGCCGACACCGACGACGTCGTCGCCGTCGGCGGCCGTCTCGCGGTGATCGGCGAGCCCGGTGCCGCCCCGGCCGCGGCCCCCGCGGAGCCCGAGCCGGCTCCGGCCGCCGCCGCTCCCGAGCCCACGCCCGCTCCGGCGGCGCCCCCGGCTCCCGCTCCGGCCGCCCCGGCCCCGGCGGCTCCCGCCCCGGCCGCGCCGGCACCCGCCGCGCAGACCGACGGCAACGACCTCGAGTCGACGCCGTACGTGACCCCGCTGGTGCGCAAGCTCGCCGCCGAGAACGGCATCGACCTGGCCACCGTCACCGGTACCGGCGTCGGCGGACGCATCCGCAAGCAGGACGTGCTCGCCGCCGTCGAGGCCGCCAAGGCGCCCGCCGCACCGGCTCCCGCCGCCCCCGCCGCGACTCCGGCGGCCGCCGCGGCCCCGGCGCCGAGTTCGGAACTGGCCGCCCTGATCGGCACCACGCAGAAGATCAACCGGATCCGGCAGATCACCGCCGCGAAGACCCGCGAGTCGCTCGCCACCACCGCCCAGCTCACGCAGGTGCACGAGGTCGACATGACCAAGATCGCCCAGCTGCGCAAGCAGGCGAAGGCCGGCTTCGCCGCGGCCGAGGGCGTCAACCTGACGTTCCTGCCGTTCTACGCGAAGGCCGTCGTCGAGGCGCTCAAGGTGCACCCGAACATCAACGCGTCGATCGACGAGGCCAAGAAGGAGATCACCTACCACGGGAAGGTGAACCTCGGTATCGCCGTGGACACCCCGCAGGGTCTCCTCTCGCCGGTGATCCACAACGCCGACGACCTGTCGCTGGCGGGTCTGGCCCGCGCCATCGCCGACATCGCCGCCCGCGCCCGCTCCGGCGACCTCAAGCCCGACGAGCTGGCCGGCGGCACGTTCACCATCACCAACATCGGCAGCGCCGGCGCCCTGTTCGACACCCCGATCCTGGTGCCGCCGCAGGCCGCCATGCTCGGCACCGGTGCCATCGTCAAGCGTCCGGTGGTCCTCACCGCCGCCGACGGCACCGAGTCGATCGCCGCCCGGTCGATGGCCTTCCTGCCGATGACCTACGACCACCGGCTGATCGACGGCGCCGACGCGGGCCGTTTCCTCACCACGGTGCGCCATCGCCTGGAAGGCGGCGAGTTCGCCGCCGATCTCGGCCTGTAGCCCACCGAGAGCAGGTAGCAGATCTCCATGCGAATCGCCGTCGCCGGGAGCCACGGGCTCATCGGGTCGGCGCTGGTCGACGCGCTGACGCGCTCCGGTCACGACGTCGTGCGCCTCGTGCGCACGCCGGTGACCGGAGCCGATCAGGTGCGCTGGGATCCGGAGACGTTCGGCGTCCCGCCCGGCGCGCTCGACGGCGCCGACGCGGTGATCGGCCTCGGCGGAGTGGGACTGGGCACCCGGCGCTGGAGCGGCTGGGTGAAGCAGCGGCTCCGCGACTCGCGGATCACCCCCACCTCGGTGCTCGCCGAGGCCGTCGCCGACGCCGGGGTGCCGGTCTTCGTCAGCGCCAGCGCGACCGGCTTCTACGGCGACACCGGGGAGGACGCGGCCACCGAAGACTCCCCGCCCGGCGACGGCTTCCTCGCGGACCTGGCGGTCGACTGGGAGGCCGCCACCCTGGCCGCCGCCGGCGCGCGCATCGTCCGGCTGCGCACCGCTCCGGTCCTCGCCCCGTCCGGCGGTCTCCTCGGACGTCTCCGGCCCCTGTACCGGCTCGGCGCCGGCGGGTCGATCGGTGACGGCCGGCAGTTCTTCTCGTGGATCTCACTGCACGACGAGGTCGCCGCGATCGAGTTCCTCCTCGAACAGCGGCATATCGCCGGTCCGGTGAATCTCGCCAGCCCGCAGGCCGTCCGGTACGGCGATTTCAGTGCGCTCCTCGCGCAGCAGGTGCACCGTCCCGCCTGGTTCCGCGTGCCCGCCGCGCTCGCGCACGCCGTCGGCGGCGAACTGGTCGACGAACTGATCCTGACCTCCTCGCGGGTCGAACCGAAGGTCCTCACCGACCACGGCTTCGTCTTCGCGCATCCCACCCTCCCGCAAGCCCTGGAGTACGCCCGTGCGTAACGGTTCCGCCCGTGCCGAGACCGGCCGCCTCGAGGTCCGCAGACTCGGTCTCGTCGACTACGAGACGGCCTACGACCTGCAGCACCGGCTGGCCGCCCAGCGGGCGTCCGGTGAACTCGATCACGACCTGCTCCTCCTGCTCGAGCACCCGTCGATCTACACCGCGGGCAAACGCACCGAGGACGGCGACCGGCCGGTCAACGGCGCCCGGGTGATCGACGTCGACCGCGGCGGCCGGATCACCTGGCACGGCCCCGGACAGCTGGTCGGCTATCCGATCGTCAAGCTCGCCGAACCGCTCGACGTGGTCGACTACGTCCGCCGCGTCGAGGAGGCCCTGATCCGGTTCTGCGCCGACCAGGGACTCGTCACGACGCGGGTGGCGGGTCGTTCCGGGGTGTGGGTCGTCGATCAGCCCGGCGCCGGGAGCGGGCCGAATCTCCAGGGCGAACGCAAACTCGGGCAGATCGGGATCCGCGTGTCCCGCGGGGTGACCCTGCACGGCTTCGCCCTCAACGTCGATCCCGACATGTCGGTGTTCTCCGCGATCGTGCCGTGCGGGATCGCCGACGCCGGGGTCACCTCCCTCGCCGCCGAGCTCGGCCGGCCGATCACGGTCGACGAGACGCTCGACGGCGTCGCCGCCCACGTTCGGGAATGCCTGGACGCCGATCGCACAAGCGTAGGATCGACACAGTGACCGCCTCGCCCGACTCCGCTGCCAAGGCCGCTCCCGAAATCAAGTCCGAGGGCCGCAAACTCCTCCGCCTCGAGGTCCGCAACGCGCAGACCCCGATCGAGCGCAAGCCGAAGTGGATCAAGACCAAGGCGACGATGGGCCCGGAGTACTCCGAACTCAAGGGCCTGGTCCGCAGCGAGGGCCTGCACACCGTGTGCGAGGAGGCCGGCTGCCCCAACATCTACGAGTGCTGGGAAGACCGCGAGGCCACCTTCCTGATCGGCGGTGAGCAGTGCACCCGGCGCTGCGACTTCTGCCAGATCGACACCGGCAAGCCGGCTCCGCTCGACCGCGACGAGCCGCGACGCGTCGCCGAATCCGTCCAGTCGATGGGCCTGCGGTATTCGACGATCACCGGCGTCGCCCGCGACGACCTGCCCGACGAGGGCGCCTGGCTGTACGCCGAGACGGTCCGCAAGATCCACGAATACAACCCGGGCACCGGTGTGGAGAACCTGATCCCGGACTTCCACGCCAAGCCCGACCTGCTGGCCGAGGTGTTCGACGCCCGGCCCGAGGTGCTGGCCCACAACCTGGAGACCGTTCCCCGGATCTTCAAGCGGATCCGCCCGGCCTTCCGCTACGAGCGGTCGCTCGACGTCCTCACCCAGGCCCGCGATTTCGGGCTGGTGACCAAGTCGAACCTGATCCTCGGCATGGGCGAGACGCCCGACGAGGTCCGCGAGTCGCTGCGTGACCTGCACGAGGCGGGCTGCGACATCGTCACCATCACGCAGTACCTCCGCCCCTCCCCCCGCCACCATCCGGTGGAGCGCTGGGTGAAGCCGGAGGAGTTCGTCGAGCACTCGGACTACGCGACCGAACTCGGCTTCGCCGGAGTGCTGGCCGGGCCGCTGGTGCGGTCGTCGTACCGGGCCGGCCGCCTGTACGCGCAGGCGATGGCCCGCCACGGCCGCCCCCTCGATCCGGCGATGGCGCACCTGGCGAACGAGGGCAGCACCGCCCAGGAGGCGTCGTCGGTGATCGCCCGCATGGCCGCCGCCGCCCGATAGCCCGTTGAGCCGGTCGAGGCGATAGCCGAGACCGAGTCGAAACGCCCCCCAACCACAGAAGGCCGTTTCGACACGGCCGGGCCCCGGGGGCCCGCCCGGCTCAACGAGCTACCTGCGACCGCCGCCCGTTGAGCCGGTCGAAACGCCCCCAGCCCGTTGAGCCGGTCGAGCCGCCAGGCGAGACCGTGTCGAAACGCACCCCCGACTGCAGAAGGCCGTTTCGACACGGCCGGGCCCCAGGGGGCGCGCCCGGCTCAACGAGCTGCTTGAAGCCACCGCAATCAGCCCACCGAGCCACCCCGACCCCCACAGCCCGCCCCGCCGGTCGCGCCGCAAGACGAGACCGTGTCGAAACGCACATCGAACCCCCACTAGACTGGACACCATGGCACAGGCGAAGAACGACGCGAGCAAAGAGGCCAAGAAGGCCGCGAAAGCCGCCCGCAAGGCCGCTTCCAAAGAGCAGCGCCAGCAGATCTGGCAGGCCTTCAACATGCAGCGCAAGGACGACAAGGCGCTCATCCCGCTGATGATCGGCGTGCTGGCCCTGTCCGTGCTGGTGTTCACGCTGATCGGCGTCTTCGTCGGCGGACTCTGGTTCATGGTGGTGATCGGCGTCGCGATCGGTCTGCTCGGCGCGTTCGTGCTGTTCACCCGCCGCGTGTCGCGCAGCGTCTACAAGAAGGCCGAGGGTCAGCCGGGTGCGGCGGGCTGGGCGCTGAGCAACATGCGCGGCCAGTGGCGCGTGCAGCAGGCGGTCAGCGGCACCAGCCAGCTCGACGCCGTGCACCGGGTGATCGGTAAGCCGGGCATCATCCTGGTCGGCGAGGGCACGCCGTCGCGCGTGAAGCCGCTGATCGCGCAGGAGAAGAAGAAGGCCGCACGCGTGGTCGGCGACACCCCGATCTACGAGGTCGTGGTCGGCAACGGCGAGGGCGAGGTCCCGCTGTCGAAGCTGGAGCGCCACCTCAAGAAGCTGCCGTCGAACATCGACCGCGACCGCATGGAGGCCCTGGACGGCCGCCTCGCCGCGCTCAAGGCGAAGGGCGCGTCCGGGCCGGCCATGCCGAAGGGCCCGATGCCGCAGGGCGCGAAGGTGAAGAACATGGCGCGCACCGCGCGCCGCCGCGGTGGCGCCGCCTGATCCCGTCCGGAGACTGAAGACATTCCGTCCTCCGCCGAGTACCGAAAACGGTAGACGGCGGAGGACGAATCGCTTTCCGGCGCTATCCGGCGGCTGCCGTGCCGAACCGTGCCGCCGACCGCGCCTTGGCCTTGGCCGCCTCCACCGCGCGATCCTTCGGCGGCGCCGTCGTCACCAGATGGTCGAGCAGGTGCGCCGTCGCATGCGCCACCGCTTCCACGGCCTCGTCGAACGCGGCCTGGTTGGCCTGCGAGGGCTTGGTGGTCCCGGCGATCTTGCGCACGTACTGCAGGGCGGCGGCATGTACCTCGTCGTCCGTGGCCGGCGGGGCGAAGTTGTGGAGCGTCTTGATGTTTCGGCACATGCCCCGACGCTACTCCCGGGCCGGCCCGACGACGATGCACTGCGCCCCGGTCCTCGGGACCGGGGCGCAGCGTGAAAAGCAGACGGCGCTAGCGTTCGTCGTCGCCGGTGATCTCGGCGTACCGCGCGAGGGCCAGCCGGGACGCGGCCCGCGACCAGACGAAGTAGCCGATGATCACCAGGGCGAACCAGACGGCGCCGACGATCAGCGCGATCCGGCCGTCGTGGTCGAAGAACAGCAGCACGAAGACCAGCACCATGAAGGCGAGCGCAGCGACCGTCGTGTACGGGGCGCCGGGCACGCGATAGTCCGAGGCGGGCAGCTCTCCCCGGCTCACCCGGCGCCGGTACACCATCTGGCAGAGCAGGATCGTCGACCAGACGACGATGATGCCGACCGTCGACACCGACGTGATGTAGGCGAAGGCGTGGTCCGGGTCGACGACGTTGACGATCACCCCGATCACCATCACCAGCGCGCTGAGCACGATGCCGCCGACCGGGACCTTGCGCGACGACAGCGCGGTGAGCCGCCGCGGCGCGTCCCCGCGGCCGGCGAGCGAGCGCAGCATGCGGCCCGTCGAGTAGATCCCGGAGTTGCACGACGACAGCGCCGCGGTCAGCAGGATGAAGTTGACGATGCCCGCCGCGCCCGGCATGCCGATGTCGCGGAAGACCGTGACGAAGGGGCTCTGCCCCTCGTGGAAGTCCTTCCAGCTGCGCATGCAGAGGATCACGAAGATGGCGCCGACGTAGAAGATGCCGATACGGAACGGCACCGAGTTGATCGCCTTGCGCAGGGTGACGCGCGGGTTCTCCGCCTCACCGGCGGTGACGCCGACCAGCTCCACGCCGACGTAGGCGAACATCACGATCTGCAGGCTCAGCAGCGCGTTGGTGAAGCCGGTGGCGAAGAAGCCGCCCTGGTTCCACAGGTTGGTGACCGACGGCCCGGTCTCCGGTCCGAATCCGGTGATCGGCAGGAGCACGCCGATACCGATGATGATCATGCCGATGATCGCGGTCACCTTGATCGCCGAGAACCAGAACTCGGCCCAGCCGAACAGCCCGACCGAGATCAGGTTCGCCGTGAACAGCACAACGAGCGCCACCAGCGCCGTCAGCCAGATCGGCACCGACGGCCACCAGTAGTTGATGTAGTGCCCGGCCACGGTGATCTCGGCCATGCACGTCGTCACCCACACCGCCCAGTACGTCCAGCCCTGGCTGAACCCGGCGAACCGGCCGAGGAACTCGTCGGCGTATTCGCTGATACCGCCGGAGATGGGCCGGTAGATCAGCAGCTCGCCGAGCGCCCGCATCACGATGAACACCGCCAGGCCGGCCAGCGCGTAGGCCAGCAGCAGTGCCGGACCGGCCTTCTCGATGGCCCGGCCGGATCCGTAGAACAGGCCCGTGCCGATCGCGCCGCCGATGGCGATCATCTGGATGGTGCGCGAACTCAGGCCACGCTGGTAGCCCTCGTCACGCTCGGGAACGGTGCTGTAATCGAGCTGCCGGTCGGCCACGGGTTCCTCTCGTCGGTCGGTGCTGATCGGGCCAATGTACGACTGTCCGACTCGTCGCGCGCGCCCGGGGTCGGCCGTTTCGGCGACCCGGACGACGACACGCCTCGCCTCCTCGACGGCGCGGTCCTCGGGCAGATCGACGTCTGGATCACGCGTTCGGCGAGCGCGACGGCTCTCGCCGAGTTCCTGGACTGGTCCCCATCGTCACATGGAAATCGGCGTCGTCGGGCTCGCCGAGCATCTCGATCATCGTCTTGCGGTCGAACGGCCACAGGTCGATGGCGCCGCCTGACGTGAAGTACCAGGAATTGCAGCCGGTGTTCCACACGGTCGGGCCCATCGCGGCGGCGACGTCGTCGTAGAACGCCGCGGTCGCCTCCTCGGTGACCTCGACGCGGTCCGCCTCGCCCCGGGACCACCGTTCGATCCACCGCGCGATGTACCGGCTGGTCAGCTCGGCGGAGAACTGCAGCGAGATCGACCCGGTCGGCGAGTTCGGGCCGAGCACGGTGAACAGGTTGGGGAAGCCGGGAATCGCGGTCATCCGGTAGGCCCGGGGCCCCGCGGACCACGCCTCGTCCAGCGAGATCCCGTCGCGGCCGCTGATCCGCATCGGCCGCATGTAGTCGTGGGCGCGGAAACCGGTGGCCAGCACGATGAGGTCGGCCCGGTGCAGCTCGCCGTCGTCGGTGACGATCCCGTCGGGCACCACCCGTTCGATCCCGGCGGTCACCAGGCGCGCGTTCGGCGCCTGCACCGCCTGGAAGTACGTCCCGGAGACCACCTGGCGTTTGCACAGCGGCTCGTAGTCGGGGGTGAGCGCTTCGCGCAACTCCGGGTCGCGGACCTGCGCCCGCAACGACAGCTTCGCGTACTCCTGTACCAGCTTCCGGCGCCACGACGGCCGCAGCACGACGTCGGCGAAGATCCCCGAGCCCCAGAGCAGACCTCGGTACAGCTCGCGATGCACCTTCGGCAGCGCACCCAGGAGCAGCGACGTGCCGGGAATCTGCGGCATCCTCATCGGCGCCCAGAGCACCCACTGCGGCGAGCGCACGAAGTGCGTCAGCCGCTCGGCGTCCGGCTGCAGGGCCGACACCACCTGGACGCCGGTCGACCCGGTGCCGAGCACCGCGATGCGCTTGCCCTCGGTCTCCGCATCGTCGTCCCAGCGCGCCGTGTGCACCACGGGGCCGGCGAAGTCGTCCAGGCCCTCGATCTCCGGGATGTTCGGATTGTGCAGCACGCCGGTCGCGCACAGCACGAAGTCGGCGACCAGCTGCTCGCCGGCGGCCGTGGTCAGCGTCCACTCCCCCGCGACGTCGTCGAACTCCGCCGCCGTGACCTCGACACCGCAGCGGATCCGCTCGGTCAGCCCCAGCGCGTCGACCACGTCGCGGTGGTAGCGCTGGATCTCCGCGCCGGACGCCCACAGCCGGGTCCAGTCGGCCTTCGGCGCGAACCCGAACTGGTAGATCTGCGAGGGCACGTCGCAGGTCAGCCCCGGATAGCGATTCCAGTACCAGACGCCGCCGACGTCGGCGCCCTTCTCCAGCACCGTGACTTCGGTGAAGCCCGACTCGGTCAGCACGTGCGCGGCGGTGATCCCGGCGACGCCGGCACCGATGACGACGATGCGGGGTTCACGGCAGGTCATCGCGCGTCCTCGGTGTTCAGGGCCGCGGCGACGGTCTCGCGGGTGCTGTCCAGCGAGCTCGCGAACGCCGCGGCACGACGATTCCGGTTCATGAAGTTGGCGCCGAGCGCGGCCAGCTCCGCGGCCGTCGGCGAGATCACCACGACGCGGGTGCCGCGCGCCCGGACGGCGGCCACCTCCCGTTGCAGTACCGCCGACATCGGGCGCCGCAGCAGCGTGTACTCGGCGAGTCCACCGGCCCCGGGCCCGCGGGTGCCGTCGAGACCGGCCATCGAGGCGACGCAGTAGATCACGTCCGCCTCGTCGGCGCCGATCAGGTCGACCGATGCGGTCGACGCCGCACCGCCGTCGACGTAGTCGCGCCCGTCGATCGGGACCGCGGGCATCCAGCCGGGGATCGCCCACGACGCGCGCAGCGCCTCACTCAGCGTCGCCGCCGAGCTCCGTGCCGGGTTCGCGCCGACGGACTCGCCCGGACCGGTGAACACCACCCGGGTGTCGTCGTCCGGGCGGTAGGCCAGCAGCCGGATCCCCGGCCGGTCCACCCACGACGATCCCGGCGCGCAGACCGATGTCGCCAGGCGATCGAGCCAGCCGGCGTCGCCGCGACCGCGCGGCGCGATCCCGACCAGCGACCGGTGGCCGCCGCGCCGGCCGAGGGTCCGTACATCGGGTATGCGCGGGCGCGGCAGCGGCGGGAACGACGCCGGCGTGTCCGCCAGGTGCGCCGCCAGGCGGTCGTCGACCGCCTTGCCCAGCTGCATGTCGACCAGTTCGCCGATCGAGAAGCCGACGCCGAGCATCGTGGTGATCTCGGCGCCGGCCGAGGCGCCCTGGATCACGTCCGCGTCGCGCGGGTCCCACCGCAACTGCTCGGCCAGAGCGTTCAGCGCGGCGATCGACCAGGCGCCGCCGACGGTGCCGCCGCATCCGATGGCGAGCGCGATCCGGGTCACTTCGCGACCTCCGATTTCGTTCGTGCCTGCGCGGCGGCGCTGCGGCCGGCGTGCCGTTCGATCCGCTCCAGATAGTCCTTGCGGCCGACCGGATCGAGCGCCAGCGCCTGGTCGTGCCCGATCGCCCGGCGCGCCAGCCGTTCGATCGTCTCCGGCACGAACGCCTCGACCAGCGTCCAGGCCGGCAGCACCCAGGCCGGCGACGACGTCTTCGCCGCACGGGTGGTCAGTGTCCCCACGATCTGCCGGGCCACCTGGTCCGGGTCGACGGTGGGCAGCACGGACAGGTCCGCGCCCGAGGAGAGTTCGGTGCGGACCGCCGCCGGCATGATCGCCGACACGGTCACGCCGGTGCCGTCGTACTCGCGACGGGCGGCCAGCGAGGCGCCCAGCGCACCGTACTTGCTGGTGTTGTAGGTGACCATGCCGGGCAGCGGGATCATCCCGGCCATCGACGACACGTTCACGACGTGCCCGCGACCGGCCCGTGCCATCAGCGGCAGCACCGCGTACATGCCGTTCAGGACGCCGCGGACGTTCACATCGAGCATCAGATCGGTGGTGGCCTCGGGCTCGTCGGCGAACGGCCCCACCGGCATCACGCCCGCGTTGTTGACCAGGACGTCGATCCGGCCGTGCTCGGCGATCATCTCGTCGATCAACGACGCCCACGATTCCCGGTCGGTCACGTCCAGCCGCCGGGACACCGCGCCGGGAATCGACGACGCGGCCTGGTTCGCGACGTCCTCGTCGAGGTCGCCGATCCAGACCGTCGCCCCGGCGTCGGCGAAGGCCCGCGCGGTCTGCTCTCCGATGCCGCGGGCTCCGCCGGTGACGAGCACGACGGCGTCGCCGAGCGGGATCCGCGGCACGTTCCGGAGGTAGCCGATGCGCGAGGTGACCGCGCGGGTCGCCGTTCCGAGAATGTCCATGTCACGCAACCTCTTTCACCATCAGGCGCGTCGAGGAAGCGCCCGGGTCCTGTGACCCGAGCCATAGCCTACCGCGAGGTAGGAACAATCGCTGGAACGTGTTCCAACTATCGTGTGCGGACGACGGCGGTGCCGGTGGCGCGGTCGTGCATGGCACGGCCGTTGTAGTCGTTGATCAGCGCCGGGACCACGAACGGGATCAGCAGCTGCCGGAAGAACGCGCGCACCGGACCGACCGCGGCCCGGGGCTCGGTGCCCGCCGCCTCCGCCGCGCCGCGCTCCGGACCGAGGTCCGCCCGCGCCACGCGCGTCCCGGCCGCGAACTGGCCCGGAGTGAAGCCGAAGAACATCACCGTGGCCAGCCCGAGGACGAACCAGATGCCGATCTGCCACCACGCCATCGCCTGGACGGTCACCTCGAAGGCGCTGTAGACATGCCCGTTCACCTCGATGGCGTTCCGCGGCCCGACGACGAGGAAGGCGAGGCCACCGGCGATGAGCCAGTCGACCAGCAGGGCCAGCACCCGTCGCCAGCCGCCGGCGATCGAGCCGGGCCCGGATTCGGGGAGCCCGAGATCGGAGCCGCGGTACTCCACCTCGCCCTTCGCCACGTACGGGCCGGTGAGCCAGCTGCCCGCGGCGTCGCGCATCGTCGAGCCCGTCGACCCGGAATCGGGACGGGACCGGTTCTTCGAAGCCATGCACCCATCCTAGATGAGTGATTTCCGGGTCTCCGGAGCGCGACGAGCGGAGTTCGGCGGGGCCCTCGAGGGGCCCACCGGCCGGCAAACCGGACCTGGACCGTGCTCGCGAATTTGGACCGCGCTGGCGAATCTGGACAGTGCGGTTCAAGTAGCGCCAGCGCAGTCCAGATCCGGCAGACTCACGGAAGAACGCCAGCGGCGCCAACTCGACTCGGCGACCGGGCAGGCATACGGCCACCCCTCGGCCGGGCCTCCGGGCGGGCAACCGTGCCGCGCCGAACTCCGCGAACCGACCGCAACCGGACGACACGCCTCCCCAGACGTGACGAAATCGACACAATCGAGAACCCGCGTAACACGGGGGAAACATTCGGTTGATCGTCGGGCAATGTCATGTCCTTACCGTCGAAACCAACGATTCGCACCCGGCACGCGAGAGAATGCCTGTGTGAGTTGCCGGGCCAGAGAGGTTCTGGCCCACCCGAGTAAGGAGTACGGCGCACGTGTACACCACGAACGAAGAACTGCTCGAAGGAATCAAGGCCGAGGGCGTCGAGTACGTCGACATCCGGTTCTGCGATCTCCCCGGCACCATGCAGCACTTCTCGATCCCCGCGGAGGCGTTCAACGAGGACGTCTTCGAGGAGGGACTGGCCTTCGACGGATCGTCGGTCCGCGGCTTCCAGTCGATCGACGAGTCCGACATGATGCTGCTGCCCGACCCGGCGACGGCGCGGATCGACCCGTTCCGCAAGGCCAAGACGATGAACGTCAGCTTCTTCGTGCACGACCCGTTCACCCGTGAGGCCTACTCGCGCGACCCGCGCAACGTCGCCCGCAAGGCCCAGGACTACCTGACCTCGACCGGCATCGCCGACACCTGCTTCTTCGGCGCCGAGGCCGAGTTCTACATCTTCGACGGTGTCTCGTACGGCTCGGACATGAACGGCACCTTCTACAAGGTGGAGTCGGAGTCGGGCGCTTGGCGCGCCAAGGAGGAGTTCGACCTCGACGGCACCCCGAACCTCGGCTACAAGGTCCGCCCCAAGGGCGGCTACTTCCCCGTCGCCCCGTACGACCACTACGTCGACCTGCGCGATGAGATGTCGACCAACCTGATCAACTCGGGCTTCACCCTGGAGCGCGGCCACCACGAGGTGGGCACCGGCGGCCAGGCCGAGATCAACTACAAGTTCAACACGCTGCTGCACGCCGCCGACGATGTCCAGCTGTTCAAGTACATCATCAAGAACACCGGCTGGCAGAACGGCAAGTCCGTCACCTTCATGCCGAAGCCGCTGTTCGGTGACAACGGCTCGGGCATGCACGCGCACCAGTCGCTCTGGAAGGACGGCAAGCCGCTGTTCTACGACGAGTCCGGCTACGGCGGCCTGTCGGACCTGGCCCGGTTCTACATCGGCGGCATCCTGCACCACGCCCCGAGCCTGCTGGCCTTCACCAACCCGACGATCAACTCGTACAAGCGCCTGGTGCCCGGCTACGAGGCCCCGATCAACCTGGTGTACAGCCAGCGCAACCGTTCGGCCTGTGTGCGCATCCCGATCACCGGCAACAACGCCAAGGCCAAGCGCATCGAGTTCCGCTGCCCGGACAGCTCGGGTAACCCGTACCTGGCGTTCGCCGCGATGATGATGGCCGGCCTGGACGGCATCAAGAACAAGATCGAGCCGCACGAGCCGGTCGACAAGGACCTCTACGAGCTTCCGCCGGAGGAGGCCAAGGGCATCCCGCAGGCCCCGACCTCGCTGGCCGACGTCATCGACCGCCTCGAAGAGGACCACGACTACCTCACCACCGGTGGCGTCTTCACCGAGGACCTCATCGAGACCTGGGTCGCCTACAAGCGGGAGAACGAGATCCTCCCGACCCAGATCCGCCCGCACCCCTACGAGTTCAGCCTCTACTACGACTGCTGACCTCATCGGTCCACCGCGGCGGCCCGCTCCCCTTCCCGGAGAGCGGCCCGCCGCGCGTATGCGCACCCGTACGGGACGACGACCTGGGACGACGCACTGGTAGCCTGGCCGGAGCTCGGCGGGGAGGACGCCGAGCGACGATTCCGATGAACCAGGACACTGATGGCTAAGCACAGGGCGAGCGACCGGCCCGGCGACCAGCCACCCTTCTGGATGCGGCAGCCACCGCCCGACCCGGTCGCCTCCACGCCGCCCGACCCGGTCGCCTCCACGCCACCCGAGCGACCTCGAACGCCGGTCGAGCAACCCCGCACGACGGTCACCGCCATGACGGTCGAGCCGAGCGTCGCCCCGAACTCGCGCGACGGAGCCCGCGACGATGCGCGGTCGAAGGATCGAGACCACCCGCCGACACCCGCGCCGAGGCCCGCGCCGGCGGCCCGGTCCCGGCGCTCACGACTCCCCTGGGCCCGCGCTGCCCTCGGTATCGCCGGCATCGCGATCATCGCGACCGCCTCGGTCTTCCTCGTCCATCACGAACCGCCCCGGCAGAAGCCGCGCGTGGCGGCCCCTGCCCCGTCACTGCCCGACGCCGAGGCTCGCAGGCAACTGCAGGCCGGATTCGCCGCCCTCGACCTGAAGGTCCCGGTCGGCGTCGCGATCGTGCCGGTCGGCGGCGGGGGTGTCCCGATCCTTCTGGGCGACCAGGAACCGCAGGACGCGTGGTCGACCATCAAGGTGCCCCTGGCGCTCGCCGCCGAACGCCGCAACGGCGAGAACCGCACCGAGACCAAGGCGGTCATCGACTCCGACAACCGCTCGGCGCGCCTGCTCACCCGCTCGCTCGGCACCCCGGCGGAGGCCACCGCGGCCGTCACCGACGTCCTCCGGGAGGGCGGCGACCGGGGCACCGTCGTGCAGCCGGCCGCCGACGACGGCGAGTGGCCGCACCTGGGCGAGACCACCTGGACCCTCACCGACTCCGCCGTCTGGACCGCGCACCTTCCGTGCATGCCGGGCAGCGAGCACGTCCTCGACCTGATGGCGCATGTCGCACCCACCCAGGACTGGGGCCTGAACAAGATTCCCGGCGACCGCACCGCCGTCAAGGGCGGCTGGGGCGTCGACGAGGGCGACGAGGGCTATCTGGTCCGTCAGATCGGCCTCATCACGCTGAACGACGGCAAGCGGGTCGCGGTCTCGATGAGCGCGCACGAGCCGAAGATGACCTTCGACGCCGGGGCGATCGCCCTCAACACCGTCGGCCACTGGCTGGGCGACAACCTGAACCTGCTGCCGGGCGGGTCGTGCCCGGGCGCCGGCGGCTGATCCGGTATCAAAGACAGCGACTGCTCACTCTGAGCGACAACCACGAACGCCGCGGCACGTTGTCGCTCAGAGTGGGCAGCGATCGATAAGTTTCACCGGACGCTGCGAACGACCGCATGCCCGGTGACACCGGACGGCTCCGGCACCGAACACCTCGCCGACCGCCGCCGCACCCTGACCGCCCGGTAAGGTGGCCTCCCATGAGAAAGACCTCCCTCCTGCTGGTTCCCGCCGCCTGTGCACTGCTGCTCACCGGGTGTTCCTCGGATCACGCCAAGTCGTACGACCCGAACAACACGTCGTGCCCCAGCACCGACGCGCCGGACGACACCAAGACGCAGTGGACGGTGAAGGGCACCACCGGCGAGGCGCGGATCGCCGCCGGCACCGACAAGTACAGCCCGGTCATCGACATCACCACCCCGTTCTCGGTCGACGAGACCCAGGTCAAGACCCTCACCACCGGCGACGGCCCGGTCGTCAAGGAGGGTGACACCGTCTACGTCTGCTACGAGGGCGTCAACGGCCGCACCGGCGACGTCTTCGACTCCAGCTACGGGCACGGCGAGGCCGCCAGCTTCCCCGCTCAGGAGCCCAGCGCCACGCAGAACGGCGTGATCACCGGCTTCGTCAAGGCGCTCGTCGGCCAGAAGGGCGGCTCGCACGTCGGCGTGGTGATCCCGTCGAAGGACGGCTACGCGCAGGGCTCGCCGGACGGCTCGATCAAGCCGGGCGACACCATCGTCTTCGAGATGAAGATCGCCCGCGTCGGCGACTGACCCGCCGTCGCGGACCGGGCGCGCCGCGACCTACGCGCCGAAGACCTCGGTCACGACGCCCTTCGCCCGCCGGGTGACCCGCAGGTAGTGCTCCAGGAACTCCGCGGCCTCGTCCTGCGGCCAGCCGGCCGCGTAGGCGATGGCCCGGAGTTCCCGGCCCGGTCCCGGCAGCTGGTCGACGGGTTTGCCGCGCACCAGGACCAGCGCGTTGCGCGCCCGTGTCGCCGTCAGCCACGCGTCCTTGAGCATGGCGACCTGATCCTCCGGGATCAGCCCCGCCTCCCCGATCGCGTCGAGCGTCTCCACGGTCGACGTGCGGTGCAGCGCGGGATAGCGGTGGGCGTAGCGCAGCTGCATCAGCTGCACGGTCCACTCGACGTCGGCCAGGCCGCCGCGCCCGAGCTTGGTGTGCGTCATCGGGTCGGCGCCGCGCGGCAGCCGCTCGGCGTCGACCCGCGCTTTGATCCGCCGGATCTCGCGCACCGCCTCCGGCGACACCCCGCCGTCCGGGTACCGGATCTCGTCGATCATGTGCAGGAATTCCAGACCCAGGCCGGGATCGCCGGCGCAGGCGTGCGCCCGCAGCAGCGCCTGCACCTCCCACGCCTGCGCCCACTGGTGGTAGTAGGCCCGGTACGACGCCAGGGTGCGCACGATCGGCCCGTTCTTGCCCTCCGGCCGCAGCCCCACGTCCACCTCGAGCGGCGGATCGGCGCTCGGTGTACCGAGGAGCGAGCGCACGCTGTCGGCGACGTTCTGCGCCCAGCGCAGCGCGACCGTCTCGTCGGCGCCCGCCACCGGATCGCAGACGAACAGCACGTCGGCGTCCGACCCGTAGCCGAGTTCACCGCCGCCGAGGCGGCCCATTCCGATCACCGCCATCCGGGCCGGTGCGGGGGCTCCGGTCTCCGCGGCGGTCGCGGCCATCACCTTCTCCAGCGCGGCGTCGATCACCGCCGCCCACACCGTCGACAGCGCCCGGCACACCTCCTGGACGTCCATCAGGCCGAGCAGGTCGGCCGAGGCGATGCGCGCCAGTTCGGCACGGCGATGCGAGCGCGCCACGGCGATCGCCTTGCGCGGATCGGAGTGCCGCCGCATCGAGGCGATCAGGCCCTTGACGACGTCCTCCGAGGTCACCTCGCACAGCTTCGGCCCGGTAGCGCCCGTCGAATACAGCTGGATCACGTCGGGTGAGCGCATCAGCAGGTCGGCGATGTACTCGGAGGTGCCCAGCACGTGCATCAGGCGTTCGGCGACGACGCCGTCGTCGCGCAGCAGGCGCAGGAACCAGTCGGCGCCGATCAGCTCGTCGCACAGGCGCCGGTAGTTGAGCAGGCCGGCGTCCGGGTCGGGCGTGTCGCTGATGTGCTGCAGCAGGCTCGGCAGGATGAGCATCTGCACCTGGCCGCGCCGGCCCGGGGCCGAGCCGAGCGCCTTGATGTGCGCCAGGGCGCGTTCGGGCTGGGCGTAGCCGAGGGCGGCCAGCTGCCGTTCGGCCGATTTGTTGTGCAGGTACAGCGAGTCCTTGTCGAAGCGGGTCACCGCCTCCAGCAGCGGCCGGTAGAACAGCTTCTCGTGCAGCTGGCGCACCCGTGTCCGCTGCTGCCGCAGGTCGCGCCGCAGCACCTCGGCGGCCACCAGCGATCGCTCCGGCCGGATGTGCGCGGCCCGCGCCAGCCAGCGCATCGCCGCGTCGTCGGCCGGATCGGGCAGCAGATGCGTGCGCGAGAGCCGCTGCAGTTGCAGCCGGTGTTCCAGCAGGCGGAGGAACTCGTAGGAGGCGTGCAGGTTCGCGCCGTCGGTGCGGCCCATGTACGCCTTGCGGGTGAGCACGTCGATCGCTTCCAGGGTCGACCGCACGTGCAGCGACTCGTCGGCGCGGCCGTGCACCATCTGCATCAGCTGCACCGCGAACTCCACGTCGCGCAGGCCACCGCGGCCGAGCTTGAGGTTCCGCTCCTTCTCGGTGTCGGGCACCAGCGACTCGACCCGGCGGCGCATGGCCTGCACGTCGGTCACGAAGTCGTCGCGCTCGGCCGCCGACCAGACCATCGGTCCGGTCGCCGCGGCGTAGTCGGCGCCCAGCGCCATGTCGCCGGTCATCGGCCGTGCCTTGAGGAGCGCCTGGAACTCCCAGGTCTTGGCCCACCGCTGGTAGTACGCGAGATGCGACTCCAGCGTGCGCGTCATCGCCCCGCGCTTGCCCTCGGGCCGCAAGGCGGCATCGACCTCGAAGAAGGCGAGCGAGCCGACCCGCATCATCTCGCCGGCGAGACGGGCCGAAGTGGTGTCGGCCGGTTCGGCGACGAAGACGACGTCGACGTCGCTGACGTAGTTCAGTTCGCGCGCCCCGCACTTGCCCATCGCGATCACCGCCAGGCGCGTGGTCAGCGGTTTGTCGCCGAGCACCTCCCGGATCGCGACCGCGAGCGCCGCGGTCAGCGCCGCGTCGGCGAAGTCGGCCAGGTGCCCGCCCACTTGCGGCAGGTAGAGCACCGGCTCGTCCTCGACGGTCGCCGCCAGGTCCTGGGCGGCCAGCCGCAGCAGCAGGTTCCGGTACGCCACGCGCAGCCGGCCGATCGCCTGCGGGCCGGTCACCTCGGCCCGGAACAGCAGGCTGCCCGCGGTCTGATCCGGCTCCGGCTCGGCGCCGACCGAGGCCAGCATCTCCGTCCGCGCCTGCTCCGCCGTCGGCAGGTCCCGGGGCAGCAGGTGCCGCCAGACGCCGGGTTCGGCCACCAGATGATCACCGAGGGCGTCGGACGCGCCGAAGACGGCGAACAGGCGCCCGCGGAAGGTCTTGTCGGTGCGGATCAGCTCGTCGATCTCGGCCCAGTCCGCGGCATCGGCGGCCTGCCGGAACCGCACCAGCGCTTTCAGCGCCAGATCGGCGTCGGCGGCGCGGGAGAGCGCCCACAGCACACCGACGGAGGCCTCGTCGTACCAGCCGAGAGTGTCCAGGTCCGCCCGGGCGGTGGCCTCCAGGAGCCCGAGCCGACCGGGACTCGGTACCGCCGACCGTCCACCCATCGAAGTCACGTCAGTCAGACTAGACCGCTCGAGAGGTCAGAGCGGCAGGTAGTGCTGCAGCTCGAACGGGGTCACCTGACCGCGGTAGTCCGACCACTCACGCCACTTGTTGCGGAGGAAGTAGTCGAAGACGTGCTCGCCGAGCGCCTCGGCCACCAGCTCGGACCGCTCCATCTGATGCAGGGCCTCCGACAGCGAGTTCGGCAGTTCGCGGTAGCCCATGGCACGCCGCTCCGCGGGGGTCAGCGCCCACACGTTGTCCTCGGCCTCCTCGGGCAGCTCGTAGCCCTCGGAGATGCCGCGCAGACCGGCCGCGAGCAGCACCGCGAAGGTCAGGTACGGATTGCAGGCCGAATCGGGGGTCCGGATCTCGACCCGCCGCGACGACGACTTGTTCGGCGTGTACAGCGGCAGGCGCACCATCGCCGAGCGGTTGGCCCGCCCCCACGTCGCCGCGGTCGGCGCCTCGCCGCCGTGCACCAGCCGCCGGTAGCTGTTGACCCACTGGTTGGTCACCGCGCTGATCTCGTTGGCGTGCGTGAGGATGCCGGCGATGAACTGTTTGCCGGTGGCCGAGAGCTGCATCGGGTCGTCCGGGTTGTGGAAGGCGTTCGACTCGCCCTCGAACAGGCTCATGTGCGTGTGCATCGCCGAACCGGGGTGATCGCTGAACGGCTTGGGCATGAACGTGGCGCGCACGCCGTCGCCGATCGCCACCTCCTTGACCAGGTAGCGGAAGGTCATCACGTTGTCGGCCATGGACAGCGCATCGGCGTAGCGCAGGTCGATCTCCTGCTGGCCGGGGCCGCCCTCGTGGTGGCTGAACTCCACCGAGATGCCCATCGATTCGAGCGCCTCGATGGCGTGGCGGCGGAAGTTCGGGGCGGCGTCGTGCGTCGTCTGATCGAAGTAGCCGCCGTTGTCGGCCGGGACCGGCACGCTGCCGTCGCCCGGCATGTCCTTGAGCAGGTAGAACTCGATCTCCGGGTGCACATAGCAGGTGAACCCGGCCTCGGCGGCCCGGCTGAGCTGGCGGCGCAGCACGTGCCGCGGGTCGGCCCAGGCGGCGGTGCCGTCGGGCATCGCGATGTCGCAGAACATGCGAGCGGAGTAGTTCCGGCCGTCGCTCTCCCACGGCAGCACCTGGAAGGTCGACGGATCCGGCTTGGCCACCATGTCGGCCTCGAAGACGCGGGAGAAGCCCTCGATCGACGAGCCGTCGAACCCGATGCCCTCGGCGAACGCCCCCTCCAACTCGGCCGGCGCGATCGCCACGGATTTGAGATAGCCCAGGATGTCGGTGAACCACAGCCGTACGAAGCGGATGTCCCGCTCCTCCAGAGTGCGCAGCACGAATTCCTGTTGGCGATCCATGACCGCACCCTATGCCCGGCCTGTTACGCCCGTGTTACGCACGGCGATTCCGGGGACCGCGACCGGGTCTGTGACAAAGACCACCGGACACGACGGTGACGCTCCCGGCCCCCGGTGGAAGAATCGGGGTGTCCACACCAACCCGGGTACCCGCCGAGCGGGACTCGAGGCAGAAATGAGACCAGTCATGTCGGATGCAGCCATCTACGGTTCCACAGACTCCCCCGCGCCGGCCGCCGCGCCGCGACGCAAGACCCGGCTTCAGCACCTCGCCGAATGGAAGGCGGAGGGCCACAAGTGGCCGATGCTGACCGCCTACGACTACTCCACCGCCCGGATCTTCGACGACGCCGAGATCCCCGTTCTTCTCATCGGCGATTCCGCCGCGAACGTCGTGTACGGCTACGACACCACCGTGCCGATCAGCTGCGACGAGCTGATCCCGCTGGTGCGCGCCGTGGTCCGCGGCGCCCCGCACGCGCTGGTGGTGGCCGACCTGCCGTTCGGCAGCTACGAGGTGAGCCCCCAGCAGGCACTCGAGTCGGCCATCCGGTTCTTCAAGGAGGGCGGCGCCCACGCGGTCAAGATCGAGGGCGGCGAGCGGATCGCCCCGCAGATCGCGGCGCTCACCGCCGCCGGCATCCCGGTGATGGCCCACATCGGCTTCACCCCGCAGAGCGTCAACAACCTGGGCGGCTACCGCGTGCAGGGCCGCGGCGCGGGCTCCGATCAGCTGATCGCCGACGCCATCGCCGTGCAGGAGGCCGGCGCGTTCGCCGTCGTCATGGAGATGGTCCCGGCCGAGCTGGCCGGCCAGATCACCCGCAAGCTCACCATCCCGACCGTCGGCATCGGCGCCGGCCACGAGACCGACGCCCAGGTGCTGGTGTGGCAGGACATGGCGGGCTACACGCACGGCCGGACCGCGAAGTTCGTCAAGCGCTACGCGAACGTCGGCGACCAGTTGCTCGACGCCGCCCGCACCTACCGCGACGAGGTGGCCCGGTCGGTGTTCCCGGCCGCCGAGCACGAGTACTGACGCACGCCACGCCGCGGCCGTCATTCGCCGATAGGGTGGGCGGTATGAGCGGTCTCTACCCACCCCTCGAGCCGTACGCGTCCGGTCATCTCGCCGTCGGCGACGGCCAGGAGATCTACTGGGAGACCTCGGGGAATCCCGCCGGGAAGCCGGTGGTCTTCGTGCACGGCGGCCCCGGCGGCGGCACCTCCGGTGAGCAGCGCCGCTTCTTCGATCCGGAGCGCTACCGCATCGTGCTGTTCGACCAGCGCGGCTGCGGGCGGTCGCGCCCGCACATCGCCGACGCCGAGACCGCCGGGCCGGACGCGCTCGCCGCCGCTCTGGCGGCGAACAACACCGCCGCCCTGATCGGCGATCTGGAGAAGCTGCGCACGCACCTCGGTATCGACCGCTGGCAGGTCTTCGGCGGATCGTGGGGGTCGACGCTGGGCCTGGCCTACGCGCAAACCCACCCGGATCGGGTGACCGAACTGGTGTTGCGCGGCATCTTCCTGCTGCGTCGCAGCGAGATCGACTGGTACTACAACGGCGGCGCGGCGCACCTGTTCCCCGACGTCTGGGAGAGCTATCTCGCGCCCGTGCCGGAGGATGAACGCGACGGCGACCTGGTCGCCGCCTACCACCGCATCCTGACCGGCTCGGACCGGGCGGCGGCAGCCCGCGCCGCCGCGGCCTGGACGGGCTGGGAGAACCGGACCTCGCACCTGCTGCCGCGGAGCGATTCGGGCGACGGCGACCGCTTCGACCTCGCCTTCGCTACCATCGAGAATCACTACTTCGTTCACGGCGGCTTCCTCGACGAGGGCCAGTTGCTGTCGAATATCGGGGCGCTGCAAGACATTCCGGGGGTCATCGTGCAGGGACGGTACGACGTCGTCTGTCCGATGCGCAGCGCCTGGGATCTGCACCGCGCCTGGCCGCAGGCGCGCTTCGTCGTCGTCGACGATGCCGGACACGCATCGTTCGAGCCCGGGATCGCCGCGCAACTGGTCGCGGCGACCGACCACTTCGCCAAGGAGGCACCTCGTTGAACCCCCGCGCCGAGATCATCGAAGTGGAGTGCAAGTTCGACGTCGACGCCGGGCTGCCGGCCCCCGACCTGAGCGTCCTGGTCCCGGGCGGCCGGGCCGGCGAGCCCCAGCAGTACGAGCTGGTGGCGACCTACCTCGACACCCCCGCCCACGACCTCGCCGCGCATCGCATCACGCTGCGGCGCCGCACCGGCGGCACCGACAGCGGCTGGCATCTCAAGCGGCCGGCCGGCGGCGACGCCCGGCGGGAACTGCAGGTCGACTTCTCCGAGGCGCCCGCCGACGGGCCGGTCCCCGCGGCCATCGCGAGCGCCGTGCTGGCGATCGTGCGCGACCGGCCGCTGATCCCGGTCGCCGAGATCAGCACCGCGCGCACGGTCACCGTCGTGTACGACGAGGACGGCGACTCGCTCGCCGAGTTCTGCGAGGACCGCGTCCTCTCACACGCGCACCAGTCGCAGGTCACCAAGGAGTGGGCCGAGTGGGAGTTCGAGCTCACCGGCGGTGACACGCGCCTGCTCAAGAAGGCCCGTTCGCTGCTCCGCGGCGCCGGTGCGCGCCCGGCGTCGAGCGTCTCCAAACTGGCCCGCGCCATCGGCTCCGAACCGCGCAACCACAAGCCGGCCAAGCTCGCCAAGCACCCGACGGGCCTCGATCTCGTGGTGCATTCCCTTGCCACACACCGGGATTCGCTACTGCACTGGGATCCCCTGGTCCGCGAGAACGCATGGGACGCCGTGCACCAGATGCGGGTGACCGCCCGGAAACTGCGATCGGTGCTGACGTCGTTCCCGACGGTGCTCGACGCGGAATCCGTCGCGGGGCTCTCCGAGGAGTTGCGCGCACTCGGCGAGGTGCTGGGCGAGGCGCGCGACCGCGAGGTGCAGCTGGAGATCAACGCCGGGCTCCTCGACTCGGAGAACGATCCGCCCGCCGACCTGCGCGTCGCGCTGATCGACGACGAACTGGTCCGCCAGCAGCGCTCCCTCCGGTCGCTGCGGTACGCGCTGTCGACCCGCCGGTACCTGCAACTACTCGACACCCTCGACGCGCTGATCGCGAATCCGGCCCCCGGCCCCGATGCCGACCGCGGCGCGGAGAAGGTCGCGATGGCGGGCATCGAGCACGCCGCCAAACGGATGCACAAGGCCGAGAAGAAGCTCGACGACTTCGACGAGTGGTCCGAGGAGTGGGTGGAGCAGGTGCACCGCATCCGCAAGCGCGCCAAGGCCGTCCGGTACACCGCCGACGCCGGCAAGCCGCTGGGCCTGAAAAAGGCGGCGAAGGCCGCCGCGGAGGCCGCCGGCGTGCAGACCCACCTGGGCGATTTCAACGACACGGTCGTCAATCGCGAGAATCTGCAGAAGGTCGTGGCCGTCCCCGGTCTCTCGGCCCGCGCGGTCTTCGTGCTCGGCCGGCTGGATGCCCGGGAGGAAGAGCGCGGCCGCCGCGCCGTCCAGGCGTTCCTCGACGAGCGCCCTTAGCCGGCTGAGCCCCTTTAGCCGGCTGAGCCGCCACCGAGCCCCATTAGCCGGCTGAGCCGCCACCGAGCCCCCTGGGGCGAGGTGGCGAGTCGAAGCCCCCCCACGCCCGCTAAACGACGGTGAACTCGACGGTTCCGCCGTCCGGGTCGGCGGCGGTCACCTCGACCGTGCAGCACTGACCGGCACCGGGCGCCCCGGAGCAGGGTGCGATGATCGCGGGCGATTCGATGAAGATCTCCGCTTCCTTGCGGCCGTTCGCCTCGCGCATCACCGTGGCCTCGAAACGCGCGCCGAGCTGGTCGGCGAGCACCACCGCCTCGGCCAGATCGACACTCCGCCGCGCCGCCGTCGCCGCGACCGAGTCCGCGCCGCTCATGACCTTGCCGAGCCCGGGCAGCGCCGTGCTCACCCAGCCGGGCACCGGCGCCCCCGAGGTCACCGCGAGACAGACCTCGGTGGCGTGGCGGTCGGCGAGCCGGCGCAGCGGCGCGGTGACGTGCGCGTAGATCCCGCCGACCCCGGCGTGCGCCAGCGTGTCGTCGTCCACCTGCTCCCCCGGCGTGAGCGCGCGGTAGCCGGCGCCGCGCATCAGGCGGGCCCCGGCGCTCATCAGGGCGAGGGTGGTGGGTGCGTCGGGCGCGAGACCGGCGAGGAACTGTCCGGGCGTGGCGCCGTCCGGCCACGGGACGCCCAGGCTGCCGGCCACGGCCCGCAGTTCGTCCACGGCCCCGGCCGTCGCCGCGGGCAGCGTGCGGAAGAAGCCGGTTCCGGCGTCGCGCATGAGCGCGCCCGCACACATTCCGACCAGCAGCGACACCTGGGCGTTCCAGCCGTCGACGGGTGTCCGCGGCGCCAGCGCGAGTGTCCAGGCGCGGGGGCTGGCCCCGGTGTTGGGCAGCACCTCCTGGTCGGGCAGATTCAGCGAGACCGCGCCGCGCGCCAGCGTCCACGACTCGCGGACGCGCCCGAAATCGGCGAGCGCCGCCACGGCCGGATGCACCGAGCCCGCCGCGACGTCGGCGGCCACCCCGGCGTAGTCGAGGCGGGCGCGCGAACGCACCGTCGCCCGTTCCACCGCGGTGTGCAGCACGTCGCCGCCGGGGCCGACGCGCACCGTCCAGAGCGCGGCGGGCCGGTCCTGATCGGGCAGCAACGACCCCGCGCCCTCGGACAGCACGCGCGGATGCAGCGGGACGTTGCCGTCCGGGAAGTACACGGTCTCGCCGCGGCGGGTGCTCTCGGCATCGAGTGCTCCCCCGGGTTCCACCAGGGCGGCGACGTCGGCGATCGCGTAGTGCACCAGGAAGCCGTCGTCGTCGCGCACCACGCGCAGCGCCTGGTCCAGATCCATCGAGCCGGGCGGGTCGATGGTGACCAATTCCAGGTCGCGGCGGTCGGCGCGGTCGTCCGCGTGCCGGTCGGCCGCCGCGGCGGCCTCCGCGGTCACGTCGGCCGGGAACTCGGCGGCCAGTCCGAGTTCGGCGCGGAGCCGGTCGAAGTCGAGCGCGGGTGCGCGCAGCCGCCACTGGGTCGTCATCGTCGTCTCCACTCTCACCGGCCGGTGACCTCATCCCTCGATGGGGTCTTCCACACGAAGTCCGAGTTCGGCCGCGCCCCGCGGCAGGCTCGCATCGTGTGTGACGACGATCATGTCACTGCCACAAGCCAGTGCCTCTTCTCGAGGGCGCGAACGAGCCGGCCTGTAAGCCGGATCCTGTCCCGGCCGGTGAGGCCGGGGGCGACCATCCATCTGGGCACACCGTCGCCGGGTGCCTCGAGCAGCCAACCCGCGAGCTCGGACGAGCAGTCCTCATCGCTCGCGCACCCGCACCGCCGTGAAGCGGTGCGGACTTCGGCCTTGCTCCGGGTGGGGTTTACCGAGCCGCCGCGATCACTCGCGGCGCTGGTGCGCTCTTACCGCACCGTTTCACCCTTACCCGCCGCACGCGGCGGGCGGTCTGTTCTCTGTGGCACTGTCCCGCGGATCACTCCGGGTTGCCGTTAGCAACCACCCTGCTCTTCGGAGTCCGGACTTTCCTCGACTCGCGCCTGCGCGGTGCCCCGCGTGGTTCGCTCGCCGCGGCCGCCCGGCCGGCTCGTTCGCGTCCTACAGACTACTGCAGATGCGCGGTGTCGTTGACCAGGCGGACGACCGATCCGCCGTCCGGGTAGTACTCGGCGATCGACAGCGAGGCCAGATCGAGATGCAGACGGAACAGCAGTTCCGGTCCGACGTGCAAGGCGTCGCGCAGCAGCGTCTTGATCGGCGTGACATGGCTGACCGCGAGTACCCGGGCACCCGGGTACGACGCGATCAGGTCCGCCTTCGTCGCGGCGAGCCGCTCGGCGACCCGCGCGAAGCTCTCCCCGCCGGGCGGGGCCACCTCGACGTCGCCCAGCCATTCCCGGTGCAGTTCCGGATCACGCTGCGCCGCCTCGCGGAAGGTCAGTCCCTCCCAGGCCCCGAAATCGGTTTCGATCAGCCCGTCGTGCACGACGACCTCCAGACCCAGCCGGTCGGCGACCGCCTGCGCGGTGGCCCGGGCGCGGCGCAGCGGCGAGGACACGATCACCTCGATGCCGCCCTGCCGCCCGAGCCGGCCGGCCGCGGCGTCCGCCTGCGCGCGGCCGAGGTCGGTGAGTTCGGGGTCGCCGTGACCGGAGTAGCGGCGATCCACCGAGAGCGCCGTCTGACCGTGCCGCAGCAACAGCAGACGCGTCGGTTCGCGGACCTGTCCCTGCCAGCTGGGCGCCGTCCCGCCGCTCGTCACTTCCGCCCCGCCGGCTGTCCCCGCTCCGCCGTCCGTCACCGCGGTGCCTGCGGCGACGGCAGCCCGGACTGCTCGGTGCGCACGACGATCGCGTTGCACTCCTCGCAGCGGACCACCTCGTCCTCGGCCGCCGCGGCGATCGCGGCGAGGGCACGCGGATCCAGTTCCATCCGGCATGCGCCGCAGCGGCGCTGCCGGAGCAGCCCGGCGCCGACCTTGCCCTGATCGCGCAGCCGGTCGTAGGCGGCGAGCAGGTCGTCGGGCAGTTCCCGGGCCACCGCGTCACGGCGGTGCAGGAACTCGGTGATCTCGTTCTCGGTGACCGCCATCGCCTGGTCACGGGCGGTCCGCGCCTGTGTCCGCCGCTCCTCGAGAGCCACCACGGCGGCCTGGGCGCGGTCGCCCTCCATGCCCTGCGCCTCCTGGCGCTCCATGATCTCCAGCAGATCCGACTCCAGCACGTCGCGCCGCTTGGTCAGCCCGGTCATCTCGTGCTGCAGCTCGGCGAGCACCTTGGGCGGCAGACCGCCCGAGTCCAGCTTGGCCTGATCGCGCCGGGCGTGCTCGGTCATCCCGGTCAGTTCCTTGTCGACCACGTCGTACTCGGCCTGCAGATCGGCGGCGACGGACTCGGCGCGCGTCACCTCCTCGTAGGCCGCGGCGAGTTCGACGTCGATCTCGACCAGCGCCTCGTTCTCCGGGAGATGACTCAGCCGGTGATGCGCGCGGGCGAGTTCGGCGTCGAGGTCGGCGAGATCGAGGAGTCGGCGCTGATGCGCGGGCGCGGCTTTCATGCGTTCCACCTTCTCATCTTCCGGCCCGGGTCACGCCGGTACCACGGTGAACGGGTCGGTCGGCGGCAGGTAAACCGTTGCCGGGCAACCGATCCGGGCCAGTTGTTCGACGGCGCTGACGCACCAGGGGAACTCGGTGGCCCAGTGCCCGGCGTCGATCAGCGCGGGGCTGCCGGCGCGCAGCGCCTCGTCGACCACGTGATGCCGCAGATCCCCGGTGAGGTAGACGTCGGCCCCGGCCGCGGTCGCCGCACCGATCAGCGAGTCGCCCGCGCCGCCGCAGACCGCCACGGTCGTGATCAGCGCGCCCGGGTCGCCGGCCGCGCGGATCCCCCAGGCAGCCCGCGGCAGCACCCTCGCCGCATGCGAAACGAACTCGCGCAGCGGCATCGGCTCGGCGAGGGTGCCGACCCGGCCGAGCCCGATGTCGCTGCCGATCGGGGCCTGCGCGAACACGTCGAACGCCGGCTCCTCGTAGGGATGCGCGGCGCGCAGGGCCGCCAGCACCGTCGCCCGCAGTCCCTTCGGCGCGACCATCTCGAGGCGTTCCTCGTCGACGCGGGTCAGGTCGCCCACCGCGCCGATCGCCGGGCTGGCCCCGTCGGCCGGCCGGAACTGGCCGGTGCCGACCACGCTCCAGAGGCAGTCGGTGTAGTCGCCGAGCGCCCCGGCGCCGGCGTTGAACATCGCCTCGGCCACCTGCTCGGCGCTGCCCTCAGGGACCATCACCACCCATTTGTCCAGGGGCGCGACCGGTTCGGGTTCCAGCGGCACGGTGTCGCGCACACCGAGGACGTCGGCCAGCGCATCGGAGACGCCGCCGCGGACCTTGTCGGCGTTGGTGTGCGCCGAATAGAGCGCGCATCCGCCCCGGATCAGCTGGTGGATCAGGCGGCCCTTCGCCGTGTCGGCGGCCACCGAGTCGACCCCGCGCATCAGGAGTGGATGGTGCGCGACGATCAGGTCGGCGCCGGACTCCAGCGCCTCGCCGACCACCCCGTCGGTCACGTCGACGCAGACCAGCGCCGACCGCACCGGATCGTCGGGGTCACCGCAGACCAGGCCCACCGCATCCCACGGTTCGGCCAGCCGCGGCGGATACGCCGCGTCGAGTCCGGCGACCACCTGTCGCAGGGTCGGCATCATCGGTGTGCTCCCGTCGTCGTGGCGGCCGCCGCCGTCCGGGCGGCCTCCCGGGATGCATCCTCCCAGGCGGCCAGCAACGCGGTCACCCGCCCGGGCGGCCGCACCGCCAGACGCAGGTATTGCGGTCCCAGCCCGGTGAAGTTGGCGCAGCTGCGGACGGCGCATCCCCGCGTCCGCAGCGCCGCCTTGAGACCGAGACCGTCGGGCACCTCGACCAGTACGTACGGGGCGCGCGGTATCCCGGGCACCGTGATCCCGTGCGCCCGCAGACGCTCCACCATCGCGGCCCGGTCGGCGGCGATCGCGGCGGCCAGTCCCGCGGCGTGCGCCTGGCCGCGCGGGCCGAGGCATTCGGCGAGCGCGACGAGCGCGAGGGTGCCGAGCGGCCAGTGCCGCCGCCCGGCCGTCAGCCGCGCGATCACCTCCGGCGCGGCCAGCAGATAGCCGACCCGCAGCCCGGCCAGCCCGAAGGTCTTGGTCGCCGAGCGGATCACGATCACTCCACTCGGCAGGCCGTCGGCCAGCGACTGCGGTTCACGGCGCCCGTCGTCGCCGAGAGTCAGGTCGGCGAAGGCCTCGTCGACCACCACCAGCCGGCCCGGCCGGATCAGCGCCTCGAGGTCGCTGCGCGGATGCAGCACCGACGTGGGATTGGTCGGATTGCCGACGATCACCAGGTCGGCGTCGTCCGGCACCAGCGATGCGTCGAGCCGCCACGGCGGCGGCAGCACCACCCGGCTGATCCGCGCCCCGGCCGCGCGCAGCACCCGTTCCGGTTCGGTGAACGACGGCTCGATCACCGCGACGTGCCGCGGCCGGAGCCGGGCCAGCAACTCGAAGCCCTCGGCGGCGCCGTCGAGCAGCAGGATCTCGTCGGTGCGGCGGCCGTGCAGCGCCGCTGCCGCCGCGACCGCGGCGTCCGCATCGCGGGCCGACGGATAGGCGGCGAGATCGCCGAGCCGGGCGGCCAGCACGTCCCGGACGAACGGCGGCGGCCCGGGCTGCACGTTGACGGCGAAGTCGATCAGGCCGGGCTCGGCGTCGGCGTCGCCGTGCCGCCCCGGCTCGAACAGATCCGGCAGCTCACGACCCGTCGACATACCGTGCACCCTACGTGTCACGCCGCCGCGGGCGACCGGCACCATGGGAGCCGTGATGCTGCGTACCGCCGACCCGGCCGACCCCGCGACCGTGCTCCTCGTCGATCTCGACGGCACCCTCACCGACAGCTATCCGGGGATCGCGGCGTCGTTCCGGCACGCCCTGGACGCGATGGGCGCACCCGCCCCGAGCGACGACCTCGTGGCCGGGATCGTCGGGCCGCCGATGCTCGACACCATGCGGGCCTGCGGTTTCTCCGACGACGACGCGCAGGCCGCCGTCACCGCGTACCGCGCCCGCTACGACCGGATCGGCTGGCGGGAGAACCGGGTGTACGACGGCGTGCCCGAACTGCTCGCCGATCTCACCGCGGGCGCGCGGACCCTGGCCGTGGCCACCAGCAAGAACGAGACCATCGCGCGGCGGGTTCTGGAGCACTTCGGGCTCGACCGGCACTTCGCGTTCATCGGCGGATCCAGCGACGACGGCACCCGCCGAAGCAAGGCGCAGGTCATCGCGCGCGTGCTCGGCGTACTAGAGTTGGACCCGGCGACGAACCCCGTCGTGATGATCGGTGACCGCTCCCACGACGTCGACGGAGCCGCGTCATTCGGTGTTCCCACGATCGCGGTGGGTTGGGGTTACGCTCGTCCGGGGGAGGTCGACGAAGCCACGTGGACCGTGCAGACGGTCCCGCAACTGCGCGAGGTACTCGGTGTCCGATAGCCCTGACCGGCTGCATGTCTGTTTCATCTGTACCGGCAACATCTGCCGGTCGCCCATGGCGGCGGCGATCTTCGCCAAGGCGATCGACGATGCCGGGCTGACCGATGAGGTGCAGGTGACCAGCGCGGGCACCGGTGGATGGCACGTCGGCGAGCCGGCCGACAACCGCGCCCGCACCGAACTTCTGGCCCACGGCTACCCCGACAATCACGTGGCCGCCCAGCTCGATCCGGAGCATCTCTCGGCCGATCTGCTGGTCGCGCTCGACTCCAGCCATGTCAAAGAGCTGACCCGTAAGCGCCTCGGCGAGCGCGTCCGATTGCTGCGCAGCTTCGACCCCGGAGCCGACGGCGGCGACGTCCCCGATCCGTACTACGGCTCGCCGGAGGATTTCGCCGACGTGCGTGCGCAGATCGAGGACGCGGTCCCCGGGCTGCTCGCCTGGGTGCACGCCACCCTGGCCGAACGGGGCTGAGGAAGCCTCCTCGCCTATTCTGGACGGCGTGCACCTGCTGCGAACCTTCCTGCGGCCCGGATGGCTACTCGCCGCCGTCCTGGTGGCCGCGTTCGCCGCCGCGTGCTTTCTGATCCTTGCGCCCTGGCAACTCGGGAAGAACACCGCGACGCAGCACCGGAACGACCTGATCCAGACCGCCGCCAAGACCGCGGCCGCGCCCCTTGACCGGTTGGTGCCGGCCGGAGGCGTGCTGCCCACCGGCCACGAGTGGCGCGAGGTGACCCTCACCGGCCGCTACCTGACGGACA
The DNA here is from genome assembly GCF_052036135.1 of Gordonia marina. Taxonomy (NCBI): domain Bacteria; kingdom Bacillati; phylum Actinomycetota; class Actinomycetes; order Mycobacteriales; family Gordoniaceae; genus Gordonia; species Gordonia marina. Next base: position 49,165 of record NZ_JBPSDN010000026.1, read on the forward strand.
AGCAGATCGAGGTGCGGCTGCGCGTCGTCGACGAGCGACCTGCCGTGGAGGTCGTGACACCGTTCCAGCTCACCGGCTCCGAGCGCATCGTGCTCGTCGACCGCGGCTACGTCCGGCCCGACTCGGCCGGCCGGACCCAGATCCCCGCTCCGCCGTCGGGCGAGGTGACGCTGCACGCCCGCCTGCGCAGATCCGAGGCCACCAGTCCGGGCAAGGGCCCCAAGGTGGAGGGCGGCACGCTCACCGCGTACACCATCGACACCGCCGCACTGTCCGCCGCGGACGGCACCCCGCTCGATCCGTTCTACGTGCAGCTCACCGACCATCAGCCCGGCGGGCTCGGCACCATCGACCTGCCGCAGCTCGAATCCGGCCCGTATCTCTCGTATGGGCTGCAGTGGCTCGCCTTCGGTATCATGGCGCCGCTCGGCATCGGCTACTTCGTCTGGGCCGAGGTGAAGCACCGCCGCGCCCTCGCCCGGAAGCAGGAGAACGGCGAGGTGGTGGACGACACCCCGACCGAGGACGGCCGGGGCGCGGAGCGACGACGGATCCGCGACGAACTCCGCGAAGCGAGCGCACCCGGGACCGCCGACCCGCGCGTCGACGTCGAGATCGGCGGGGGCGTGGCCGTCGACAGCCACGAGGACGACGTGCGCGCCAAGCTCGCCCAGCGCTACGGGCGCTGATCCCGGGCGAGCGTCTTCTCTCGAACGCGGGGTACGGGCGGTCAGGTGTCGGCCAGATGCGCGCGGACCCGTGCCAGCCGGTCCGCAATCGGCCGCAGCGCGGGATCGGTGGGTGCCACCGCCTCACCGCTGCGCCCACCCTCACCGGCGTGCCGGATGTCGGCGGCGAGCGCCGCGCTCTCCGGTTCGTCGGGCGGGACGTCATCGGCCACCCGGTCCGTCGCGTACGCCGTCACCGAATCCGCCAGCACCTGCGCGGCGTCCACCGCCGGAATCCAGGCCCGGGCGACCGTGCCGGCGGGTGGCGGCTCGGCGAGCGCACGCTCCAGCCGCGTCTGCAGGTCGGACATCGCGCGACTGGCCGCCCGCCGGGCGCCGACGAGTTCGGCGTGCCGGTCCGCGGCCAGACCGGGATCGTCGGGCACCGCCGTACCGGCTACGCGCAGATGCGTCGCGATTCCGGCCATGGCCTCGGCGAACGTTCCAGCCACCCAGGCCCGGCGCGAATGCGGCCAGATCAGGTAGCCGAAGACGATCACGATCGCCCCGCCGATCGCCGTCGCCGCGAGCCGCTCCCACGAGAAGTTGCCGCCATCGCCCGGGGTGATCACGTCGACCAGGAAGATCACGATCGGCGTGATGGCCAGAGCCTGCAGCGCGTACGACTTCATCATGAGCCACGGCACCAGCGCCGCGAACGCCGCGATGAGGACGCCGAGCCCGACCCCCTTGGGCACCACCAGCAGCAAGAGTGAGGCGAGGGCGACGGCCACGACGGTGCCGATCACCCGCAGAATCGCCCGGGCGAACACCGAACCGAAGTCCGGCTTCATCACCATGCAGACGGTCAGCGGAACCCAGAACCAGTGGCCGTACGGGAAGTACTCCCTGGCCGCGACGGCGATGCCGTAGCAGAGCGCGAGGCGAGCGGCCGCCAGCACCACTTCGCGCCCGATACCGTCGGAGACCAGTCGTTCGTGCCGCGCCCCGGCGGGCCGCTTCCGGGGCCGCAGCGCGTCGGCGAGCTCGTCGATCCGGGTCGAGAGGAGTGCCGCGCCCCGGCTCGACCCGGCGACCGCCGGTTCCGTCGCGGGCTCGCCGGCGTCTGCGGACCGGCCGCCGGCGACCTCGGCGGCGAGTGCCCGCAGGCGCCTCTCGGCGATCTCGGCGGCCGCCGGATCGCGGTCGCCGATCAGGAAGGCCTGCACTCGCTCGGCGGCCCCGGTCACGTCGTCGTCGAGCGTCCACGACCCGGCCGAGCCTGCGGTGCGCACCGAGAACTCGGCGACGCGGGTGGTCGCCGCCCGCAGCGCCGCGGTGGCCCGGCCCCGCGCGGCCGCGGTGCGGTCGCCGCCGTCGGCGAGATCGTCGTGCCGGGCCCGCGCGAGATCGGCGAGGGCGGTGAGCATCGGCACGAGCACGGCGCGCTGCGGGCGCGCCGGGACCAGCAGCATCTCGATCGCCAGCAGGGCGGCGTAGAGGACGCCGCCCGCGAAGTACAGGCCGATCGGCTCCCACCAGTCGATCCCCTTGACCCCGAGCGCGATGCTGGCGACCAGGAGGAATTGCATTCCGCCGACCGAGAACGCCGGGCCCAGCCCGGCGATCGCGCCCATCAGGAAGGCGAGCAGCGCCGCCAGGACCACCAGGGAGGCGATCGGCGCGTCCTGGATGAAGCCGAGCAGATAGCCGGCGGCGGCGATCGGCGTGGAGATCGCGATGATCGTGAAGTTGAGACGGTAGGTGCCCTCGCGTTCGCCGGCCGCGAGCAACAGCGTCGCCAGTCCGATCCACATCGCCGTGATCAGGTGGCCGGTCAGCGAGCCCACGATGAACGGGCCGCCGACGGCGACCGCCGAACGGATCGAATGCCCCAGCGGAAACTCGGCGCGGCGTATCCGCAGCATCTCGACGATCCAGTCCGCGGGGCGGACTCGTCCCGGGGAGATCGGAGTCTGGCCCACACTGCTCCTGTCATCGAGCGCACCGCGCCCGCGCGGTTCCGGCCGCCCGATCATGTCACAGCGTGTGCCCGGTCTGCGCGCTATGTCACAGACCGGCGGCTCCGCGCGGATCGCGCTCCCACCGCGAGCACCGCGAGCACCGCGCTCACCACCTGCACCCGGCGCGACAACCGCACCGCCGCGCGCAGGTCCGCGGCGCGCGGTGCGGGGCCGTCGCCCAGTACCGGCCGCTGCTCCGCGCCGTGCGCGTACACCGTCAGCCCGCCGAGAGAGATACCGAGCGCCCCGGCGAAGGCGGCCTCGATGACGCCCGCGTTGGGGCTCGGATGCCGATGGGCGTCCCGGCGGACCGCCCGCGCGGTGCGCACCGGATGCCCGCTCAGCAGTCCGGCGAGCACCGCGGCGAGCCGGGCCGGCACCAGATTCGCGAGGTCGTCGGTGCGCGCCGCGGCCCAGCCGAAACGCAGGTACCGGGGCGACCGGTAGCCGATCATCGCGTCGAGCGTGTTGACCGCGCGATATCCGAGCAGGCCGGGCGCCCCGGCGATCGCACCCCAGAACAGCGGTGCGACGGTCGCATCGGGGGTGTTCTCGGCGATCGACTCCACCGCGGCGCGGCAGATCCCCGCCTCGTCGAGCAGGCTCGGGTCGCGGCCGACCAGGCTCGGCAGGATGGCGCGGGCACCGTCGAGGTCGCCGTCGTCGAGCGCGTCGGCGATCCGCCCGCCCACCCGGCAGAGCGAGGTGCCGCCGAGCGCGGAGAAGGTGGCCGCCGCGGTCCCGGCCGGACCGGCCACCGCGGCGAGGCGGCCCACGGCCGTCGCGGCGGTGATCCAGAACGCGGCGAACACCGCGCCCGCGGGCCGGGTGTCGCGGTAACACCGGCGCTCGCCTGCGGCCACCGCGGCGCCGAAGAGGGCCACCGGGTGCCCGCGGCGCGGATCACCGAAAGCGAGATCCGCCGAGGCGCCGATCGCCAGTCCCAGGGCCTCGCCGTCACGTCTGCGCACGCGGCGATGGTACCGGCACCCGACCGCTATCATCGGCATCCGATGGCCCACACACCCGCCCCCGAAGCCGGCAGCTTCGAGATCTCCACCGGCACCGCCGAACTCACCCGCGACGGGGTCGGCGGCTGGCTGCTGACCGTGAACGGTGCGCAGAGCAGTCACGTCGACCCGTTCGACGCCGCCAACCTGGAATTCGAGTACATGCGGCAGATGGCCGCGGCCATCGACGACGCGCATCCCGCCCGCGACGCGCCGCTGCGGGTGCTGCACCTGGGGGCCGCCGCGTGCGCACTCCCCCGCGCCCTCGCGCACCGCTACCCCAAGTCCCGGCACGTCGCCGTCGAGATCGACGCCGAACTGGCCCGGCTGGCCCGCGAATGGTTCGACCTGCCGCGCGCACCCCGCCTGCGCATCCGGGTCGGCGACGCGCGGGAGGTGGTCGAGTCGCTGACCGAGGGCACCCGCGACATCGTGATCCGCGATGCCTTCGCCGAGTCGCTCACCCCGGCGCATCTGAAGACCGTGGAGTTCACCGCCGCGGTACGCCGGGTGCTGGCGCCGGGCGGCCTCTACTTGGCGAACTGCGGTGACCGCCGCGATCTGGTCTCGGCGCGCGGCGAGGTCGCCACCGTCCGCGAGGTCTTCGCCGAGGTGGCCCTGATCTCCGATCCGGCGATGCTGAAGGGCCGCCGGAGCGGGAACATCGTCGTGGTGGCGAGCGACGGCCCGCTCCCCGGCTCCGCCGAGCTGCAGCGACTGCTGCGCAGCGACCCGGAACCGTCACGCCTGGTGACAGGCGACGATGTGGCCGCCTTCGCCCGCAGCGCCGCGCCCCTGCGCGACTGATCTCCCCCGGTCAGCCGTGCCTCGCCCGCCCGAAAGGACCGTCATGACCAGTCCCGCCACCACCTACGGCGTCCACTCGGAAGTCGGCAGGCTGCGCAAGGTGCTCGTCTGCGCGCCGGGCCTCGCGCACGAACGACTGACCCCGACCAACGCCGACGACCTGCTGTTCGACGACGTCCTGTGGGTGCAGAGCGCCAAGCGCGACCACTTCGACTTCGTCACCAAACTGCGCGACCGCGGCGTGGACGTCATCGAACTGCACGATCTGCTCGCCGAGACGATGGACCTGCCCGAGGCGCGGAGATGGCTGCTCGACCGCAAGATCGTGGCCAACGAGACCGGTGTCGGCCTGGTCGCCGCCACCCGCGAATACCTGGACGAGCTCGGTTCCCGCGAGCTGACACGATTCCTCCTCGGCGGCCTGTCGACGGTCGACCTGCCGAAGGAACTGCGGCCGTCGTACATCGCGCTGGCCGACGAGTCGACCGGCCGCGGCGAGTATCTGATGCCGCCGCTGCCGAACACGCTGTACACCCGGGACACCACCTGCTGGATCTACGGCGGCGTCACCCTGAATCCGCTGTTCTGGCCCGCCCGGCACGCCGAGACCCTGCTGATGAAGTCGATCTACGAGTTCCATCCGGACTTCGCCGGGTCGACCGTCTGGTGGGGCGACCCGGAACGCAGCTGGGGCAGCGCCACCATCGAGGGCGGTGACGTCCAGATCGCCGGCGACGGCGTGGTGCTCATCGGCATGAGCGAGCGCACCTCGCGCCAGGCGGTGACGCAGGTGGCCCGTGAACTGTTCGCGAACGGCGCGGCGCGCAAGATCGTCGTCGCCGGTATGCCCAAGCTGCGGTCGGCCATGCACCTGGACACCGTGCTGACCTTCGCGGACCGCGACCTGGTCTCGGTGTATCCGGAGATCATCGACGCCGTGCGCCCGTTCACTCTGCTCCCCAGCGACACCGAACCGGGCGTCGAGGTGATCGCCGAGTCGGGCCATTTCCTGACCGTGCTGCGCAAGGCGCTCGGCCTGCACGACCTGCGGGTGGTCGAGGCCGGCGGCAGCGCCTACGCCTCCGAACGCCAGCAGTGGGACAGCGGCAACAACCTGGTCGCCGTCGAACCGGGCGTCGTCTTCGCGTACGACCGCAACACGTACACCAACTCGCTGCTGCGCGAACAGGGCGTCGAGGTGATCACGATCGTCGGCGCCGAACTCGGTCGCGGCCGCGGCGGCGGGCACTGCATGACCTGCCCGATCATCCGCGATCCGCTGGACTGACTCCCCTCCCCGGGCACCGGACTCAGTCCGGCACCACCAGCTTCTGCTCGATCAGCCAGTCATAGGCGACGTCGGCCGGGTCCTGCCCGTCGATGTCGACCTTCGCGTTGAGCTGCTGGAGGCCCTCGTCGGTCAGTCGTCCGGCGATCTCGCCGAGGAGACCGCGCAACTGCGGGTACTTCCGCAGCGTGGCTTCCTGGACCACCGCGGCCCCGTTGTACGGCAGGAAGAACTTGCGGTCGTCCTGCATCACCACCAGGCCGAGGTTCTGGATGCGGCCGTCGGTGGTGTAGACCATGCCGAAGTTGCAGGGCTTCCCGGCGGCGGTCGCCGAATAGACGACGCCGGAGTCCATCCGGGTGACGTTGTTCTGCGGCACCCCGTCGGGGGTGTTGAACGGGATGCCGTAGGCCTCCAGCATCGGCCGCATGCCGTCGGCGCGGCTGAAGAACTCGTCGTCGATGCAGAACGTCCGCTCGTGCACCGGGAGCTTGGCGACCTCCGACAGCGTGTGCACGCCGAGCCGTTCGGCGTTGCGGCGCGACGTGGCGAAGGCATAGGTGTTGTTGAATCCGGCGGGCGGCAGCCAGATCAGGCCCTGCTTCTCCTCCAGGTCGTGCACGCGCTGCCACAGCTCGTGTGGATCGGAGATCGCCTCCGTCTGCCCGTGATAGGCCTGCCACGCGGTGCCGGTGTACTCCCAGGTGACGTCGGCGTCGCCGTTGACCATCACCTGACGGCCCGATGCCGAGCCCGGCGCCCCGGTGAGATCGGTGATCTCGGCGCCCGCCGCGGCCAGATAGGTCGCGGTGATCTTGCCGAGCAGCACCTGCTCGGTGAACGACTTGGAGACGACGGTCAGGTGGGCCCCGGCCAGCGGCCGGTCGCCGTCGGGCAGCTTCGCGCTGTGGAAGGTGCCCGAGGAGCTGACCAGACCGCAGCCCGCCAGCAGCGCCGCGGTCAGCAGCGCGACGATCGCCGGCGCGGCCCGCCGCGCCCGCCGCGTCATGACAGTCCCTTCGGTGTCGCCACCAGTTCGACGAGGCGGCCGAGCCAGTCGATGATCATCGCCAGCAGCGCGACCAGCACCGCGCCGGCGATCAGCAGTTTCGGCAGGAACAGCGTGATCCCGGTGGTGATGAGGGTGCCGAGGCTGGTGGCCCCGATGAAGGTGCTCAGCGTCGCGGTGCCGACCAGGATCACCAGCGCGGTCCGGACCCCGTTGAGGATCACCGGCACCGCGAGCGGCAGTTCCACCTGGATCAGGGTGCGGGTACCGGAGTACCCGATGCCGCGCGCCGCCTCGATCACCCGCCGGTCCACCTGCCGCAGACCGACGATGGTGTTCTGCAGGATGGGCAGGATCGCGTACACCACCAGGCCGATCACCGCGGTACGGAGGCCGGTCCCGAAGGCGAACGTGAACAGCACCAGCAGGCCCACCGCGGGCGCCGCCTGCCCGATGTTCGCGATGCCCACCGCGATCGGCGTCAGCCGCGTCAGCCGCGGCCGGGTGAGCAGGATCCCGAGCGGAATCGCGATCACCAGGACGATCGCCGCGGCGGTCACCGTGAGGATCACATGGTCGACGATCGTCTCCCAGAGCACCGCCCACTCCAGCTGCGCCGACTCGGTGCTGGTGAAGGTGGTCCGCGCGTACCAGAGGAAGAAGATCGCGCCGACCACCAGGATCACCAGCGGCTCGAACCACACGTCGACCGGCAGCCGGCGCAGCCGCCGGGCGACGGTTCCGGTCGCGGCCGTCATGACGCCCCCTCCTCGCCGGTGGCCTCCGCGAACTCGGCGTAGTCGGGTTCGTCCGCGTAGGCGTCGTCGAGCTGGCCGCGGATGGTCTCGACGACGGTGCGGAAGCTGACGTAGCCGAGCAGCCGGCCCCCGGCGGTGGTGACCAGCGTGCCGTTCTGCCGGGCGGCCAGCATGGCGTCGAGCGCGTCGTGCAGGGTCGACGTCGGTGCGACGACCGACAGCCGCGGGTCCACGTACGCGGCGATCTGCGGCGCGGACTCGATCTCGTCCAGCGAGGGCCACGCGATCGGCCGGCCTGCCGCGTCGACCACCGCCACCCATCGTCCGCCCGCCGCGCGGACGCGAGCGGAGACCTCGCCGCTCGGCTCGCCGACGCGGGCGGTCATCACCTTGTCCATCCGCACGTCGGCCACCCGGCTGAAGGAGAGCTGCGCCAGCGTGGCGCCGGATCCGATGAATTCGGAGACGAACTCGGTCGCCGGATTCGCGAGGATCTCGGCGGGCGTCGCGAACTGCTCGATCTTCCCGCCCTTGGACAGGATCAGGACGCGATCGCCGAGCTTGGTGGCCTCGTCGAAGTCGTGGGTGACGATCACGATCGTCTTGCCCAGTTCCTGGTGGATCTCGATCAGGCTGTCCTGCAGACGCACCCGGGTGATCGGGTCCACCGCGCCGAAGGGCTCATCCATCAGCAGCACCGGCGGATCGGCGGCCAGCGCGCGCGCCACCCCGACCCGCTGCTGCTGCCCGCCGGACATGTCCTTGGGCAGCCGCTTCGCGTACTCGGCGGGGTCGAGGCCGACCAGATCGAGCAGGTACTCGGTGCGTTCGGCGATGCGGCCGCGATCCCAGCCGAGGACGCGCGGGATCGCGCCGACGTTGCGTTCGACGGTCCAGTGCGGGAACAGGCCGCCGGACTGGATCACGTAGCCGATCGACTGGCGGAGCTTGTCGGGGTTCATCCGGGTGATGTCCCGGCCACCGATCACGATCCGCCCCGATGTGGGCTCGATCAGCCGGTTGATCATCTTGAGCGTCGTCGTCTTGCCGCAGCCGGAGGGGCCGACGAAGGTGACGATCTCACCGGCGCCGATCTCCAGATCCAGGTGCGCGACGGCCGGCTCGGACTGCCCGCGATAACGCTTCTCCACCCCGTCGAGCACGATCGAGGCGCCGGTGATCTCCCGGTCGGTGTTCCCGCCTGCGGTACCGGTGGTGGTCATGTCAAACCTTTCGAGATGGTCAGTCGTCCGAGCAGGACCAGCAGCGCGTCGAAGACGAGGGCGATGAGCACGATGAGGATGGTGCCGGTCGACGCCATCTCCAGCGCGTTGGCGCCGCCCAGCCGGGACAGCCCGTTGAAGATCAGCGAGCCCAGGCCCGGGCCGAGGACGTACGCGACGATGGCCGCCACGCCCACGATCATCTGGGTGGACACCCGGATCCCGGTGAGGATCACCGGCCAGGCCATCGGCAGTTCGACGGTGAGCAGGATCCGCCAGCGCGGCAGCCCGATCCCGCGCGCCGACTCGATCAGGCTCGGCGGCACCGAGCGCAGGCCGACGATGGCGTTGCCGATCACCGGCATGGCCGCGAAGAAGGCCAGCATCGTGAACGACGGCGGCACCCCCAGCCCGAGCGGCACGATGAGCAGCGCCAGCAGCGCGAGCGACGGGATGGTCAGCGCCACCCGGCTCGACGTCAGTGTCAGCGCCGACAGGATCGGCAGCCGGTACACCGCCACGGCGAGCACGATCGCCACCACGGTGCCGACGAGCACCGTCTGGAAACACAGCGACGCGTGCTGATAGGTGAGGAAGGTCAGTGTCCCCCGGTGACCGGAGATGTAATGCCAGAGATTCACCGCTCACCGGCCTCCCGGCGAGCAGGCGACTCCTCTCGTGCGGCCGGGGAATCTGGGAACTCCGCGCCCCGTCCCGGTGCCGGGGCACCCGATCCGCCGATCACGGCGTCGTCGGTCGGGGAAATATCGGTCTTCGGCGAGCATCGTCTTGCGTCCTTCCGCCCTGCGAACCCGGGCGAATCGCCCGAAGGATCGTTTTCTTACGGATGTATCGAACGTACCGAGATCCGCCGGGTCGTGGACGAGCGGCAGGTCAGCGCGCGTGTCGTGGAGTGGCCCGGGCCGGACGGGTCGCAGCGGCCCGGCCGGAATCGATCGGGCGTCGACGGCCCGCCCGCCCGTAGGCTGAATCCATGACACTGCAGCTCCAGGCGTCCCGCGCCGTTCCCGTGCCGGTCGAGGAGGCGTTCGCGAAGGTTCTTCCGGTGCCCCTGGAACGGATCTTCGGCCGCCGCTACGCGGCGATCGCCGGGATCTCCGCGGTCGAGGGCCAGCAGGGCGACTGGGCGACGGCCGGCCAGACCCGGACGGTCGTGCTGAGCGACGGCGGGCGCCTGCGGGAGACCCTGACCGAGGTCGCCGAGCCGCGGTCGTTCGCCTACACGCTGACCGTCGCCCGCGGTGTGAACCGCTTCCTGATCGGCGGTGTGGTCGGCCGCTGGACGTTCACGCCGGCCGGCACCGGGACCCGCATCACCTGGTCGTGGGAGGTCACGCCGGCCAACCGCGCGGCGGTGGCGCTGATGCCGCTGTTCGCCCGCATGTGGCGCGGCTACGCCCGGCAGGCCATGGAGGAGATCGAAACGGTGCTGCTCGACGGCTGACCGCTCGCGGCGTGAGTGCGCACAGTAGGGATCGAACCTACGACCACTGGTGTGTAAAACCAGGGCTCTACCGCTGAGCTATGTGCGCGCGATCGGGGCGGGGCCGCCGACTGTGAGAAAGATACCGTCCCCGCTGGCCTGCCCCAAACCGGGCCGCGAGGCGCGCCGGGAGACAATCCTCCCGCTACCCGGGCGTCGGGGTTAGCGTTAGGCACCCAGCCCGCGAGAAGAGGAGACCACGATGGTCACCCGCATCCCCCGGCAGCCCGTGATCGACGCCCTGCGCGACGAGTGGGCCACGCTCGACGCACTGGCCTCCGGCCTCGACGACGCGCAGTGGTCGGCGCCGTCGATCCTGCCCGGGTGGACAGTCGCCGACATCGTGGCCCACATCGCGGGCACCGAGTGGTCGCTGACCGGCCGAGAGATCGAGGCCACGCGCGACGTCGCCGCGCTGGAGCATGTCCGCAATCCGATCGGCGAACTGAACGAGAAGTGGCTCGACCACTACCGCGCCCGGTCCCGCGAGGAGCTGATGCGCGACTTCCGCGAGGTCACCGCGCAGCGGCTCGACGCTCTCGAGGGCATGACCGAACAGCAGTGGGACGCCGAGGGCTTCACCCCGGCCGGGAAGGACTCGTACGGCCGGTTCATGCGGATCCGGGTGTTCGACTGCTGGATCCACGAGGTGGACATCCGCGACACGCTCGGCCTCGGCGAACCGGACGACCTTTTGCCGGCCACCTGGGCGCGGAAGGAGATGAGCGCCTCGCTCCCCTTCCTGATCGGCAAGAAGGCCGGCGCGCCGGCGGGCACCGCGGTGACCGTCGACTTCACCGGCCCCGCACCACGGCAGGTGCACGTCGCCGTCGAGGAACGCGCCGCGATCGTGCCCGAACTCGACGGCCCCGCCGACGTGACCCTGCGCGTCGGCCTCGCCGACTGGGCCCGGCTGATCGGCGGGCGCACCACCGCCGATCCGGCGCGCGTGACGATCGAGGGCGACGAGGAACTCGGCCGCCGAATCGTCGCGAATCTGCACTACATGATCTGAGCCACCCCGTCCGGACCGGCGATCGTGACCGATCCGATGCGCCCTCCGGCTTGAAACACAAGTGACTGGTGAGTTGCAATGTATCTATTGTGACTACTGAGACGACCCTCCGCCGCCCACGACCGGCCCGCCGCCGCGCGCGCCGCACCGCTGCCGTCCGCACCGCCGCGCTCCTCGCCGGACTGACCGTGGCGGCGAGCAGCGCGGCCGCCCTCCCCGCCCGCGCCTCCGCGGCGCCGGCGGACGAGCTGATGGGCGTCGCGGGCCAGATCCTGCAAGCGCTGCCGGAGACGTCGAACTCCTCCGCCGACCTGCCGTCGCTGTTCACCCTGCTGATCCCGCAGGTCCCGCAGCCCGGCACACCCCGCTCGCTGCCCACCGGTGACCGCACCACCTCGTGCACCGAGGTGACCCACATCGGCGACTCGACCTCCGTCGGGATCGACGACCCGGCGAAGTTCACCGACCCCGCCGACCGGCTCAGCAGCCAGTACCAGCGCGTCGGCGTCAAGAACACCGTGCTCGACGCCGCCGGCGGCCGCTCGATCGTCGAGACGGTCAACGGCGAACCCAACGCCGTCCAGGTGATCCAATCGCAACTCGCCAAGGGCCGCACGGGCTGCTGGGTGATCGCGATGGGCGTGAACGACGCCGCCGACATCGCGGTCGGCTCCACCGTCGACGCCGACCAGCGCATCGACCGCGTGATGAACCTCCTGAAGGGCCAGCAGGTGCTCTGGCCGACGGTGGCCACCGCCGCGCCGTCGAACCCGGCGTACGCCGACACCCACATGCGGGAGTTCGACGCCGCCCTCACCCGGGCCGCCGCCCGCTATCCGAACCTGCGCATCTACGACTTTGCCGCGGAGACGCAGCCCTCCTGGTACGTCGACGGCATCCACTACAACGCCGACGGGCTGGCCCAGCGCAACCGCCTGTTCGCCACCGCCCTGGCGACCGCCTTCCCGGCCGCCGCCGCGCCGCCCAAGGCCCTGACCGGGCGCTGAGCGGCCCGCCCGGTGTGAACGATCTCACGACCGGAATGCCCGGGTCAGGGCGGTATTCGTCCGATCTGCCGACACCGGTCCGGCGCCCGCCGTCGTAGGATGGAACTTTGCGGCCCGGCGCCTGGGGAGACTCGCTCGGGAGGAACGCTCGAGGGCCGCGACGTCCCCCGTAGCCCACGGCGAAGGAGCACGCGCGCGGTATGCCACGGCCGACTCACCACGAAACGTCGTACCTCCCCGCGCTCGACGGCCTCCGCGCCCTCGCGGTGATCTTCGTCGTCCTCTACCACCTCGACGTCCCCGGCTTCGGCGGCGGCCTGCTGGGGGTCGGGATGTTCTTCACCCTGTCCGGCTTCCTGATCACGTCGCTGCTGATCTTCACCCGGGAACGCACCGGCGGGCTCGGCCTGAAGACCTTCTGGCTGCGCCGGGCCCGGCGCCTGATGCCCGCGGTGATCCTGGTCCTGGCCGCGACACTGATCACCGCGGCGATCGCGGTGCCCAAGAACTTCCTCAGCTACCTATGGGAAGCGATCAGCGCGCTCTTCTACGTCAACAACTGGTACACGATCGCATCGAGCACCTCGTACTTCGACCGGTTCGGCGGCCCGACGCCGCTGAGCCACATGTGGTCACTGTCGATCGAGGAGCAGTTCTACCTCGTCTGGCCGTTGCTGCTGGCGCTGATGTTCCTGGTGTTCAAGCGGCGCGCGGTGATGACGGTGGTGATCGTGGCCCTCGCGCTCGGCTCGTTCTGGCTGCTCGACGCCCTCGCCTCCCCCGCCTTCGACAACACCCGCGCCTACGAGGGCACCGACACCCGCGCGGGCGGTCTCCTGCTCGGCGCCGCCCTCGCCTTCTGGTGGCCCGCGCGCAAGCGCCAGGTGAACCACACGCAGCGCTGCTGGCTCGACGTCCTCGGCCTGACCGGCATCGGCGCCATCGTGTACCTCGTCCTCACCACGCACGACAACTCGATGGGCCTCTACACCTGGGGGCTGGCCTTGCTCACCGTCGCCACCCTCGGCATCCTGGCCGCGGCGGTCGCCCCGGACACCCTGGTCGCGACGCTGCTGAGCCTGCCGCCGCTGCGCTGGATCGGTGAGCGGTCGTACGGGATCTACCTGTGGCACATGCCGGTCGTGGCCTTCGTTCCGCTGGCCGTCCGCACCGACTCCCCCTGGGTCGGGGCCATCGTCACCCTCGCGGTCACCGTCCTGCTGGCGAGCCTGTCGTGGCGGTTCATCGAGAATCCGATCCGCAAGTACGGCTTCGCCGGTGCGCTCACCGGCCGCCGGACCGACCCCGACACGGCGCCGGCCGCACCGGCCGCGGACGCCGTCGCCGCCGATGTGTCCGCACCCGCGGACGACGCCGGGATCATCGTGCTGCCCGATCTCGCCCGCACCGACGCAGCGCCGCCGCCACGCACGGTCGTCGAAGAACCCGTCGACCTCACCGGCGTCCTCGGCCGCACCGCGTCCACCGACGAGACCGCCGGCGACGTCGCCGAGGAGCCCGCCGACGAGGCCGCCCAGGAACGTACGCCCGCGCTGGCGATGATCGTCCTCGATCACACCGACGAGCCGCCGGCCACCCGGCATCCCGACGCCGGTCCCGGCGCGGAACCGGACGGTTCCGAGGACGACGCCGAACAACCCGACACCGTCGAACCCGACACCGAGTCCGACGAGGACGCCAACGCACCAGTAGAGGAGTCCGCCGCCCCCGACGACGAGCCCGGACCCGACACCGAGACGGAGACCGACGGAGCCGACACCGGCATCCGAGCCGAGGGATCGGGCACCGGCGACGACCAGCCGCAGCCCCAGACCGCGGCTCCGGACGTCCGGTCGGACTCGGAGCGCTCGCGGGAGCGCCTGGTCGTGGTCATCCCCGACACCCGCCGGTCCCGGCGCCGCACCATGGTGCGCCCGATCGCGTCGGTACTCGGCTTCCTGACCCTCGCGGTGGCGCTCCTGGTCGGATCGAGCCTGCTGAACCCGGACATGACGGTGGTGCGGGCGCTGTCGTCGTCGTCCGATCTGGGCTCGCTCGACGATCCGACGGCCAAGACGCCCACCAACCACCCGGTCGGCCCGACGCTGCCGCCCGCTGAGCGGCGGACCCGCTGCTCCGAGGTGATCCACGTCGGCGACTCGACGTCGCTCGGCATGAACGAGCCCGACATGCAGCCCGACCCGGCCGACCGCCTGGAAGGGCAGTACAAGCGGGTGGGCGCGAGGATCTTCCACCCCGACATCGTCGGCGGCCGGTCCAGCCTCGAGCGCGTCAACGACCAGCCCAACGCCGCCGAATCCATCCAGGCGGACCTGGCCCGCGGATGGCGCGGCTGCTGGGTGATGAACATGGGCATCAACGACACCGCGAACATGGAGGTGGGCGGCGCCGGACCGGCCGACATGCGCATCGACCGGCTCCTCCGTCCGCTGAAGGATCAGCCGGTGCTGTGGCCGACCATCATCACCAACCGCCTCAACCAGAACCCGGCGTACAACAACCGCGCGATGCAGCGGTTCAACAAGGCCCTGATCCGGGCCTGCGAGCGCTACCCGAACCTGCGCGTGTACGACCTCGCGGGCGCGGTGCACCAGGACTGGTTCCTCGACGGCGTGCACTACACGCCGGAGGGCAACGCGGAACGGGCCCGGATGATCGCGACCGCCCTGGCCACGGAGTTCCCCGCCGACGACCTGCCGCCGCAGGGTTGCGTGCTCCGCTCGATCGACACCGTCGAACCCCCGGCGAAGGACCAGCACCCCTAGGTCGGGTCCGCCGGACGAGCCGCCATATAGGCCGGGTCCGCCGGACAAGCCGCCATATAGCCCGTTGAGCCGGACGAGCCGTTAGGCGAGTCCGTGTCGAAACGCCCTCCCCGGCCGGTCCGTTTCGCCTCACCCCGGGTCCTGAGCCGGCGCGGCGGAGCCCTTCGCCTCCGCTCAGGAACCACGTGCGACGACGCCGCGTCGAAGGGCGCCCTTGCGGGCTCGGGCCGGCGGGGCGGGCTGATGCCCCGCCCGGCCCGCCGGGCGAGCCGTCAAGCCGGGGTCGACCGTGGAGCGGGTGACAGGATTCGAACCCGCCTCACACTGTTTTGCAGACAGCTGCCTCGCCACTCAGCCACACCCGCGGGTGACCGTCATTCTGCCGAGTGCGCCGCCGTCTGCCGAGGGATGCGCTCACGGCGAGCGGAACGGGCGAGGCCGTCTAGGTCGCGGTGTTCGCGGCCAGCGCCGCATCCCAGGTCTCGACGGTCCTGGCCTCCCCCGGGCCGACCATCGCCGAAAACGCCACCGTTCCGTCGCGGTCGATCAGGAAGGTGCCGCGATTGGCGATGCCGCGGGCGTCGTCGAACACGCCGTAGGCCTGCGCGACGGCGCCGTGCGGCCAGAAGTCGGCGAGGATCGGGAACAGAAAGCCCTGCGCCGACGACCACACCTTGTGCGTGGGCGGCGCGCCGACGGAGACGGCGACCGTGGAGAGCTCGTCGTCGTCGAACTGCGGCAGGTGGTCGCGGATGTAGCCGAGTTCGCCCTCGCAGGTACCGGTGAAGGCCAGCGGGAAGAAGACCACCAGGACGGCGCCCTTCTCGCGCAGCGCGGCGAGGGCGACCTCCTGATTGTTCTGGTCACGCAGGACGAAGTCCGGCGCGATCGAGCCGACCGGGATCGGCGCGGCCGCCATCAGCGCTTACCGCGCGGCCGCGACTCCAGACGCGAACCCGACCAGTCGCCGAGGTTCACCACCTTGGTCTGACTCAGGCCCGCCGTGGGCGCGGCCTCGGCGATCTCGCTCGGGTCGACGTACCCGGTCTTGCCGGTCTTCGGGGACACGACCCACACGAAGCCGCCCTCGGCGAGCGGACCGATGGCGTCCATCAGGGCGTCCACCAGATCACCGTCCCCGTCGCGCCACCAGAGCAGGACCGCGTCCATCACGTCGACCGCGTCCTCGTCGAGCATCTCGGCATCGATGACGTCTTCGATGTCGGCACGCAGGTCGTCGTCGGTGTCCTCATCCCACCCGAGCTCCTGGATCACCATGCCATGGGTGAATCCGAGCTTGCCGACATTTCCGTCCTCCGTGGTGGCTACCACCGGGTGTGACCTCCTGATCTCCTGACTCGTCTCCATTCGCGGAGCGAGCACGGCCTGGCTTTCGTCTTCTTGACAACGGTAACCCTAGAGGGTTAGACGCGCCGGAGAACAGACCTCACCCACACCGGACGCGTCAACCGGTTCCGGTGGGCATGAATTCGCCGCACGCGTCGATCAGTTCGGTGCGTGACGAACTCCAGTCGTCGGTGGCCTTGTTGAGCGAGAGTTTGCGCCGCTTGCCGATCTGCTCGGACAGCTGATCGGTCGCGGTGAGGAAGCGCTGCACCTTGTCGTCGAGGTCTTCCGGGACCGCCGGGCTCAGCGATTTCCGGATCAGGTCGGCACCGGTGGTGAGCGTGTCGCGCGCGTACCGGTCTTCGGTGTCGATCTTGGCGTAGTCCTGCGTCTGGTTGAGGCGCGCGACGAAGGCGTTGTAGTCGCGCACCATCACGCCGGCCGAGGTGATCACCTGGGCGTGTCAGATGGTCTGTGTAAGCGGTGAGGTTCAACCCTGAAGGGACCCGCTGTAGTGACTGTCAATCATGATGTGAGCGTGGATGATTCGCGTGCAGAGCAACGCCGGCGACAGACCGAGATG
>NZ_JBPSDN010000027.1:0-56987 GCF_052036135.1 Gordonia marina
GGTCCTGCCGGGCCTCGACCGCCAGCCGCGTCGCACGCTCACGCAACTCGTCCGGGTACTTCCGTGGTGCTGCCATGACTCTCATCCTCCGTGAGTTGAGAACCTCCACTGAACCCGGGGCGCTTCATTGCCGCGGCTTTCGGGAACGGTCCTTCGAAGCTGTTGGCGACCTGATCACATTGGTCAGCGACGTCGTTTGCGTCGGTGTGCGCGAAGACCGTCCGTACGCCGGCGGTGACGACCGGTTGCTGTTTCGCCGCCACCGATCCATGCAGGTTCCGCATGAAGTGGACCCGGCATCGTTGCCACGAAGCGCCCGTGAACTGTTGAGCCACCGCAGTTTTCAGTCCGGCATGGGCATCGGAGATGACCAGATGAACCCCGCGCAGCCCGCGGGCTTTCAATCCGGCCAGGAACTCGCGCCAGAACTCGAACGATTCACTTT
Organism: Gordonia marina; assembly: GCF_052036135.1. Classification (NCBI taxonomy): domain Bacteria; kingdom Bacillati; phylum Actinomycetota; class Actinomycetes; order Mycobacteriales; family Gordoniaceae; genus Gordonia; species Gordonia marina. The sequence goes on from NZ_JBPSDN010000027.1 coordinate 446, forward strand.
CCCCGACAGCTGTACCGAGGACCTCACGGTTACCTGTGATCGACACCCCGGTCGCCACGACCAGGGCCTGGGAGACCACGTGAGCGCCGACGCGGACCTTGCAGAACGTCGCATCACAGAACACATAGGGGAAATCGGTGTGCGCCAGCGATCGGTTCCGGAACTCGGCGATCTGAGCATCGAGCCCGGCGCAGATCCGCGAGACCTCGCTCTTGGAGATCCCGGAGTCCACGCCCATGGCGCGCACCAGGTCATCGACGCTGCGAGTGGAGATGCCTTGGACGTAGGCCTGCATGATGACCGCGTAGAGGGCCTTGTCGATCCGGCGGCGGCGTTCGAGCAGGACCGGGAAGAACGACCCGGCACGCAGCTTGGGGATCTTCACCTGCACATCACCGGCCGGGGTCGAGATCGTCTTGGGCCGGTGCCCGTTGCGGACCGTTGTCCGCTCGGCCGAACGCTCGTAACGGTCGGCGCCGATCTTGGTGGTGGCCTCGGCCTCGATCAGCGCCTGCAGGCCCGACCGCAGGATCTCCGGAAGCACCCCGGACAGGCCACCGTCGACGGATCGGAGCGTGGCCAGTTCAGTCAGTTGGCCGAGCAGGGCAGAATGGTCGTGGGTCATCGCGTGCATGCCTTTCAGTTGAATCACTTGGCGGTTACTCACTGATCATCACGCGATGGCCCACCCCAACGACGACACCGGCCCCTACGGCGTGTCCACCGCCGTCACCGAGCCGGCAAATCCCCACCACCCCACGGGACTCACCCCGTGGGAGGCGTCGTTGGCCGCATACCCAGAGCCTGCTCCCACCTACTGCGGTCTGCCATTGCTCCGATCCGGTGAGTACGACGTACTGACGGCAGCGTGGCTCGCCGCGTTCGGGCTGGATCGGATTCACCTGGTGCGTTCCGAGGACTACTTCGCGGATCGCACCACGCTGGCCGGGATCTAGGAGTTTCTGGAGCTCCCGGCGATTGACTTTGTGCCGGTGCCGAGAGTCAACGAGAATCCCTTGGTGACGCCGGGCGAGGATCCTGCGTCGAAGGCACTCCTTGCGGAGTTCTATCGACCTCACAACAGGCGCCTAGAGGAATCGTTCGGCCGCGACATGGGATGGACGTGAGGTCGAAGCCAGGCAACTGAGCGGCGCCTTTCGGCGACATTGGCTGCGGGCTCGACGTGGGGGGAGTGGCGCATGTGATTCGCTGGCCCCGATTCGGGTGACAACCGTGTGGACGAAATTCTGTCTCACTTGCCGCAAGAGTCCGTCTCAGCGGGGCCTGTGTTGCGATCCGCATTAGCATCGATGCTGATTCCCGACCGCTGACTCCCATCCGGGTCGGGGGGGCCCGAACCGTGGTCCCCGACGATCCGGTCCGGCTGCGGCACGACGAAAGTTGATAGAAGAATGCGCCACCACCCGCGCGCGGCATGGCGCCGCGTCCTGATCGCACTGCTCGCCGTCGTGGCGCTTCTTCCGATCGCCGTCGGCGAAGCGGCTGCGAAGCCGGACTCGCCGGACGAGGTTCGTGCGACCGTTCAGCGGAACCGGGACGACGTCAAGATCGCGGTGGCGAACGGCTCCGTGGCGGTCGAGGACGGTTACCTGCTGTTCAAGAACAGGGCCGGCAAGGTGGTAGACAAGCACAGCCTGATCTTCGTCGCACCCGATAAGGCCGAGTACGACATCGCGGCGACCGTGCGGGGCAACACTGCGACCCTGGTGCCCAGCAAAGTAGCCAAGAAGCGTAAGCCGGGGCAGATCATCTGCGGCCCGCAGACTCGAGCGCAGCGCGATCATGAAGCACGTCAGGCGCTGCTGAGTGAAATCAGTATCTCGACAGCCATCGGCGCCCTGATCGGGACCGCAGTCGGTGCGATCCTCTCGATCGCGCTGACCGCCGGTGGCGGCCTTCCGATCGGCGTGCCGATCGGCGCTCTTGTGGGAGCCGGCATCGGCCTCGGAGGTGCCGTCGTGAACGGCGCGTTCGATCGCTACTTCAAGAAGGTGAACAGCAAGTTCGAACCCAAGTGGTGCTGAGTCGATATCGGTGACCGGCCCCGACTGTCGGGGCCGGCAACGTTACCGGGGAGTAGACGTACGTTCGGTGGAACTTGCGTGCTGTTTTCCCTGGTCGCTGACCGAATACCGTGTCATGCGTTACGAAGTGTGACGCTCACGACGATAGACTCATGGGTGGATTCGTCTGACGCCACGAAGCGGTCGGCAGCGGGGCGGTCGATCCTCACGACTGTGCAGACCCAGCCGGAAGGACCACATGCAGGCTTTTGAGAGGCGTCCCGAAGGCGGGACGACGCCTGAGCTGTCTCATGCCTCCGCGGGGCAGCGGCCCCCGAGCGACCCGCTGGTCGACACCGTGCCGTGGATTCCGGACGACGATCCGACGCTCAATCAGCTGCGGGCGTGGCGCGATCAGCTGAACAGCGACTCTATCGAGACGCGGCAGCCGCTTTCCGGCGCCCCGAACGCGGCCGATTCCGCGCCCCCTGGGTCCGGACCGGAACCCGCGAGCAACGTCGGTGCCCACGCCGTCGTCAAGCACGCCGGCGCCGGCGACGACGATCTGCCGAGCACCACATCCGGTGAACGCCGAGGTGCTCCGACTCGCAGGGGTGGCGCCGCGGCGGCGGGTGGTCGCCGGCATCGGCGCGTCGGGCCGGCTGAGTCTCCGTCGACCGGTGCATGGGTGATTCCGGGTTTCAGCCGAACCCGTCCAGAGCCGTCGACCATCGACGTCTCCGCCCCGGCGGTGGAGCGACCGCTGCCGTCGCGGCATCGCGCCGGCTGGGACGTCAGCGGCCAGAAGGAACAGAATCCTCCCGCCCCGATCGAATCCCGGGAGGAGTTCGTGGCGGCCCAATTGGCGACGACGGCCTTCCCCTCCCTGGATCTCGTCCCGGTCGGTGAGAACGTCGATCTCGAGATCGCCATCGAAGCCAATGGTCTGCGGAAGAAGTTCAGGGACTTCACGGCCGTCGACGGCGTGAGTTTTCAGGTCCCCAAGGGCCGGATCGTCGCGATTCTCGGGCCCAACGGGGCCGGCAAGACGACGACGGTCAACATGCTGTGCACCCTCCTCGCTCCCGACGGTGGTTCCGCGTCGGTCGCCGGTCACGACGTGCAGCGCGAGGCGCCCGCCGTGCGTCGAGCGATCACGCTGACCGGACAGTTCGCGGCCCTCGACGAGCAACTCACCGGTCGTGAGAATCTGGTGATGTTCGGCCGTCTGCTCGGCCTCACGAAGAAGAAGGCGCAGGTCCGGGCGGGTGAGCTGCTCGAGTTCTTCGGTCTGGAGTCAGCGGCCTCCCGCAAGGTCCGCGAGTATTCCGGCGGTATGCGCCGACGCATCGACATCGCGTGCGGCATGGTGACCAGGCCGGAGGTGGTGTTCCTCGACGAGCCGACTACGGGCCTCGACCCGCGCAGCCGCCAGGATGTCTGGGCGTTCGTCGAGCAACTGCGTGCGCTGGGTGTCACGATCCTGCTGACCACCCAGTACCTGGAAGAAGCCGACATGCTCGCCGACCGCATCGTCGTGATCGATAAGGGCAAGGTGATCGCGGAGGGAACCTCCGACGAGCTCAAGGCGGCCACCGGAGCCGCCTACTGCGAGGTGACTCCGGTCCATCCCGCTTACGTGCACCGCCTGCGCGCGGCGCTCGGCGACCTGCTCGGACCCACCGCGGCGGAGTTCGACGTTCCGCCGGACGGCACGGTCTCGGTCCCGGCGCCCAACGGGCCGGCCACCCTCGCGGAGGTGCTCAAGCGGGCGGAGCAGGACCAGATCCCGCTCGCCGACGTCGTGCTGCGCAGGCCTTCGCTCGATGAGGTGTTCCTGTCGCTGACCGATCCGGACGCGGCTGGCGCGGACTCGACGCCCGCAGGGGACGGTCGATGACGGCGGTCTCCGAGTCAACCGACATCGCAATCTCCGACGCTGGCTGGTCGCCGCCACGGCCGAACGCGATTCAGCAGTGGTGGGTCCTGACGTCGCGCGGAATCCTCAACGCGTACCGGAACGGCGAGTTCATCTTCTGCTTCGTCTCGCCGGCGATGCTGGCGGTGTGCTTCTACCTGCCGCTTCGCCAGGTCGTGGATGAGGCTGCGAGCATCGACTACGCCCAGTTTCTGATGCCGATCATCATGCTCCAGGCGATGGCTTTCGTGGCGTCGTCGGCCGCGCTGAAGTCGGCGATGGACGGCCATGCCGGGGTGCACGACCGGTTCCGGTCGCTTCCGATGGCCGCAGTGATTCCCTTCCTCGCACGCACGGCGGCCATCGGGGTGCTGCTGCTGGTGGCCCTCGCCTTCGGTCTGATCTCATGCGTGATGATCGGCTGGCGGCCGATCCCGGTCGACGAGGGCGGCGGTGGTATGCGGGGCGCCCTGCTCGCCGTCCTGATCGTCGGTGCGATCGGCTGGGCGCTCTCGTTCATCTCGGACGGCATCGGCATGGTGAGCAACAGCCCGACCGTGACGAGCCAGCTCGTCGCCTTTCCGACCCTGATCCTCGGAATGCTGTCGGGCGGATTCATGCCGCTGGCGCTGTTCCCCGAATGGATTCGCGGGTTCGTGCGGAATCAGCCGATCTCGCAAGTGGTCAAAGCGATGCGGGAAGCGATGGAGGGAACCGCGACCTGGGCGACCGTCAAGCCCACGTTCTGGTGGTTCATCGGGTTGGTGTCGATCGGCCTGCTGCTATTCGGGATCGCGGCCAGGAAGGAGCGGTAGCGGTGTCGGTTCTCGCGAATGCTCCCGTCCTCGACCAGCAGGCCAGCGCTCTGCCAGAGCGGTCCGTCCGCGCGTGGTGGTGGCAGACCCGGGTGCTCATCGGTCGTCAACTGCTGGTCGCCTTCCGGGACCCGGCGACCCTGATTCAGGTTCTGGTCTTTCCCGCGCTCACGATGCTGATGTTCAAGGTGGTACTCGGCGACGTCGTCAGCAAGGCGACCGGCACCGACAGTGTCTACGGCACCGTGCCGTTGATCCTCCTCACCAGCACGATGTTCGGGTCCGGCGTGTCGGCGATCCGGGTCGTGATCGAGCGGTCGACCGGTCTGCTGAGCAGGCTGTATGTGCTGCCCATCAATCGCGGCGCGGACTTCTCGGCCCGTGTTCTCGCTGAGACGGTCCGGGCGCTCGCGACCTCTATCGCTCTGGTCGCGGCGGGGTTCCTGATCGGGTTCAGATTCACGCAGGGTATCGGGCCCGCGCTGGGCCTCTTCGGCGTTGCCATGCTGTACGCGACGGCGTTCGCCATGGTGACCCTCGCGGTGGCCGTGATCTCCCGCCCGGGGCTGCCGCTGGTCGCCTACATCGGGCTGCTGACCACACTGATGATGTTCTTCAACTCCGGCTTCGCTCCGGTCGACGGCTACCCCGGCTGGCTGCAGCCGATCGTCGCCAATCAGCCGATGTCGCCCGCGATCGAACTGATGCGTTCGCTGGCGGCGGGTGGTCCGATCACCGAGAATCTGATCAAGGTGATCATCTGGGCCTTCGTGGCCCTGGCCCTGACGACATACCCGGCGATGCGCGGCTACCGCAAGGCGGCGGCGAACGCATGACGATGTCGATCGAACGAACGGTTCTGTGGGAAGTGTGTCACAGTACCTACTGCGAAATCCGCAGGTCATCCTGGCCACCTCACTCAGGGACCGGCAGAGAGGTCACAGGTTTGGTGCTTCCGCTGTCGCCGGGCAGGAAGAATGGGACCGTTACGAGATGGCATGTGGAACGAGAGGGAGGGGCCGCACCCGACGGACGGTTTGAGTACGGCTGGGCCCCGTACGGGGTTGACGCGGTAGTGAACGACGAGCGGGTGCATTGAGAGGTGAGAGCGCAGTGGCGCAGCAGGTAGACGCCGGGAATGCGGCGAGGGAAAGCTCGGGAGTGGCCGGTCGGCGACCCGGGTTGCTTCCGCTGACCCCGGCCCAGCGCGGAATCTGGTTCGCCGATCGCCTGACGCCCGATTACTCGGTCAACATCGCTCAATACGTCGACATCCGGCACGAACCGGGCGAACTCGATCTGGATCTGCTCGCCGACTGCACTGAGGTCGTCGGCCGGGAGCTCGAATCTCCGTATCTGAGGATCGTCGAGGTCGACGGCATTCCTATGCAGTACGTCGATCCGGAGTACGACCAGAAGGTCGAACGGATCGACTTCCGGTCCGCCCCCGATCCCCTCGGCGAGGCCAAACGCTGGATGCTCGCCGAGTACGGTCGCACGATCGACCTGATCCGGGATTCCTTGGCCGCGTCGGCGCTGATTCGGGTCGCCGACGACCACACGATCTGGTACTTGCGTGGACATCATCTGGTGATCGACGGTTACGGCGCCATGACCATGCTCAAGCGAGTGCTGCGCCGCTACAACACACTCCGTGCCGGGGGTGTGGTCGATGCGAAGCCCGGCGCGACGCTCGCCGAACTCAACGAGTACGCCTACGGATACGAAGACAGCAGGCGGCGGGAGACCGACCGGGCGCACTGGTCCGAGCGGGTCCGGGACCTGCCCGAGGGGATCGGCCTCGCCGACCGGAAGGGCGCCGTCTCGCCCTCGTTCGAGAACATCGTGAGCGAACGGGTGCTCACCGCGGACCTGCAGAACGGCATCGAGGCTCTCGCCCATGACCTCGGCAGTTCTCCCGCGGTGGTGGTCACCGCCGCGTTCGGCGCCTATCTCGCGAGGATGAGCGGCTCCGACGACGTCGTCCTCAGTCTGCCGGTGGCGGGCCGGCTCACGGCGAAGATCAAAGACTCGGCGGGCATGGTCTCCAACGTCGTCCCGGTACGACTGCAGGCGCACGCGGCGGCCACCGGCCGGGAGCTGATCGCGGCGACACTGCTGGAACTGACGGGTGCGCTCCGCCATCAGCGGTACCGCTCCGACGACATCCGCCGGGATGCGGGCCTGTCGAGTGCCTCGATGTCCTTCGGCCCGACAGTCAACATGATCTTCTTCGACACGCCGCTCGCCATCGACGGCGGGGAACTCGATTACCACATCCTCGCGGCCGGAGCGCTGGAAGACCTGCTCGTGATGCTCTACCAGCCGGGGCCGGACGCTCCGCTCTCGGTGGATCTGCACGGCAATCCGGGCCTCTACACCGAGGAGACGCTGGGCGCGCACCACGCGCGGTTCATCAGCTTCCTCGACCGATTCGTTCGCACCATGCTCGACGATCCGGATCGGTCCCTCGCCGAGCTGAGCCTGGTGCCGCGCAGCGAGCGCGAGGCGCTCACGCGGCGTGCGCGCGGTGCCCAGCCGTCCACCCTGCGGGACATCCTGAACCGGGGCGAGGCGCTGCGCCCGCCCGATGCGGTGGCCGTCATCGGCGCGCAGAGCATCGGGGCGCAGCAGTTCGAGCAGGCCACCAACCGGCTCGCCCGCGAGCTGATCGCCCGGGGCGCCGGACCCGGCTCCGTCGTCGCCGTCGACATGGCGCGGTGCGAATGGTCGGTGGTTGCGTGCGTCGCGGTAGCCAAGACCGGCGCCGCCTTCGTCAGCGTCGATCCCCGGCACCCGGCGGAGCGGCGCGAGATGATGCTCGCCGACGCCGGAGCGATGCTCGGCCTGGCACTCGGTGGCGTCGGGATCGAATGTCACCTCGGAACCGATTGGATCGTCATCGACGACCCGCAGGTGCAGGAGGCGCTCGCGGCACACAGTGCCGAGCCGATCACGGAGGCCGAACTCCTCCGGACTCCGCAGCTCGACGATCCCGCCTATCTGATCTACACCTCCGGCTCGACGGGTACGCCGAAGGGCACCGTCGTGCCCAACCGCGGTCTCGCCAACCTCGTGGAGAACCAGCAGCGGGTCTTCGGTCTCACCGAGAACTCACGTGTCCTGCACGTCGCCTCGCCGAGCTTCGATGCGTCGGTCTTTGAGATGCTCATGGCGCTCGCCCCCGGTGGCCGGCTCGTGGTCGCCGAGGTGAACACCTACGCGGGTCAGGAGTTGGAACGTCTGATCTCCGAGAACGGTGTGAGTCACGCCGTCATGACGCCCTCGGCGCTGCGCACCATCGATCCCGCCGCGGTGCCTTCGCTGGAGGTGGCCCTCAGCGCCGGCGAGGCGTGCCCGCCCGACCTCATGCGCCAGTGGAGGGCGGCGGACCGCGCCTTCTTCAACCTGTACGGACCGACCGAAGCGACGGTCTGGGCGACCGGCGACGGCCCCTACGAGCAGGACGACGAGATCACCATCGGTCGCGGCCTCGACGGGGTCGGCGCACTGGTGCTCGACGCCGCGCTGCATCCGGCCCCCGTCGGCGCGACGGGTGATCTCTACCTCACCGGTGATCAGCTCGCTCTCGGGTACCTCCACAACCCCGGCCAGACCGCGGCCGCCTTCGTGGCGAGTCCGTTCGAGCCTGGCACGCGGATGTACCGCACAGGCGACCGGGCCGCACGCCGCGCGGACGGGCGGCTGGACTTCCGCGGACGGAGCGACTTTCAGCTCAAGATCCGCGGGATGCGGATCGAGCCGGGCGAGGTCGATGCCGCGTTGCTGTCGCACCCGGACGTCGGCAACGCATTGAGTCTGGGTGCGCAAGGGCCCGCCGGCGACACGGTGCTCGTCTCCTACGTGAGTCTCGTCGAGGGTTCGGACATCGGACCCGACGAGGTGCTGGAGTTCGTGTCCGCGCACCTGCCGCCGCACCTGGTGCCGCACACCGTGATGGTGATCGACGAGTTCCCGACCACGCTCGTCGGCAAGATCGACCGTCGGCGGATGCCCCGGGTGGAGTTTCATTCGTCCAGCTCGGAGTACCTCGCACCGCGAACCGCGCTGGAAGAGGCCATCGCTCAGGTCTACGCCGAGATGCTCGACGTCGAACGGGTCAGCGTCCGGGACAGCTTTTTCGCACTGGGCGGGACGTCGCTGTCGGCGGCGCGGCTGGCGGCCCGGCTGTCCGAGGCGGTGGGTCGTTCGGTCACCGTGCGCACCATCTTCGACGGCGACGACGTCGCCGGCGTCGCCGCCGAGGTCGAGAAGCTGACTGACACCGATCGCGGTCCGGAGCTGACGGCGCTCGACCACCCCGGCCCGGTGCCCGTCTCCGAAGCCCAGCGCGGCATGTGGCTGCTCAATCAGGCCGACATCGACTCGGCGGCATACAACCTCCCGCTCGTCCTCCGGCTGCGGGGATCGCTCGATCTCGCCGCGCTGCGGGGGGCCGTCGCCGACCTGGTGGAACGCCAAGCGCCGCTGCGCACCCGCTACCCGATGCAGGGGGGCACCCCGATGATGGTCGTCGAGCCGGCCGAGGTGATGCTGGCGTCCCTCGACCTGGAGCCCGTCGACGTCACCGGGCCGCTGGAGGCGGCGATCTCCGAGGTCACCGATCGTGGCTTCGACGTGGCGACGACCGTGCCCGTCAGCATCCGCCTGTTGAAGGTCGCCGAGGACGATCACGTGCTGGCCTTCGTGATCCATCACATCAGTGCTGACGGTGCGTCGATGGCGCCGCTGGCGCACGACTTCATGGTCGCTTACGGTGCTCGCCACTCGGGCGAGAGTCCACGGTGGTATCCGCTGGCCGTGCAGTACGCGGACTACGCCGTCTGGCAGGAAGGGCGGCTGTCGGCGTCCGACGACGACGGGGTGACCCTGCGTGACCGGCAGGTGAACTACTGGCGCGAGCGCCTGACCGGAGCGCCGGAGTCGATCGAGCTGCCCGCCGACCGGCCGCGGCCGGCCATCTCGAGCGGGGCCGGCGGGACCATTCATTTCGATCTGCCCGCCGACCTGGTGGTGGACTTGGAGAGGGTCGCGCGTCAGCACAACGCCACGCTGTTCATGGTGACCCATGCGGCACTCGCCCTGCTGCTCGGAAGGCTCAGCGGCAGCACCGACGTGGTGGTGGGCACGCCGCACGCGGGACGCGGGCAGGCCGTGCTCGACGACCTCGTCGGAATGTTCGTGAACACGCTGGCCTTGCGTACGGCCATCGACCCCGGCATGCCGTTCGGCGCGTTCCTGGAGCAGGTGCGCGATGACGATCTGGCCGACATGGCGCATGCGGACGTGGCCTTCGAGTCGGTCGTCGCCGAGCTCGGCGTGCCGCGCTCGAATGCGTTCAATCCGGTGTTCCAGGTGGTGTTCTCGTTCCAGAATCTCGAATTCCCGGCGGTGGCCCTCGATCGTCTGACGATCACCGCGGTGCCCGAAGCCGACACTCCGGCTAAGGTCGACCTGCAGTTGACGCTGTTCCCGAGCGACCCGATCGCGCTCGGTGCGCGCACCGTCGACGACGCGATCCGCGCGGAGCTGCTGTATTCGGCGGACCTGTTCGACCAGCGCACCGTGCAGGTGTTCGCCGATCGCTATCTGCGGGTGCTGGAGACGATCGCCGCCGATCCCGAAACGATCCTGGGTGACATCTCGATCGCGACGCCGGACGAGGTGGCCGCCGTCGAGGACGCCGTCACCGAGATCGATACCCCGCTCAGCGACCTGGTCGCGCAGGCCGCCGTGGCCGCTCCGCAGATGCGCGCGGTGAGCGCGATGGGCACGGAGGTCGACTTCGCGACGCTCTCCGGAACGGCTTCGGTGATGGCCGCGGCCATGGCCGATGCGGATGCGGCACTGACCACGGCGCTGCTCACAGTGGTTCCCGGGCTCGCCGCGGCGGGCGCCGAGGCCCTCGGTGACGCACTCGGAGAATTGCGCCGGCACGCCTTGGAGGCCACCGGCGTACTCGAACCGGAGGGATCCCAGCCGAAATGACACTTCCCACGCCAACGGGACTTGAGTTCGCTCGGCTGTGGGGAGGCTCCCCGGCCGTCGTCGATCAGATCGCCTTTGTGGCCGCCGTCGATCCGGACCGGATCGTCATCGATCGCGAAGGTTCCCCGGTCACCTTCGCGAGCTTGCATGCCCAGGTGTCGGCGACCGCGGGTGTGCTCGCGGCACAGGGTCTGGACGCGGGTATCGCGGTCAACGCGGCGATCACCGGAGCCCTCCCGGTCACCGAGCTCTCACCAGATGAGATCGCGGCGCGTTCGGCCGCGGTCCTGTCCGGGATCGCCGCCGCGGTGTACGACGCTGCGGGCAGCGAAGACCTCGCCTCGATGCCGGGGATCTTCCGCGGCGTGGCCCGCCGTCAACCCGACCGGGTCGCCGTCTCGGACCTCGACGGAGGCTCGCTGACCTACCGGGAGCTCGATGAGCGCTCGGACACCCTCGCCGCGGGGCTGATCGCCGCGGGGGCGGGCCCGGAGACCCGGGTCGGCGTGGCGCTGCCGCGCACCGTCGACCTGATCGTCGCCCTGGTGGCAACGCTCAAGACCGGTGCCGCCTATCTGCCGCTGGACACGTCGCACCCGGTCGACCGGCTGCGTTCGATCATCGACGACGCCGCGCCCGTGCTGATCCTCACCGATCCGGCCGGGCGGGAACTGTGGGCGGGCACCGGTTTTCCGCTGATGACCGTCGACGAGGCGGCCAGCGGGGCCACCGAGCCGGCGCGGTCGATGATCCCGCGCGCGGTCGACCCGCGCCACGCCGCGTACGTGATGTACACGTCGGGCTCCACCGGCCGGCCCAAGGGCGTCGTCGTGACGCACGCCGACCTGGTCGCCCTGCTCGGGGCGCTGGCGAACGAGTACGACTATTCGCCCGACGACGTGTGGAGCATGTTCCAGTCGTACGGCTTCGACCTCTCCGTCGGCGAGATCTGGCCGGCGTTGGCCTTCGGCGGGCGTCTCGTCGTCCTCGACTACCTGACCACGCGGGCTCCCGACGAGTTCGTCAAGGTGCTCGAGCGCGAGCGGATTTCCGTCGTCAACCTCACCCCGTCGGCGTTCTATCAACTGGCCGCGGCGGTCCGCGAGCCGGCGCCGGGAAGGTTGTCGCCGTCGGTGCGCTCGATGATCTTCGTCGGGGAGGCCCTGGACTTCGCGCAGGTGCGCCGCTGGTTCGACGATCGCGAGCGGTACGACGGCAATGACGGACCTCAACTCAACAACATGTACGGCCCGACCGAGGCGACCGTCTATCTGACGCGGCGGGAGCTGACCCGGGAGTTCGTTCGCGAGACCCTCGCCAGCGACGTGGGCACTGCGCTGCCGACGTCGCGCGTCTACGTGCTGGATGCGCGCTTGAAGCAGGTTCCCGACGGGGTGCCGGGCGATCTCTACCTGGCCGGTGACCAACTCGCGCGCGGTTACGACGGCCGCTTCGATCTCACCTCGACCCGCTTCGTCGCCGATCCGTTCGGCGAGCCCGGCGACCGCATGTACCAGTCCGGCGACGTGGCGATCATCCGCGGGGGCGGCCTGGAGTTCCTCGGCCGCGCCGACGATCAGGTGAAGGTGCGCGGCTACCGGATCGAGCTTGGTGAGGTCGAGGCCGCGCTCGAATCCGCCGACGGTGTCAACGCCGCGGCCGCCGCGGTGAAGCAGCGCGACGGCTTTCCGGAGCAACTCGTCGGGTACGTGGTCGGCACGATGCCCGACGGCGGCTCCCTCGATGCGGCGAAGGTACGCGAAGCGGCATCCTCGAAGGTGCCCGACTACATGGTCCCGGACGTCGTGATGGTGCTGGACCGGCTGCCCCTGAACGTCAGCGGCAAACTGGACCGCCGCGCGCTGCCGAAACCGGTCGTCGCCTCGCAGGCCGAGTTCGTGGCCCCGGCGAACCGGGTGGAGCAGCAGCTCGCCGGGATCGTCGGCGAGGTGCTGGGCCTCGACCTCGTCAGCGTGACCCAATCGGTGTTCGAACTGGGCGGAAACTCGCTCCTGGCCGCCAAGATCGTCGGACGCGCCTGCGAGGTGCTGGGCGTCTACGTGAACATGCGCGACATCTTCGCCGCGCCCACCGTCCGCGGACTCGCGGCGAAGGTGAGCGACCTGGGCGCGGCGTTGCCCGCGCTGACCGCTCCGGACGCCCGCCCGGACCTGCTGCCGTTGTCGCTGGCGCAGGAACGGATGTGGTTCATCAACCGGTTCGATCCGGACGACCCCGCCTACAACATCCCGATGACGCTGCGCATCGGGGGAGACCTGGACCTCGACGTGCTGCGCGCCGCCGTCGGCGACGTGGTGGCACGGCACGAAGTGCTGCGCACCGTCTTCGCCGACGTCGACGGCGTCGCGGTACAACTGATTTCGCCGGTGACCGACATTCCGGCGAAGCTCGATTGGCGAATCCTCGACTCGGCGGAGCAATTCGCCGGGGCCGCGGCGGAGGGGTTCGACGTCACGACGTCGTGGCCGATCCGCGTGCTGGTCTGGCAGAGCGCGCCCGGGGAACATCTCCTCGGGCTGATCGCCCATCACATCGGCGCGGACGGCGAGTCATTGCTGCCGCTGGTCGCGGACCTGGTGACGGCCTACACCGCGCGGCGCGGCGGCGAGATCCCGAGCTTTTCGCCGTTGGCGATCCAGTTCGCCGATTTCGCGCTGTGGCAGCGCACGGCGCTCGGCAGCCCGGACGACGCGTCCTCGGTGCTCGGCGCGCAACTCGCGTACTGGCGTGGACGACTCGCCGGCCTCCCCGACGTCTTGGAACTGCCCGCGGATCATCCGCGGCCGGCCCGGGCGTCGCACCGCGGTGAACAGATCGACTTCGGGATCTCGGCCGCCGTCGCTGGCCGGCTGACGGCACTGGCGCGGGAAGTGGACGCGACGCCCTTCATGGTGCTGCACGCCGCGCTCGCGGTGCTGCTCGCCCGGCTGTCGGCCACCGACGACATCGCCGTCGCGACACCGACGGCGGGCCGCGGCCAAGAAGTCCTCGAGCCGCTGGTCGGCATGTTCGTCAACACTCTGGTGCTGCGTGCGCACGTCGATCCGGCCGCCTCGTTCCGCACGCTAGTCGAGCGGATTCGCACCGACGACCTCGACGCCTACGCCAACGCGGACATTCCGTTCGAGGCACTCGTGCAGGCGCTGGATCCGGTCCGCAGCGAAGCGTTCTCCCCGCTCGCCCAGGTGATGCTGTCGCTGGATCCGGCGGCGTCCGCGGCCGCGGCCGGGCTCGAGGTCGCCGGGCTGTCGATCGTGCCCGCGCCGCCGCCCGTCGTGCCCGCCCAGGTGGATCTGACGGTGACGATCGCGAGTGCCGCCGAGTCCGAGGCGTGGAGCGGAACGATCATCTACGCGACCGACCTGTACGAGCCGGCGTCGGCGGAGCGGTTCGCCGAGCGGTTCGTCCGGCTGCTGGGTGAGCTGACCGCACACCCCGACACCCCCGTCGGCGACGAGTCCATGCTTCTCGATGCGGAGGCGGTCCGGGTCCTCGCGGCCTCGGCTGGACCGGTCGTCGACGTTCCGACCGGCCGGCTGGCCGATGTCGTCGCCGCCTGCTGCGCGCGGACTCCGTCCGCGCCCGCGGTGGTCTTCGAGGACCGGATTGTCTCCTACGGCGAGTTCGGCGCGCGAGTGGCCGCCCTCGCGCGGGAGCTGATCAGCGTGGGCGTGGGCCCCGATGTGGCCGTGGGTGTGTGCCTGGAGCCCAGCGTGGAGCTGGTGCTCGCGGTTCACGCGATCACCGCGGCCGGTGGCCAGTATGTGCCCGTCGGTATGGATGTGCCGCGCGAACGAGCGGTGGGCATGCTGGCCGCTGCCGGGGCGTCGCTCGTGCTGGTCGCCGCGGGAGATGTGCCCGCGCCGCTGGCCGGCGCGGCGGGTGTGCGACTGCACGAGGTCGATTCGTCGGCCGAGGTGGATCGTGCGGCGGGACCGGTGACCGACCGCGAGCGCATGGCGCCGGTGCAGGGTGATACCGCCCTCTACACGCTCTTCACGTCCGGATCGACGGGCGTTCCCAAGGGCGTGACGGTCGCGCACGATGCGGTGGTCAATCGCCTCGAGTGGATGCGGCGTGACTACGGCATCGATGCGGGGGACCGTTTCCTGCTGAAGACGCCGTATACGTTCGACGTGTCCGTGTGGGAGCTGTACCTCCCGTTCACGGTCGGCGCGCGGCTGGTCGTCGCCCGGCCGGGCGGACACCGCGAACCCGAGTATCTGGCGGCGACCCTCACGCGCGAGAGTGTGTCCCTGGTGCACTTCGTGCCGTCGATGCTGTCGGTGTTCGTGGACGTCCTCGGCGGGCGACTGGGAGAGCTGACCTCGTTGCGTGCGGTGTTCACCTCGGGTGAGGCACTGACTCCGACGGTTGCGCAGGCACTGCTCTCGGCGCTGCCCGGCGTGGAACTGCACAATCTGTACGGTCCGACCGAGGCCGCGGTGGACGTCACCGCCGCCCGCGTCCTGCCGGGCGAGGTAGAGGTGCCGATCGGCCGTCCGGTGGCGAACACGCGCGCCCTGGTCCTCGATCCGCGACTGTGTCTGGTGCCGGACGGGGTGCCGGGCGAGCTGTATCTGGGCGGTGTGCAGTTGGCACGTGGCTATGCGTCGCGTCCGGATCTGACGGCTGAGCGGTTCGTGGCCGACCCGTTCGGTGGGCCCGGCGCGCGGCTCTACCGCACCGGCGACCTGGTGCGCAGGCGGGCCGACGGATCGCTCGTCTACCTCGGGCGCACCGATTTCCAGGTGAAACTGCGCGGCCAGCGTATCGAACTGGGCGAGATCGAGGCGGTGATCGCCGCGACGCCCGGCGTCGTCCATGCCGCGGCCGTCGTCGCGCAGGCCCCGGCCGGAAGCCAGGTGCTGGTCGGCTACGTGTCGCCGGCCTCGGTGGATCTCGACGCGGTGAAGGCCTCGGTGTCGGCGGCACTGCCCGAGTACATGGTGCCCACGATCTGGATGCGGCTCGACGAGGTGGCCCTCAGCAGCGCGGGAAAGCTGGACCGTCGCGCGCTGCCCGAGCCGGATTTCGAGATCGTGGCGGCGGACTACGTGCCACCGGTCGGTCCGATCGAGGAACAACTGGCCGCGATCGTCGCCGGACTGCTCGAGATCGACCGGGTGTCGGTCACCGAGTCGTTCTTCGCGTTGGGCGGAGACTCCATCCTCTCGATCCGGCTGGCATCGGCGGCACGTGCGGCCGGGTGGGAGCTGTCTCCGAAGGACATCTTCGAGAGCCGCTCGGTCCGGAGAATGGCGGCCCTGGCGGCAGACCTGAACCGCGGAGTGCCGCTGCTCGAGGAACTGCCCGGCGGCGGCGCCGGGGCCTCGGTCATCCGGTCCGCGGTCTCCTGGATGCTCGAGTCGTCCGACGGTCCGCGGGACTTCGCCGACTTCTCGCAGTCCGCGATCCTCGTCGCCCCCGAAGGGCTCACCGAGTCTGTCCTGGGTGAGCTCTTGGCCGCGGTCGTCACGGTGCACCCGATGCTCTCGGCGCGCCTTCGCGACCGGGACGGCGACTGGTCGCTCGACGCGGGTACCGGCTTCGACCCCGCCGACTCGGTGGCCGCGGTGACCTCGCCGCATCCGGTCGATTCGAACGGCTACGCGGCCGATCTGCGCGCCGCGTTCCATGCGGCATCGCGGCGGCTCGATCCCGCCGCGGGACGTCTCGTTCAGGCCGTGCTGGTGTCCGCCGATGGTGAGGGAGCGCGGATCGTCCTGGTGATCCATCACCTGGGGGTGGACACGGTCTCCTGGCCGGTGATCGTGGAGGACCTGATCACGGCCTGGAGCCAGCGGCAGTCGGGTGCGGAGGTCGCGCTGCGTCCGGAGGTGACCTCGCAGCGGACCTGGGCCGCGGCGATCGCCGAGCATGCGAAGGGCTTCCACGATCAGACCGGCTACTGGCTGGCGCGTCTCCCGGAACGGACTACCAGCCTGGGCGCCGAGTTCGACCGCGCGCGCGACCGCGAGCGGACCGCGACCAGCGTGGTGCATCACCTCACGCCGGAGATCACCGATGCGGTGCTGACGTCGCTCCCGCAGGCGTTCGGCGGGAACATCAATGATGTCCTGCTGGGGACGCTCGCGCGGGCGATCCGCAGTTGGCAGCGGGCCCGCGGGATCGTCGACGACGAGCAGATCGGTGTGCTCGTCGAAGGGCACGGCCGCGACGAGCCGATCCTCGAAACCGGCGCCGAGCCGGTCCGCGCCGATCTTTCGCGCACGGTCGGCTGGTTCACCACGCTCGTCCCGATGGCGCTCGACCCCGCCGACGATGTGGTGCACGCGATCAAGGCCGCGAAGGAGGAGCGGCTCGGTGTCCCCGGCCGGGGAGCGGGATTCGGAGAACTGCGCTACCGCGCCGGCGGTGCGCTCGCCGAACGGCCGATGCCGTCGATCCTCTTCAACTATCTCGGCGCGGTCGGCGATTCTCGCGCCGGCGCGGGCCTGGCCTTCTCCCCGGTGGGGGAGGCTCTGGAGTTCCCCGGCTCGCCGAACGGCGACATGGCCATGCCTGCGGCGCTGGTCGTCGACACGGTCGCGATCACCGAGGGTGACGGCCGCCGGCTGCGTACCCGCTTCCGGTTCCCCGAGGCGTTGCTGACCAGCGCCGACGTCACCGACCTCGGAGAACGCTGGTCCGCCGAACTCGCCGAGGCCGCGGCGGCGACGTCCGGCGACATCGGGCTCTCACCGTCGGACGTGCCCGGCTCCGGCGTGACCCAATCCGAACTGGACCGCCTGGCCGGCGAGCTCCCCGGCGCCGACGTATGGCCGCTCACGCCGTTGCAGCTGGGCCTGTACTTCCAGTCGGTCTTCGCGGGTCCCGACGAGGTCGACGCCTACCACATCCAGGTACGGATAGGCTTCGCCGGCGAGGTCGACGAGGCGCGGTTGCGCGCCGCGATGACCGCGCTCGTCGGCCACCACCGGGTACTCCGCTCCGGCTTCCGGCAGATCGACGCCGGTGTCGTCGCGGTGGTGCCGCCGGAGGTTCCCGTCGCGCTGCGCGTCGTCGCCCTCGACGGCCTCGACGCCGCCGCGGTCGCCACCCGGGTCGCCGAGATCGCAGATGCCGAACGGCTCGAACGCTTCGACCTGGCGGCCCCGCCGCTGATCCGCGCGGCGCTCGTCACCCACGACGGCGGCGCCGATCTCGTGGTCACCTCGCATCACCTGCTCTTCGACGGCTGGTCGGGCCCGCTCGTCATGGCCGATCTGCTCGCCCTGTACGCCACGGGCTCGCCGTACACGCCGACGCACGAGAAGGGCTTCGCCGATCACGTGCGCGCGGTCGCGGGTTCCGCTGACCCCGTCGCCCTCGACGCGTGGCGGAGTGTGCTGCATGCGGTCGAGGGTCCCACCCGTATCGCGCCCGCCGGCGCGACGACCGTCGATGCGATGCCGGAGGACTTCGCGTTCACGCTCGACCGGGCCGAGGTCTCCGCCATCCACCGCCTGGCGCGGGACACCGGGGTGACACTCGCGACGGTGCTGCAGGCCGCGTGGGCGGTGCTGCTCGCCCGCGTCACCGGCAATCGCGTCGTCAGCTTCGGCGAGACCGTGTCCGGCCGTCCCGCCGATCTCGACGGCGTCGACACCATGGTCGGCCTCTTCATCAACACCCTGCCGGTGGTGGTCGACGCCGACCCCGGCCGGTCGTTCCGGGACCTTCTCGGGGCACTGCAGAGCGATAAGGTCCGGGTGCTCGACCACCAGTCGGTGGGCCTGCCCGCGCTCGCGGCGATCGCACCGGCCGCGCTCGAGTTCGACACGCTCGTGCTTCACGAGTCGTATCCGATCGACGCCGAGTCGATCTCCGCGGCCCGTCCCGGGGGACTGGAGTTGCGCGACATCGAGATGCGTGACGCCACCCATTACCCGGTCACTTTTGTCAGCGCGGAGCGCGACGGGCAGCTGATCGCCAATCTCAAGCACTTCCCGGGTGCCTTCGGCACCGAGCAGATCGAGATCTTCGCCGACGGTCTCCGGGAGGTCCTCCGGGCCGCGGCTCGGGCCCCGGAGACCCTGGTCGGGGATCTGCCGCTGACCGACGACTCCGCCCGGCAGCAGCTGGTCACGGAGTCGACCGGTCGGATCGTCGAGGGCCTCGACGAGTCGCTGTCCGGTGCGGTCGCCGCTCAGGTGGCGCGGACGCCGGAGGCGGTGGCGCTGGTCTTCGGTGAGCGGGAGGTGACCTATCGGGAGTTCGGGCTCCGCGTGGCGGCGCTGGCGCGGCGACTGGCCGCCGCGGGTGTGCGCGCGGAGACCGCGGTGGCGGTCGCGGTGCCGCGGTCGGTCGAGATGATGGTGGCGGTTCATGCGGTGGTGGCTGCGGGCGGCCAGTATGTGCCGATAGATCTCGATACTCCGGTCGACCGGGTCGAGTACATGCTGCGCACGGCCGGTGTGCGGATTCTGATCGTCTCCGACCGGGCAGCCGCGAGCGCCGCGTGCGCGGCCGCAGACACGGTCGGCATCGGCATCGGCTTCGTCGACGTCGATGCGTCGATGCCGGTCGATGCTGACGCGGTGTGGCCGACGGCCGGGGGTGCCGGCGAGGTGTCCGTGGCACCCGAAGCGGCGGTGTACACGCTGTTCACGTCGGGGTCGACGGGTATGCCCAAGGGGGTGACGCTGTCTCAGGGCGCGGTGGTGAACCGGCTGCGGTGGGGGCTGGACGAGTTGCCGATCGGGGCGGCGGACGTGGTGGTGCAGAAGACGCCGTACACCTTCGACTGCTCGGTGCCGGAGCTGTTCGCACCATTGATGGTCGGTGCCAGGCTCGTGGTGCTCAAGCCTGGCGGGCATTTGGAGCCGGGGTATCTCGCCGCGGAGATCGCCCGGACTTCGGCGACGATGGTGCATTTTGTGCCGTCGATGCTGTCGGTATTCCTCGACGTGGTGCCTGCCGAGACGCTGGAGACTCTCCGTTCGGTGCGGATCGTGTCGACGACCGGTGAAGCCTTGCCTCCGGCGGTGGCTGCTCCGGCCCGCGAGGTGTGGCCCGATGCGTTGTTCTACAACCTGTACGGTCCGACCGAAGCCGCTGTCGAGATCACCTACGAGCGGATCGAGCGGGTGTCCGCTGGTGATTCCACGGTGCCGATCGGCGTTCCGGTGTGGAACTCGACGGCGCTGGTGCTCGATGACCGGTTGCGGCTCGTTCCCGCCGGGATTCCCGGCGAGTTGTATCTGGGCGGTGTGCAGCTGGCCCGCGGTTACGCTTCGCGCGCCGACCTGACGGCTGAGCGGTTCGTCGCCGACCCGTTCGGTGGCCCCGGTGCGCGGTTGTACCGGACCGGTGATCTGGTGCGTCGCCGCACCGATGGTTCGTTGGAGTATCTGGGCCGCACCGATTTTCAGGTCAAGTTGCGTGGGCAGCGTATCGAGCTCGGTGAGATCGAGGCGGTGCTGGCGGCCGCGCCGGGTGTGGTGCATGCGGCGGTGACGGTGGCCCAGTCGCCCGATGGCGGCGAGCATCTCGTCGGGTATCTGGCGGCCGGGCCGGGCCAGGTGCTCGGGCTGGATGCGGTGCAGGCGTCGGCGGCGGCGGCGCTGCCCGGCTACATGGTGCCGACGGTGTGGATGGTGGTCGAGGACATCACGCTGAACACGGCCGGAAAGCTGGACCGTCGGGCGCTGCCGGCGCCCGAGTTCGGTGCGCCGACCGACGTCTACGAGGCGCCGGAGGGTCCGGTCGAGGAACGGCTGGCAGTGGTTTTCGCTGACGTGCTCGGTGTCGACCGGATGAGTGCCACCGAGTCGTTCTTTGACGCGGGCGGCAACTCGCTCTCCGCGATGCGGCTCGTCGCCCGGGCGGGTGAAGTGCTCGGCACGACGCTGTCGGTGCGCGATCTGTTCGCGGACCCGTCGGTGCGCGCCCTGGCTGCGGCAGCGGGCGGCGCCCACACCGCGCTGATGCCGCTGATCCCACCGGCGCCACGGCCGACGGACGTCCCGTTGTCGTTCGCCCAGGAGCGGATGTGGTTCATCAACCGGTTCGAGCCGGAGGCGCCGACGTACAACATCCCGGTGGTGCTGCGCGTCACCGGCGACCTCGATCTCGGTGCGCTGCGCGCGGCGCTCGTGGACACCGTGATCCGCCATGAGATTCTGCGCACGGTGTTCCCGGACGTCGACGGCGCCGCGGTGCAGCGGATCAGTCCGGTCGAGGATGTTCCCGAACTCCTCGACTGGCGGGTACTCGACACCTACGACGAGTTCGCCGCGGCGGTCGGCGTCGGCTTCGACGTCACCCGTGTCTGGCCGATTCGCGGACTGGTGCTTCCGGACGGGCCGGACGAACATCTCCTCGCGCTCGTCGTGCACCACATCGCGGCCGATGGCGAGTCGATGCTGCCACTGGTCGCCGACCTGGTGCGGGCGTACGAGGCGCGCCGTGCCGGCGATGCTCCGGCGTTCGCACCGCTCGAGGTGCAGTTCGCCGACTTCGCGGTCTGGCAGCGCGCGGCGCTGGGTTCGATCGACGATCCCGACTCGGTGCTGGGCGCGCAGCTCGGCTACTGGCGTGAGCGCCTGGCGGAACTGCCCGAGGTGCTGGAACTTCCGGCCGATCACCCGCGTCCCCCAGTGGCGTCGCACCGCGGCGCCCGCGTCGACTTCGAGATCCCCGCGACGGTGGCCGACCGGCTGACCACGCTGGCGCGCGAGTGGGATGCGACCCCGTTCATGGTGGTACATGCCGCGCTGGGTGTGCTGCTCGCCCGGCTGTCGGCGACCGACGACGTGGCGATCGCGACACCGATCGCGGGTCGCGGGCAGGCGGCCCTCGATCCGCTCGTCGGCATGTTCGTCAACACCCTCGTGTTGCGGACGCGTATCGCATCGTCGATGAGTTTCGCCGCCCTGGTCGAGCAGGTGCGCGCCGAGGATCTCGATGCCTTTGCGAACTCCGACGTTCCGTTCGAGGCGCTCGTCCAGGCGCTCGATCCGGTGCGGAGTGAGGCCTTCTCGCCGCTGGCCCAGGTGATGCTCTCCTTCGACCCGGCTGCGGCGGCCGCGGCGGCCGGCTTCGAGGTGGCGGGTCTCGCGCTCGCACCGGTGCCGTCGCCGGTGGTCCCGGCGCAGGTGGATCTGACCTTCACCGTCGCGAGCGCACCACGGTCGCGGCCGTGGTCGGGCAGTCTGACTTACGTGACGGATCTGTTCGAGCCGGTCTCCGCCGAGCTGCTCGCCGAGCGGTTCGTCCGGTTGCTCGACGAGCTGACCGCCTCACCCACACTCCCGATCGGCGACGAGCCGCTCCTGCTCGACGGCGAGACTGGGCGGATTCTCGCCGCATCCCACGGCTCCACGGTCGCGCTGCCGACGGCGACCGTGGCCGATGCGGTGGCGGCCCAGGTGATCCGGACGCCGCAGGCCGAAGCCCTCTGGTTCGAGGGCCGCAGTGTCTCCTACGCCGAGTTCGGCGCTCGGGTGGCCACGCTCGCGCGGCGCCTGATCACTGCGGGAGTGCGCCCGGACACCCCGGTGGGTGTATGCCTGGGCCGCGGGGTGGAACTCCTGATCGCCGTGCACGCGGTGACCGCCGCCGGTGGCCGCTACGTGCCCATCGGCGTCGACACCCCAGCCAATCGAGCGCGGTACATGCTGGACACTGCGGGTGTGCGGCTGGTGCTGGTGGCCGCCGGCGAGTCGCCCGAGCCGTTGGGCGGAGCGGGCGAGGTGGTACTCCTCGAGGTCGATGCGGGCGAAGCGGTGGACCTGACGGTTCCCGCGGTGACCGATGCCGACCGGTGGGCGCCGTTGCGGCCGGAGAACGCCGTGTACACGCTGTTCACGTCGGGTTCGACGGGCGTCCCCAAGGGGGTCACGGTGACCCATCGGTCGGTGCTGAACCGGTTGCGGTGGGGGCTGGACGGGTTCGGGTGGTCCGCCGGTGATCGGGTCGTCCTGAAGACGCCGTACACCTTCGATGTGTCGGTGCCGGAACTGTACGGTCCCTTGATCGGCGGCGCCGCCGTGGCGATCGCCCGGGAGGGCGGGCACCGGGAACCTGACTACCTCGCTGATCTGCTCGCTGAAACCGCCGCGACGAGCGTGCACTTCGTGCCGTCGATGCTGTCGGTGTTCCTCGATGTGGTCGACCGGGACCGGCTGGCCGCGCTCACGTCGCTGCGCTGGTTGTTCGCGTCGGGCGAGGCGCTTGCGCCGTCGGTCGTCGCCGCGGCGCATGCGGTGTGGCCGACTGCCGAGATCCACAATCTGTTCGGTCCGACCGAGGCCGCGGTCGAGGTGAGCTGGGCCGACGTGTCCGATGCACCGGACGTAGTGACCATCGGCGCGCCGGTCTGGAACACCTCGACGCTGGTGCTCGACGACCGTCTGCACCCGGTGCCCGCCGGGGTGCCCGGGGAACTCTATCTCGGTGGAGTCCAAGTGGCGCGCGGGTACGAGGCGCAGGCCGGGCTGACGGCGGAGCGCTTCGTCGCCGATCCCTTCGGGGCGCCGGGAGCCCGGCTCTACCGGACCGGTGATCTGGTCCGCTGGACCGCAGATCAGCAGATCGAGTATCTGGGGCGGACCGACTTCCAGGTGAAGCTGCGCGGGCAGCGCGTGGAGCTCGGGGAGATCGAGGCGGCGATCGCCGCGGCCCCCGGGGTGGTGCATACCGCGGCGACGGTCGCCCGGGCCGCGGCCGGCGGGGAGTTCCTCGTCGCCTACGTCGCTCCGTCGTCGGTGGACCTCGACGCGGTCAAGGCCGCGGTGGCCGGCGCACTGCCCGACTACATGCGCCCCTCGGTGTGGATGCCGCTCGATGCGGTGGTCCTGAACTCGGCGGGCAAGCTGGATCGTCGTGCGTTGCCCGCCCCGGATCTCGCGATGCCGCAAGCGGAGTACGTGGCGCCGGAGGGAGCGAACGAGACGGCCGTCGCAGAGGTGTTCGCCGACCTGCTCGGCGTCCCGCGAGTCAGTGCGACCGAGTCGTTCTTCGACCTGGGCGGCAACTCGCTGTCGGCGATGCGAGTGGTGGCGCGCGCCGGTGAGGTGCTGGGTGCGGAGCTGAGTGTGCGCGACCTCTTCGACGCGCCGTCGGTGCGGTCGCTGGTCGCGACGGCGGCTGACCGCTCGCCGATGCTGGCACCGATCGTTCGTGTGGAGGCACGTCCGGACCGGGTGCCGCTGTCGTTCGCGCAACAGCGCATGTGGTTCATCAACCGTCTCGACCCTGCCGAGTCGACCTACAACATCCCCACGATGTTCCGGCTCACCGGAGAGATCGATGCGGATGCACTCCGCGCCGCGGCGGCGGACCTGGTCGGACGCCACGAGATCCTGCGGACGACGTTCCCGGCCGCCGACGGACGCCCCCACCAGGTCGTGTCGCCGGTGCACGAGGTGCGCGACCGGCTCGATTGGCGGGAGTGCACCACCGCGGACGATCTCGCCGCCGAACTCCGCCGGGGATTCGACCTGGCCACCGAGTGGCCGATCCGCATGCGCCTCGCACGTACGGGGGCAGGGGAGGCGTACCTCGGCGTGGTGGTCCACCACATCGCCTTCGACGGGCAGTCGTTCGGTCCGCTCGCGAGCGATCTGCTCGCCTCGTACGCGGCCCGCGTGGGCGGGCGGGCACCCGGTCTGGAACCGTTGCCCGTGCAGTACGCCGACTACGCGATCTGGCAGCGCGCGGTCCTCGGTGAGCCCGGCGACACCGAGTCGGTGGTCGGCCGCGAACTGACCTTCTGGCGCGACGAATTGGCCGGCGTCCCCGATGTCCTGACCCTGCCGTCGGACCGGCCGCGGCCTCCGGTGGCGAGCCACCGCGGTCGGCAGCACGTCTTCGACATCCCCGCCGAGGTCGCCGCAATAGTGGATGCGATCGCTCCGCGGTACGGAGCGACGCGCTTCATGGTCCTGCACGCCGCATTCGCGGTCCTGCTGGCGCGCTTGTCGGGTTCGGGAGACATCGTGATCGGCACGCCGGTCGGTGGGCGCGGGCGCCGTGAACTCGATTCCCTCATCGGCATGTTCGTCAACACCCTCGCGCTGCGTACCCGTGTCGACGCCCGGGTGCCGTTCGAGTCGCTGCTGTCCGACGTCCGCGACCGCGACATCGAGGCGTTCGATCACGCCCGGGTGCCGTTCGAGTCGGTGGTCGACGCCCTGAATCCGGTGCGGTCGGAGGCATTCTCCCCGATCGTGCAGGTGATTCTGTCGGTGGATCCGGTCGGCGCTCCGACCGAACCGGTCACGGTCGGCGGGCTGCGGGCCGAACCGGTCGAGGTGGCCGACGAGCCGGCCCAGCTCGATCTGAATCTGACCGTCGCCACCGGGGAGACCGGCGAGGCATGGCGGGCCGTGCTCACCTACGCGACCGATCTCTTCGAGCCGTCCACGATCGAGGCGCTGGGCGCGCGGTTCGTCCGCGTGCTCGCGGGGGCGCTCACCGCGCCGGAGACACCGGTCGGCGATGTCCCCCTGGTGCTCGCCGACGAACCGACGGCGGTGCTGGCGGAGTCCGCCGGCCCCCTCGAACCGGTGCTCGACGAGACGATCGCCGAGGCGGTCGCAGCGAGCGTGGCGCGTGTACCCGAGGCGGTGGCGCTGATCGCCGGCGACCGCGAGGTGACCTACCGGGAGTTCGGTGTGCGAGTCCGCGCACTCGGGCACCGCCTCGCCGCGATCGGCGTGGGTCCGGATTCCGCCGTCGGCGTGGTGATGGACCGCAGCGTGGAACTGGTGATCGCCGTGCACGCGATCATGGCCGCGGGCGGGCAGTACGTGCCGATCGCGATCGACGCGCCGCTCGACCGTGCAAGCTACATCGCCCGGACGGCGGGGGTCGGCGCGGTCCTCACGTCCGCGGCCGAGGCCGCGCCGGACTACGTCACGGCGCTCGACGTGCCGGTCATCGAGGTCGACGGCGCTGCCGAGCTGCCGGTGGACGTGCCTTCGCTCACTCCCGGCGTGGGCACCGCGCTCCGATCCGGTCTCGCGGCGTACACGTTGTTCACCTCGGGCTCGACCGGCGTGCCCAAGGGCGTGACCGTCTCGCATCGCGCCGTGCGGAACTTCGTGGTGTGGTTCGACGAGTTGGTTCCGGCGGGCGATCAGCGATTGCTGTTCAAGACCCCGCACACTTTCGACGCGTCGGTCCTCGAACTGTTCTGGCCGCTGGCTACGGGGCGCACCATGGTGATCGCCGATGCGCAGGGACACCGCGATCCACGGTATCTCGCGGACGTGATGAACGAGGCCGGCGTCACCGTGGTGCAGTTCGTTCCCTCGTTGCTGGCCGCGTTCCTGGACGTGGTCGGGGACGGCCCGCTGCTGCCGGGGCTGCGGGTGCTGTTCTCCGGCGGTGAGGCCTTGCCGCCGGCCGTCGCGAGGGATTTCCGCCGGCGGGTGCCCCAGGCGACGGTGACGAATCTCTTCGGGCCGACTGAGGCCGCGGTGTACACGATGTCCGCGCATCTGGATCGGGTCGGCGAGGTGGTGCCGATCGGACGCCCGATGCGCAATACGACGGCGCTGGTGCTCGACGATCGCCTGAACCTGGTGCCCGACGGCGTGTCCGGCGAACTGTACCTCGGCGGGGTACAGTCCGCGCGCGGCTACGCGTCCCGGGCCGACCTGACCGCGGAGCGCTTCGTCGCCGATCCGTTCGGTGAGCCTTCGGCGCGCATGTACCGCACCGGTGACCTGGTGCGTCGTCGCCCGGACGGAGAGCTCGAGTACTTGGGCCGCACCGATTTCCAGGTGAAGCTGCGTGGTCAGCGGATGGAACTCGGCGAGGTCGAGGCGGCGATCGCCGCCGCTCCAGGCGTGGTCCACGCTGCGGCCCGCGTCGTCGAGGGACCCGCGGGCGATCAACTGGTCGGCTACGTCGCACCCTCGTCGGCCGGCACCGACCGGGTCGCCACGGAGCTGGCCGCCCGGCTGCCCGAGTACATGGTGCCCACGGTGTGGGTGAGCCTCGACGAGATGCCGCTGAACACCGCGGGCAAGGTCGACCGCCGGGCGCTTCCCGAACCGGAGTTCACCGCCGCCGAGTACACGGCGCCGGTGACCGACGCCGAGCAAGCTGTCGCGGCGGTGTATGCCGACCTGCTGGGGGCCGACCGGGTCTCGGTGACCGAATCGTTCTTCGATCTCGGGGGGAACTCACTGGCGGCGATGCGCCTGGTCGCTCGCACCTCCGAGGTGCTGGGTGTCGCGCTGTCGGTGCGGGACGTGTTCGATGCGCCGAGCGTGCGGGCGCTGGCAGCGGCTGTCGCCGGCCGGGCGCCCGCGCTGCCCCCGATCACCGCGGCGGCCCCGCGGCCGGAGCGGATTCCGCTGTCGTTCGCGCAGCAGCGGATGTGGTTCATCAATCAGCTCGACCCGGCACTGCCGACCTACAACATCCCGACCGTGCTGCGCCTCGAGGGCGCGGTCGACCTGGCGGCGCTGCGCGCGGCGGTGATCGACGTCGTGGGTCGCCACGAGGTGCTGCGCACCACGTTCCCCGCTCAGGACGGTGAACCCGCCCAGCACGTGTCCCCGGCCGCGGACGCGGCGCGGCGCCTCGACTGGGCGTCGGTGCGGAGCGCCGACGAATTGCGCAGCGAGTTGATGCGCGGCTTCGACGTGACGGTCGACTGGCCGATGCGCGTGCGGTGGCTGCCCACCTCGGGCCCGGAGGGGATCCTCGGCGTGGTCGTGCACCACATCGCGTTCGACGGCCAGTCGATGGGACCCTTCGCCGCGGACCTGATGGCGAGTTACGCGGCGCGAGCAGCGGGCGATGCGCCGACGATCGGCGCGCTGGACGTCCAGTTCGCGGACTACGCGATCTGGCAGCACGAGGTCCTCGGTGCCCCCGACGACCAGTCGTCGATCATGGGACGACAACTCGGCTTCTGGCGCGCGGCGCTGGCCGGGGTGCCCGACGTCCTCGAACTTCCGGCCGATCGGCCGCGGCCGGTCACGGCCACGCACCGCGGTGCGCAACTCCGGCTGACGATTCCCGCACGGGTCGCGCAGCGCGCCGACGCGTTCGCCGCCGCGCACGGTGTCACCCGGTTCATGGTCTTGCACGCCGCGTTCGCGGTGCTGCTCAGCCGCCTGTCCGGGTCCGATGACATCGTGATCGGCACGCCGATGGCCGGCCGCGGGCAGCCCGCGCTGGACGCCATGGTCGGCATGTTCGTCAACACCCTCGTCCTGCGGAGTCGGATCGACACCGCCGACGACTTCACGGCGATCGTGAAGCAGGTGCGCAGCGATGACCTCGCGGCGTTCGAGAACGCCGAGGTGCCGTTCGAGGCGATCGTCGATGCGCTGAACCCGACCCGGTCGGATGCGTTCTCCCCGGTGGTCCAGGTGATCCTGTCGGTCGACCCGACGACGGTCGACCCGGGCGCGATCGAGGTGGACGGTCTGAGCATCAGCGCGGCGGAGATCGGCGAGCCCCCGGCTCAGATGGATCTCAACGTCACCATCGTCACCGGCGAGGAGGGTGAGGACTGGACTGGTCTGCTGACCTATGCGACCGATCTGTTCGACGAGGCCACCGTGACGTCCTTCGGTGACCGCTTCGTACGGGTGCTGGACGCGATGCTCACGCGATCCGGTACCGCGGTCGGCGACGTCGCGCTGATGGCGGAGGGGGAACGAGGCCGCGTCCTCGAGGCGTCCGATGGTCCGTCGGCGGCGGTCGACGGTGAGACGCTCGCCGGCGCGCTGGAGCGCAGTGTCGCGCGATCGCCCGAGGCGATCGCGCTCGTCGCGGGTGACCGCGAGCTGTCGTACGCGGAGTTCGGCGCACGAGTCGGTGACTTGGCGCGACGCCTGATCGCCGCCGGGGCCGGGCCCGACGTCGCGGTCGGGGTGGTGATGGACCGCAGCGTGGAACTGGTCATCGCTGTTCATGCGATCACGACCGCGGGTGGGCAGTACGTGCCGATCGATCCGTCCACACCCGCCGATCGCGCCGAGTACATGATGCGGACCGCCGGCGTGGGCGTGACCGTCGTCCGTGCAGGAGGCCCGATTCCCGACTTCGTCTCCGCGCTGAGTGGTCACGTCGTCGAGTTCGATGCCGCGGCGCATACGCCGTGGGGCACCGGTCCGTTGCGCGCGTCGCAGCGGCGTGCCCCGCTGCGCCCCGCCGACGCGGCATACACGTTGTTCACCTCCGGGTCGACGGGACGACCGAAGGGCGTCACGGTCTCTCACCAGGCGGTCTGGAACTTCCTCACCTGGTTCGACGGCCATGTTCCGGCGGGCGAACAGCGACTGCTGTTCAAGACACCGCACACCTTCGACGCCTCGGTGCTCGAACTGTTCTGGCCGCTGGTCACCGGGCAGACGATGGTGATCGCCGAGGCGCAAGGGCATCGAGATCTCCGCTACCTGGCGGAGGAGATCGATCGCGCAGGTGTCACGGTGGTGCAGTTCGTGCCGTCCCTGCTGTCGGCCTTCCTGGACGTCGTCGACGACGATCCGCTGCTGCCGGGAGTCCGGGTGCTGTTCTCCGGCGGCGAGGCGTTGCTGCCCGCGGTCGCGAAGCGGGCCGCTCAGCGGATGCCGGCCGCGACGCTGGTGAATCTGTTCGGCCCGACCGAGGCGGCCGTCTACACGATGTCGGCCGAACTGACCGAGGTCGGTGAGCTGGTGCCGATCGGGCGCCCGATGCCCAACACCTCGGCGCTCGTCCTGGATCACCGGCTCCATCCGGTCCCCGACGGGGTCGCGGGAGAGCTGTATCTCGGCGGGGTGCAGTCCGCCCGCGGATATGCCGCTCGGCCGGAGCTGACCGCTGAGCGCTTCGTCGCCGACCCCTTCGGCGCCGCCGGAGCGCGGATGTACCGCACCGGAGACCTGGTCCGGCGCACCGCCGACGGCGACCTCGAATACCTCG
Source organism: Gordonia marina (assembly GCF_052036135.1). NCBI lineage: Bacteria > Bacillati > Actinomycetota > Actinomycetes > Mycobacteriales > Gordoniaceae > Gordonia > Gordonia marina. The sequence continues at coordinate 30,115 of NZ_JBPSDN010000027.1, forward strand.
GCCGCACCGATTTCCAGGTGAAACTCCGTGGTCAACGGCTCGAACTCGGTGAGGTGGAGGCCGCCATCGCAGCGGTGCCGGGCGTGGTCCTCGCCGCCGCACGCGTGGTCGACGGACCGGCGGGTGAGCAACTCGTCGGCTATGTGTCTCCGGCGGCAGCGGATCTCGCGACCATTGAGACGGCCCTCGGCGCGGTGCTGACCGAGTACATGCGCCCGACGGCGTGGGTGCTCCTCGACGACCTCCCGCTGAACGCCGCGGGCAAGGTGGATCGTCGCGCACTGCCCGACCCGGAACTCGGCGCCGCCGAGTACGTGCCGCCGGCGAGCGAAGACGAGACCGTCATCGCCCGGGTGTTCGCCGATCTGATCGGCGTCGACGAGGTCTCGGTCACCGAGTCGTTCTTCGACCTGGGCGGCAATTCACTGGCCGCGATGCGCTTGGCGGCGCGGGTGGCGGGGGCCATCGGCGTGCAGATATCGGTCCGGGACGTCTTCGACGCGCCGACGGTTCGGGCACTGGCGGCCACCGTCTCGGGCCGGTCGCCGTCGCTGGCGCCCGTCTCGGCCGCCCATCCCCGGCCGGAGCGCATTCCGTTGTCCTTCGCTCAGCAGCGCATGTGGTTCATCAACCGCTTCGATCCGGACGCGCCCACGTACAACATCCCGGTCGCGGTGCGTCTGCGGGGCCGGCTGGATCTCACGGCGCTCAGGCAGGCGGCCCGTGACGTCGTCGCACGCCATGAGGTCCTGCGGACCACGTTCCCGGCCGTCGCCGGTGAGCCCGTCCAGCTCATCCACGCCGCGGGATCGGCGAGCGCCGAGCCCGATCTGGCCGTCGTCGACGACGAGGCCGCGCTCGTCGCCGCCGCCGGTGCCGGATTCGACGTCGCCGAGCGTCCGCCCCTGCGGATCCGCCTCCTCCAGGACGGGCCGGACGACTGGGTTCTGCTCACCGTGATCCACCACATCGTCGGCGACGGCGAGTCGATGGCACCGTTGATCTCGGACATGATCCGGGCGTACTCGGCGCGCGCGGCCGGCGCGGATCCGGGATTCGCCGAGCTTCCCGTGCAGTTCGCCGATTACGCGCTCTGGCAGCAGTCCGAACTCGGCCGTCCGGAGGACCCGGACTCCGTCGTCGGCCGCCAGCTGGTCCACTGGGAACGCGCCCTCGCCGGTCTCCCCGATGTCCTCGAACTCCCCGCGGACCGTCCGCGGCCGCCGGTCGCGACGCATGTGGGCGCGCAGGTGCGCGTCGAGCTGCCACGCGAACTCGGCGAGAGAGTCGAGCAGGTGGCGCGGGAGCGCGGGGTCAGTCCGTTCATGGTGGTGCACGCGGGCCTCGCCGTGCTCCTCTCCCGGTTGTCGGCGACCCCGGACATCGCCGTGGCGACTCCCATCGCCGGTCGCGGCCAAGCCGAACTCGACGGACTGGTGGGCATGTTCGTCAACACCCTGATCCTCCGCACCGACGTCGACATCGCGGCCACCTTCGACGAACTGGTCGAGCAGGTGCGCGGTGTCGACCTCGAAGCGTTCGCCCACGCGGACGTCCCGTTCGAGACGGTGGTCGACCGGCTCAACCCGGTGCGATCGCAGGCGTTCTCACCGCTGGCTCAGGTGCTGCTCTCGGTGATCCACGCGCACCAGCGCACCGGCGACGTGACGGTGCCGGGGCTGCGGGTGACGCCGGTCCCGCCGCCGGTCACCCCCGCCCAGGTGGATCTTGCGTTCCACGTCGAGGCGCACGCCGGGGCCCCCTGGCAGGTGTCCATCGTTTACGCGACAGATCTCTTCGAGGAAGGGACCGTCGCTAGACTCGGACAACGGCTTGTCGCCGTGCTGGACGGCGTGACGCGGCGTCCCGGCGACCCGGTCGCGCTCGCACCGCTGGTGAGTGACGGTGAGCGGGAGGAGATCGCGGCCTGGTCGCGCGGCTCCGCGAGCGGCGACACCGATCGGACCCTGGCGGGGCTGATCGACTCATGAGTTTCGGTATCCGTAGTGGTGGAGGACGAGAGTGCCCGATCTGATCGATCTCGCGGCGATTGACGATTCGACGGCACTCGTCTTCGGGGAACGGCGAGTACCGCGCCGGGAGTTCGCTGCTCGAGTCGCGGTGCTGGCGCGCGAGCTGATCGATCGGGGCGTCGGCCCGGACGTCCCCGTCGCGGTGGTGATGCCGCGTTCGGTCGAGTTGCTTGTCGCCTTGCACGCGATCATCGCCGCGGGCGGAGCCTACGTCCCGGTGGATCCCGAGGCACCCGCCGAGCGTGCCGCGTACATGGTGTCGACGGCGGGGGCGACCCTCGTGCTCGTGCGCGCGGGCGAACTGCCGCCGGCGATCCGGGGGCTCGGTGAGGGCGTCCAGTTCGGGGAAGTCGATGCTGACGGCGCGGTGGACCTGGACGTCGCGCTGGTCACCGACGCGGACCGGAACGGTCCCCTGCGGCCCGAGCACGCGGCCTACACGTTGTTCACTTCCGGGTCGACCGGACAGCCCAAAGGTGTGACCGTCTCGCACCGCGCCATCGCGAATCGGCTCGCCTGGATGCGGGACTGGTATGCGATCGGCGCGTCCGACGTCTTCGTGCAGAAGACTCCGGCCACTTTCGACGTGTCGGTGTGGGAGCTGTTCCTCCCAGCCGTCGTCGGGGCGACCCTGGTGATCGCGGAACCCGATCGGCACGGCGAACCGGATTACCTCGCGGACCTGATCCAGCGTGAGCGGGTCACGGTAGTGCACTTCGTGCCCTCGATGCTGGCCGCCTTCACTGATGTCCTCGGCGCGGAACTGGGCGCGCTGCGGTCGCTGCGGCTCGTGTTCACGTCGGGAGAGGCGCTCACCGCCCCGGTCGCCCGGAGGCTGATCGACGTGCTGCCGGGCGCTGCTCTCCATAATCTGTACGGTCCGACCGAGGCCGCGGTCGACGTCACGGCGCACCACGTCGTCGCCTCCGATTCCACGATTCCCATCGGTGTTCCGGTCCCGCGAACCAGCGCCTACGTTCTCGACAGCAGGCTGCAATGGGTGCCCGCGGGTGTGCCCGGCGAGCTGTACCTGGGCGGCGTGCAACTCGCCCGGGCCTATGCCGACCGGCCCGATCTCACCGCCGAGCGCTTTGTCGCCGATCCGTTCGCGGCCCCGGGCGATCGCCTCTACCGCACCGGGGATCTCGTTCGGTGGAGCTCGGGCGGTGAACTCGAGTATCTCGGCCGCACGGACTTCCAGGTGAAGCTCCGTGGCCAGCGGATGGAGCTGGGCGAGGTCGAAGCCGTGATCCTGTCGGCGCCCGGAGTGGTGAACGCCGCCGCCGCGGTCGTCGACTTTCCAGCGGGTGCTCAGCTCGTCGGTTACGTCGCCCCGGAGTCCGTCGACCCGGCCGCGCTCGACGCCGCGATGGCGGCCAAGCTGCCCGAGTACATGCGGCCGAGTCGCTGGGTCACGCTGCCCGAGCTGCCGCTGAACGCCGCGGGCAAGGTCGCTCGCCGGCAACTGCCCCGACCGGAGGCGCCGGCGCTCGAGTACGTGGCACCGGAGTCCGAGGCCGAGCGACTGGTCGCCGACGTGTTCGCGGGGATTCTGGGCGTCGACCGGGTGTCGGTGAGCGAATCGTTCTTCGACCTCGGCGGCAATTCGCTGGCCGCCACGCGGGTGGCGGCCCGGGTGAGCGACGTGCTCGGGGTCGCGGTGTCGGTGCGGGACGTCTTCGACGCCGCCACGGTGCGCGCACTCGTCGTGGCCGTCGCCGGCCGTCGACCGGCACTCGCACCGGTCGCGCCGGTGGTGCCGCGTCCGGAGCGCATACCGCTCTCCTTCGCTCAGCATCGCATGTGGTTCATCAATCAGCTCGAGCCGGAACTGCCGACCTACAACATCCCGGCCGTGTTGCGGTTGACCGGCGAACTGGATCTCGGCGCGCTCCGGGCGGCGCTGGCGGACGTCGTCGAGCGTCATGAGGTGCTCCGCACCACGTTCCCCAGCGTGGACGGGGAGCCGTATCAGAGCGTGAGCCCGGCCGCCGAGGTGGCGACCCGGCTGGATTGGGCCGAACTCGACGATCCCACCGAGTTCGAGGCCGCCATGCGCCGCGGCTTCCACGTCGGAGTGCAGTGGCCGCTGCGCGCGCGTGTGCTGCGTGTGAACGACCGCGAGGCGCTGTTCGGGATCGTCGCGCATCACATCGGCTACGACGGACAGTCCTTCGGGCCCTTGGTGGCCGACTTCGTCACCGCGTTCGCCGCACGAGCACGCGGTGAGGTTCCGGTCTTCCTCCCGCTGCCGGTGCAGTTCGCCGACTTCGCCCTGTGGCAGCATCGGGTGCTGGGCGACCCGGCGGACACGGAATCGGTGCTCGGCCGGCAGTTGAACTTCTGGCGGCAGCACCTCGCAGGTGTGCCCGACGTGCTGGAACTGCCGACCGATCATGTCCGGCCGCCGGTGGCCTCTCATGCCGGCGACGTGGTCCGGTTCGCCATTCCCGGCGAGGTGTCACAACGCCTGGACGCCTACGCGGCGGATCACGGTGTCACGCGGTTCATGGTGCTGCATGCGGTGTTCGCCCTCCTGCTCGCCCGGCTTGCGGCCACCGACGACGTCGTGCTCGGCACGCCGATCGCGGGTCGCGGGCAACGCCAACTGGACGGGCTCGTCGGCATGTTCGCCAACACGCTCGTGCTCCGGACCCGCATCGATCCGGCGGCCTCCTTCGAGGCGCTGCTCGCGACGGTGCGCGACACCGACCTCACCGCCTTCGAACACAGCGAAGTGCCTTTCGAGTCGATCGTCGATGCGCTCAATCCGGTCCGGTCCGAGGCGTTCTCACCACTTGTCCAGGTGATTCTGTCGGTGGATCCGTTGTCGGCGAGTGACACCGTGTCGGTCGGGGGACTCGACGTGTCTCCGGTCGACATCACGGAGATCCCCGCGCAGCTGGACTTGGATCTCACGCTGCTCACCGATTCGGAGGAGTGGATCGGCAAGCTCACCTTCGCCACGGATCTGTTCGAGCGGTCCCGGATCGAGCGGATGGGCGAGCAGTTCGTCCGGGTTCTCGGTGCGGCGCTCGCGGCGCCTACGACGGCGGTCGGCGACCTGCCGTTGCTGGCGGCCGGCGACCGGGCGGCGCTGGTCCGCGAGTCGGTGGGGCCGGTGCGGCCGGTGCTGGACGAGACGATCGCCGATGCGGTGGCAGCCAGTGCGGCGCTGGTGCCGGACGCGGTGGCGCTGGTGACCGGCGGCCGCGAGATCTCGTACGCGGAGTTCGGCTGTCGGGTCGGTGACCTCGCCCGTCGCCTGATCGCCGCGGGCGTGGCATCCGACGATGCGGTGGGCCTGGTGATGGACCGAAGCGCCGAATTGGTCATCGCGGTGCACGCGATCCTCGCCGCGGGTGGGCAGTACGTGCCGATCGCCGTCGACTCGCCGGTCGACCGCGCCACCTATGCGGCCGCGACGGCCGGTGTGCGGCTGGTCCTGGTGCGCGCGGGTGCTGAGCTTCCCGAGTTCGTCTCAGAACTGGCGGTACCGGTGATCGAGGTGGACGCCTCGGGGGACCTGCCCGTCGGGGCGCGGCCCCTGGATCCGGCCGAGCGGCAGCGCCCGCTGCGGTCGTCCGATGCCGCGTACACGCTGTTCACCTCGGGATCGACCGGCCTGCCGAAGGGCGTGACCGTGTCGCACGGCGCGGTGCGCAACTTCGTGGCGTGGTTCGACGAGACGGTGCCCGCCGGCGCGCAGCGTCTGCTGTTCAAGACTCCGCACACCTTCGACGCCTCCGTGCTGGAGCTGTTCTGGCCGCTGGTCGCGGGACAGACGATGGTGATCGCCGACGTCGGCGGTGAGCGTGATCCGCGGTATCTGGCCGAGGTGATCAACGACGCTGAGGTCTCGGTCGCGCAGTTCGTGCCGTCGCTGCTGTCGGCGTTCCTGGACGTCGTCGACGATGCGGAATTGTTGCCGGGCCTGCGGGTGCTCTTCTCCGGCGGCGAGGCGTTGCCGCCGGCCGTGGCGAGGGACTTCCGGCGACGAGTGCCGCACGCGAAGCTGGTGAATCTGTTCGGACCGACGGAGGCTGCCGTGTACTCCATGTCGGCGGTACTCGATGTGGTGGGCGAGACGGTGCCGATCGGCGCACCGATGGCGAACACGACGGCGCTGATTCTGGACAGCCGTCTGCAGCTGGTGCCCGTTGGGGTGGCGGGCGAACTGTACCTGGGTGGTGTCCAGTCGGCGCGCGGCTACGCCGAGCGGCCGGATCTGACCGCGGAACGATTCGTGGCGGACCCGTTCAGCGCTCCCGGTGCGCGCCTCTATCGCACGGGTGACCTGGCGCGCCGCACCAGCTCCGGTGCCCTGGATTACCTGGGCCGCACGGACTTTCAAGTCAAACTGCGGGGGCAGCGCCTGGAGCTCGGCGAGGTCGAGTCCGCGATCGCCGCGGCCGAGGGCGTCGTCCACGCGGCCGCACGGGTGGCCGCGGGCCCCGCCGGAGATCAGCTGGTGGGCTACGTGGCACCGGCGTCGGTGGACACCGGCGCCGTGGCCGGTGAACTCGCCCGGCGCCTGCCCGGGTACATGGTGCCCACGGTCTGGGTCGCCCTCGACGAGATGCCGCTCAACACCGCGGGCAAGGTGGATCGCCGGGCCCTGCCCGAGCCCGAGTTCGAGGCCGTGGAGTACATGGCCCCGGCCACCGCGGCCGAGGAGTCGGTGGCGGCGGTGTTCGCGGACCTGCTCGGTGTGGAGCGGGTGTCGGTGACCGCGTCGTTCTTCGACCTGGGCGGCAATTCGCTGGCGGCGATGCGGCTGGTCGCGCGGGTGGCTGACGTGTTGGGCGTGCAGGTGTCGGTGCGGGATGTGTTCGACGCGCCGTCGGTGCGGGAACTCGTCGCCGCGGTCGCCGACCGCCCCGCAGCCCTGCCGCCGGTGACCGCGCAAGAGCCGCGTCCCGGCCTCATTCCGCTGACCCGCGCGCAGTTGCGCATGTGGTACCTGAACCAGGTCGATCCGTCCTCGGCGACGTACAACGTCCCGATGGCCGTCCGGCTGAGCGGAGACGTCGACGTCCAGGCGCTGACCGCCGCGATCCGCGACGCACTCGACCGCCACGAGGTGCTGCGGACGATCTATCCGGCGCAGGGCGCCACTCCCCGCCAGGAGATCCTCGCGGTGGACGCGGCGCTCGAGCGCTTCGACTGGGCCGAGGCCGGTTCGCTCGACGACCTGATCTCCGCGGCGACCACCGGGTTCGACGTCTCGACGGACCTTCCGGTCCGCGGACGGATCCGGCGCGGCGACGACGGCGTCGTCGAACTGGCGATCGTGGCGCACCACATCGCCTTCGACGGAGAGTCCACTCCCGTCCTGCTGCGCGACGTGCTCGCCGCCTACGCCCACCGGGTGGACCCGGCGGCGCCTGCACAGCCGCAGCTCGCCGTGCAGTACGCCGACTTCGCGATCTGGGAGCACGATGTGCTGGGCGACGCGTCGGACCCCGAGACCCCGCTGGGCCGCCAGACGGCGTACTGGCGCGAGAAGCTGCGCGGTCTCCCCGAGGTCACCGACCTGCCGATGGACCGGCCGCGGCCCGACGTCTTCGACAGCCGCGGTGACCTGGTGACCCTGGTCGTGGACGACGAACTCGCTCTCGGGATCGACGAACTGTGCCGGGCGTATCGGGTGACGCCGTTCATGGTCACCTATGCGGCGCTCGTGGTGCTGATCGCCCGACTGGCCGCCACGTCGGACGCCGTGGTCGCGGCACCAACCGCCGGCCGGACCAGCGCCGCCCTCGACGATCTGGTCGGCATGTTCGTCAACACGCTGGTCCTGCGCGCTGACGCCGCACCGGGCCACTCGGTCGACGATCTGCTCCGGGCGGTGCGCAAGGACGTGCTCGACGCGTTCGCCAACGCCGACGTCCAGTTCGACGAGCTGGTCGAGGTGCTGGCGCCCCGGCGCTCGACCGCCTACTCGCCGCTGGCCCAGATCGCGTTCACCTTCGCCGAGCAGCCCGCGCACGACGACGCGGTGTCGGTGGGCGATATCCAGGCCGAACCGGTCGAGGTGGGCGGCCACGAAGCCAAGTTCGACCTGATGGTGGTCGCGGCGGCCAAGACCGCGGCGACCCCGATGTCAGTCGGATTCCTGTACTCGGCGGCGCTGTACGTCAAGCGCACCGTCGAGGGATTCGCCGAGGTGTACCAGCGGATTCTCGCGGCGATGGTGGCCGATCAGCGCGTCGCCATCGGCGACATCGACATCCTCGGGCCCCGGGCCCAGGACCGCGCTCCGGAGCCGCGTGTGGCGGCGGGGAGCACCGGAGGGCACGTCGAGGAGGGCACGCTGATCGAGCTCCTGTCCCGGCGCGAACTGGACGGATACCACCCGGCCCTGATTTGCGGCGACGAGGAGATCGACTACGACGAGTTCGAGGCCCGCACCGATCGGGTCGCCCGGGCACTGCTCGGGCGGGGCGTGACCCCGGACGACGTGGTCGTTCTGGGCCTGCGACGGTCGATCGACTCGGTGGTCGCGATGTGGGGCGTTGTCAAGGCGGGTGCCGCGTACGCGGCGATCGATCCGGACGGGTCTGCGGGACAACTTGCGGTCCTGCTCGACGGCTCGTCGGTGGCTCTCGCGGTGAGCCGTGCCGAGGATGCCGACGCCCCGGGACTCCAGGGCCGGGAGTGGCTCGATCTCGCCGAGTTGGCGGCGGAAGCCGACTCGGCGGCGCCGATCAGCGATGCGGAACGCGGCTGTCCGGTGCGGGTGGCGAACCTGGCCTACGTCGTGGGGCCGGCGCAGTCCGGCGAGCGCGCCGGCCCGGTGGCCATGCCGCAATCGGGAGCGGCCGGCCTCGTCGCCGCCTTCGGGAAGGTCACCGGGACGCTCGACGACGATCCGGACACGCGCATCCTGCACCTCGCGAAGCCGGGCACCGATCGCGCCTTCGCTGAGACCGCCTGGGCCGTCACGATGGGGCACACCCTGGTGATCGTCGCGCCCGGCAGCGAATCGGGCGGCGACCTCGGCGAGATCCTCGATGCCGGCGAGGTGACCGATCTGATGGTCACGCCCGGGGACTTGGACTCCGTCGATCCGGACAGCGCCGAATACGTCCGTAACCTCATCCTGGTCGCGGCGTCGTGTCCGGACGAGGTCGTCGTGCAGTGGCAGGCCCGCGGACGCCGTCTCTTCACCGCGTACGACGACGCGGGGATGATGGGCTCTGTGACCCGGTCCCGGGTGACCGGCCGCGCACCGATCACCGCCGGCCGGCCGGTCGACGGGGTCGCGGTGCGCGTACTCGGCGAGCACGCGACTGCGGTCCGTGCAGGCGAGACCGGCGCGCTCGCCTTCGCCGGGAGCGGCCTCGCGCGGGGCTACCTCGGTGCAGCCGCAGAGACAGCCGCGCGCTTCGTGGCCGATCCGTGCGGCGAACCGGGCACGAGGATGTATCGCGCGTCGGAGTGCGGGCGGATCGTCGAGGACCACCTCGAGATCGTCGTGGAGGGATCGGAGTGACCGCTCCGACAGGTGAAGCCTCCGTTCGACTGACTGCCTGTGCGCCGTGCGCCACAGTATCGTTGATGGTTGCGTTGGGAGTCCGTGAGCGCTGCGTGGAGACGCGTTCGGCGAGGTAACACTCGGTGATCGCGCGGCGATTAGGTCAGTGGCGCGGTGCCGCACGAAGGGAAATTAGTGTTTGAAGAAGGTACCTCGCGAGGCCGTACGATCCACGGGAGGAGCGTCGAAGCGGGAACGCTGCTCGACTTCCTCGCCACCCGGGATCTCGACGAGGACCATCCCGCACTGATCTGCGACGGTGTCGAGGTCTCCTACGGCGAGTTCGAGGCCCGCACCAACCGGATCGCGCGGGCATTGCTCGCCCGCGGCGTCCGGCCCGACGACGTCGTCGCGGTGGGTATGGAGCGGTCGATCGACTCGGTGATCGCGGTGTGGGGCGTCGTCAAGTCCGGTGCTGCCTACCTGTCGATCGACCCCGCCTATCCGGACGAGCGCATCGCCCACATGCTCGACGACTCGGCGGTCGAGTTCGGGATCACCCTGGCGGATACGCGCGAGCGCCTCGGCGACACCCGCTGCACCTGGATCGAGGCGGCCGCGCTGGAGGCCGAAGCCGACTCCGGTGCGCCGATCGCGGATGTCGAGCGCACTGGTTCGGTGCGGCTGGCGAGCCTGGCCTATCTGATCTACACGTCCGGTTCGACGGGGCGTCCCAAGGGTGTAGGGGTGTCGAACGCAGGGATCGCCGACCTCGTCGCGAACTACCGCAAGGTCACCGGAGCCCGCGAGGACGACCCCGACACCCGGGTGTTGCACGTGGCATCTCCGAGCTTCGATGCGTCGTTCTTCGAGATGGCCTGGGCGATCACGGCCGGGCACACCCTCGTCATCGCACCGCACGCCGACTACGCCGGGCCCGCGCTCGACGCCGTGCTCGAACGCGACGAGGTGACCGACCTCGTGATCACGCCGTCGGTGCTGGCCACACTGGCCCCAGAGCGGGGTGAGTCGGTGCGGAACCTCGCGACCGCCGGTGAGGCGTGCCCACCGGAACTCGTCGAGCGGTGGGCGGCGCGGGGACGCCGTCTCTGGAACTTCTACGGTCCGTCGGAGACGACGGTCTGGGCGACGCGCGCGCGCATGATGCCGCGCAAGCCGATCACCATCGGCCGCGCCGTGATCGGATTCCGCGCATACGTGCTCGATCCGCGTCTGCATGAGGTGCCGACCGGTGTGGTGGGCGAACTCTATCTGTCAGCCGCGGGACTGGCGCGAGGCTACCTCGGCCGCGCGGCGCTGACCGCGACCAGCTTCGTCGCGGACCCCTTCGGCGCCCCGGGCGACCGTATGTATGCCACCGGCGACCTGGTTCGTGTGGTCAAGGGCGACCTGGAGTTCGCCGGCCGGGCCGATCATCAGGTCAAGATCAACGGTCAGCGAGTCGAACTCGGTGAGATCGAATCCGTACTCGAGGAACAGTCCGGCGTCGCGCAGGCCGTCGTCGTCGGACATGACGTGGAGCAGGGCGGGCGCAAGCACACCCAGTTGGTCGCCTATCTGGTTTCCCGGCCGGGGGCGAGCGTCGACGTCGACTCCGTCGCCGCGCACATCGCCGACCGGCTCGCCGCCCACATGATCCCGTCTCAACTGTTCGCCATCGACGAGATCCCGCTGACGCCGGCCGGCAAGCTCGACCGCACGGCGTTGCCCAGCCCGGACGCGGGCTCCGCCCGGGGCGCGTACGTCGCGCCGGAGACCGACGGGGAACGCACCCTGGCCGCGATCATCGGTGGCTTGCTTGGCGTGGAACAGCTCAGCGTCACCGAGTCGTTCTTCGCGCTCGGCGGTGATTCGATCATGTCCATTCAGGTCTCGTCGGCAGCCAAGGCAGCCGGCCTGCCCGTCTCACCGCGGGACGTCTTCCAGTACAAGACTGTCCGGGAGATCCTCCGTGGCGTGGAAGCCGATGCCGACGCGGTGCCCGCACTGGCGGAGTCGAGTGGCGGCGGTACCGGGAAGGCGTCGCTCCCGCCCATCGCGCAGTGGATGGTCGAATCGTCGTCGGGGGATCCTGCCGCGTTCGCCGATTTCAACCAAGCCAACCTTTTCGCGGTCCCCGCCGGCCTCGACACCGCTCAGGTACGGGAGATCCTGGCGGCCGTCGTCGCCGCCCATCCGATGCTCAGCGCGCGACTGAGTCGGACCGAGGAGCGATGGACGCTGGTCGCGGGCGAACCGTTCGACGCCGAGACGGCGCTCACCGAGCGTGACGCCGATATCGCAGCTGACTCCGCGGACTACAGCGCCCAGATCCTCGACGCCTATGCTCATGCCGAAGGGCGACTCGACCCCGCTGCGGCACGGCAGGTGCAGGCGGTGCTGGTCCGCTTCGCCGACGGCCCGAAACGTCTCGTCCTCGTCGTTCATCACCTGGCAGTGGACGCGGTCTCCTGGTCGATCCTCATCGAAGACCTCGCGACGGCGGCCGCCCAGGTCGCGGCCGGGCAGCCGATCTCGTTGCGGGCCGAGGCGACTTCCGAACGCGCTTGGTTCGCTGCCCTCGACGCAAGGCGTGAGGAGCATGCAGGCGAACTGGACTACTGGCTGCAACAGTCACCCGAGCAGCCCACCAGGTTCAGCGAAGAACCGGTGCGCGAGACGCTGATCGGAGCATCGACGTCGCTGACGCACCAGATCCCGACAGTCCTCACCGAACGGCTGCTCGGTGACCTGCCGCAAGCTTTCGGCGGAACGCTGACGGATGTGCTGCTCGCCGGACTCGCCCGGGCGATTCGCTCGTGGCAGCGCGACGTCGGCATCGAGGATACCGAGCCGGTCACCGTGATGAGCGAGGGCCACGGTCGCTACGAGGACGTGCTGGAGTCCGGGTCGGATCCGCGGCGCAGTGATCTGTCGCGGACGGTCGGCTGGTTCACCACCATCGCTCCGATGCTGATCGACCCAGCCGACGACATCGTCCACGCGGTGAAGGCAGCCAAGGAAGCCCGGATCGGTCAGCCCCTCCATGGAATCGGATTCGGGTTGCTCCGCTACGGCGGCGACACCGAACTCAGTCGGCGGCCGTTGCCCTCAGTCGCCTTCAACTACCTCGGTGGCCGCGGTGTATCCGTCGACGCCTTCTCTGCCGAGGCCGCGGCGGTAGACGATCTGCTGCTGCCCGCATCCGGTCCGAGCTTGCCCGGTGGTGCCGGCAAAATGGCCGAGACCGGCGTGTTGGCGATCAACGCCAGTACCGTCGCCGGCGCCGACGGGCCGGTGATCGTCGCCAGTGTCCGCTTCTCCGAGGCGGTGATCTCGTCGGCGTACGTGCGGGACATCGCCGGACGCTGGACCGCCGAGGTCGAGGCGGCGGCCGCCGCGGCTGATCTCGGAGATGTGGGTTTATCGCCGTCAGACGTGCCGGGCACGGGGGTGACCCAGGCCGATCTCGATGACCTCGCGGCGGCGTATCCGGGCGCGGCGGTCTGGCCGCTCACCCCGCTACAAGCAGGCATGTACTACCAGGCGCGTGTCGTTGGCGCCGATGAGATCGACGTCTACCTCACGCAGGCACGGCTGCAGTTTTCCGGAGAGCTCGACCTCGCGAAACTCGACGAGGCATTCACGTCGCTGATGCAGCACCACAGTGTGCTCCGCTCGGCGTATGTTCAGTGCGAGAGTGGCGCGGTGGTCGCTGTGGTCCCGGACCGGGTGAAGAGCCCGATCCGGGTGATCAACCTGCACGGAGTGGCCGAAGACGAGGTCGCCGAACGGGTCCAGGCGATGATGGATTCCGAACGGGTCCAGGCCTTCGATCTCGCCGCACCACCGCTGATCCGGGCCGCGGTGGTCGACCACGACTTCGGCACTGATGTGGTGGTCACCAACCACCACATACTATTCGACGGCTGGTCCGGGCCGCTGGTGCTGGCCGACCTCCTCGCGCTCTATGCGACGGGGAACCCCATGACACCGGCGCACGAGTACGACTTCGGTGACCATGCGCGCACGGTGGCTGCGGCAGATCTACGGCAGGCGCTCGAAGCGTGGGCAGAGGTACTGGCCCCGGTCGACGGTCCCACGCGTCTCGGGGGAACAGCGCTTGCCAAGACCGATTCGGTGCCGCAGGACCATAAGGTTCTGCTCGATCCAGAGCTCACCCGACAGCTATCCGACTTCGCTCGCAAGGCGGGGGTCACGCTGGCGATCCTCCTGCAGGGCGCATGGGGGCTGTTGCTCTCTCGGGTAACCGGCCGCCAGGTGGTCACCTTCGGCGAGACGGTCGCCGGACGGCCCGCGGACGTGCCTGGTGTGGAAACCATGGTCGGACTGTTCATCAATACCATTCCGGTGGTCGTCGACCTCGATCCTTCGGCGTCGTTCTCGGACGCCCTCGAGACGCTGTACCGGGACAAGGCGCGGCTGCTCGATCACCAGACGGTGGGTCTGCCGGTGATCGCTTCGGCGTCGCGCCATGCGCTCGACTTCGACACGCTGGCAATTCACGAGTCGTATCCCGTCGACACCGACTCCATCGTCGAGGCTCCGCTGGGCGACCTCGCCCTGCAGGGAGTGTCCGGCCGCGACGCAACTCATTTCCCACTCACCTTGGTCAGCGCGGAGATCGGCGACCAGCTGATGCTCCGCCTGAAATACCTGCCGTCGGTGTTCGACGAGGCGCAGGTCGCCGAGTTCAGCCGGGTTCTCACGCAGATCCTGCGGTTCACCGCCGGACATCCCGACGTTCCCGTTGACGAGGTCCAGCTACTCGGCCCCGATGACAGCGGTGCCATCGCGGTACTCGAACGCGGGCCCCTGCATCAGGTGCCGGAAGCCGTGACAGTCGCCGACGCGATGGCCGATCAGGCACAGCGGACGCCGATGGCAGTGGCACTGGTGGCCGGAGACCGAGAGGTCACCTACGGTGAGTTCGCCGCGCAGGTCAACCTGCTCGCCCGATCCTTGATCGACGCGGGCGTGGGCCCAGAGACCTCGGTGGCGCTATGCCTGCCGAGGTCGGTGGAGATGATGGTCGCGGTACACGCGGTGATCACCGCGGGCGGCCAGTACGTTCCGATCGATCTCGACACTCCCGCTGACCGTGCGGAGTACATGCTGCACACCTCGCAGGCCAAGCTGCTGCTGATCTCTGATCGTACGGTCGCGGCGGGTGCGGTGGCCGCCGCGGCATGCACCGGAATCGAGTCGATCGAAGTGGACGCCGGCATCGACGTCGACCATGCGGCACCGCGTGCGGCGCGGGTGACCGACGCCGACCGGCTGACACCGTTGCGCCGCGACGCGGCGGTGTACACGCTGTTCACCTCGGGGTCGACCGGCCGACCGAAAGGTGTGACGCTGACGCACCACGCGGTGCTGAATCGTCTGTGGTGGGGTCTGAACGAGTTGCCGATCGATGGCACCGATGTTGTGGTGCAGAAGACCCCGTACACGTTCGACTGCTCGGTGCCGGAATTGTTCGCTCCATTGATGGTGGGTGCGAGGCTGGTCGTGCTGAAGCAGGGTGGGCACCTGGAGCCGGTGTACGTGGCTTCGGAAATCGCCCGTACAGGTGCGACGATGGTGCACTTCGTGCCGTCGATCCTGTCGGCGTTCCTGGATGTGGTGCCGCCGTCGCAGCTGGAAGCGTTGCGGTCGGTGCGGATCGTGTCGACGACGGGCGAGGCATTGCCGCCTGCGGTGGCGTCGTCGACACGTGCGGTGTGGCCGGAGGCGCTGTTCTACAACTTGTACGGTCCTACCGAGGCGGCGGTGGAGATCACCTACCAGTCGATCGGAGAGGTTCATGCCGATGATCCGACGGTGCCGATCGGTGTGCCGGTGTGGAATTCGTCGGCGGTGGTGCTCGATGCGCGTCTGCAGCGGGTGCCGGCGGGGATTCCGGGTGAGCTTTACCTAGGTGGTGTGCAATTGGCGCGCGGCTATGCCACGCGCGCGGATCTGACTGCCGAGCGGTTCATCGCCGATCCGTATGGGGAGCCGGGTGCTCGGCTCTACCGGACCGGTGATCTGGTTCGGTGGCTGTCGGATGGGGCGCTGGAGTACTTGGGCCGTACGGATTTCCAGGTGAAGTTGCGGGGTCAGCGGATCGAGCTGGGCGAGATCGAGGCGGTCTTGGCGGCTGCACCGGGTGTGGTGTTGACGGCGGTGACCGTCGCGCCTTCCCCGGACGGCGGCGAGCATTTGGTCGGGTATGTGTGTGCCGGTCCGGGGGAGACCCTGGATTTGGAGGCGGTGAAGGCGTCGGCGGTGGCGGCGCTACCGGGGTACATGGTGCCCTCGGTGTGGATGGTCGTTGACGATATCGCCTTGAATACAGCAGGCAAGATCGACCGCAGGTTGTTGCCGGCGCCGGAATTCGGGGTGCTGGAAGCCGAGCACGTCGCGCCGTCCGGTGAGGCAGAGTCTGCGGTGGCGGTCGTGTTCGCCGATATTCTGGGTGTTGAACGGGTGAGCGTAGCCGCGTCGTTCTTCGATATGGGCGGTAACTCGCTGTCGGCGATGCGGCTTGCGGCGCGGGCCGGGGATGTGCTCGGAGTCGAGTTCTCGGTGCGGGATGTGTTCGATGCGCCGTCTGTGCGCGAGCTTGTGGCGGCAGTGGTTGATCGGGCGCCGGCGTTGCCGCCGGTGAGGGCGGTGGTGCCGCGTCCGGAGATGATTCCGTTGTCGTTTGCGCAGCAGCGGATGTGGTTTATCAATCGTTTGGAGCCGGAGGCGCCGACGTACAACATGCCGGCGGTGTTGCGACTGTCCGGTGAGGTGAATGTAGAGGCGTTGCGGGCGTCGGTGGCTGATGTGGTGCGTCGGCACGAGGTGTTGCGGACGAGTTTCCCCGATGTCGATGGCGTCCCGGTTCAGCTGATCGCTCCCGAGTCGTCGGTAGAAGCGGACCTGGCGTGGCGTGACGTCGATTCGGTGGAGGCGTTCGAGGCGGCGGTAGCGGCAGGTTTCGATCTGGCGGTGGCGTGGCCGATTCGTGCGGTGATCTGCCGTCAAGAAGGCGCGATTCTGTTTGCGGTGGTGGCGCACCATATCGGTGCTGATGGTGAGTCGATGCTGCCGTTGGTCACCGATGTGCTGACCGCGTATGTTGCGCGGGCGGCCGGTGAGGTGCCGGTGTTTGCCCCGTTACCGGTGCAGTTTGCGGACTATGCGTTGTGGCAGCACGCGGTGCTGGGTTCTCCGGATCAGCCGGATTCAGTTATCGGGCGTCAACTGGCCTACTGGCGCGACCACCTCGCCGGCATTCCCGACGTTCTAGAATTACCTGCATCGCGGCCGCGCCCCGCCGTAGCTTCACGCGACGGTGCGCTGGTCCACTTCACGATCCCAGCGTCGACTACTGAGCAGATAGTCGCGCTTACTCGGGACGCGGGAGTGACTCCGTTCATGGTGGTGCACGCGGGCTTGGCGGTGTTGTTGGCTCGCCTTTCAGCGACGAATGACATCGTGATTGCGACTCCGACCGCAGGCCGCGGTTCGGAGGTTCTCGACCATTTGGTGGGCATGTTCGTGAATACGCTGGTACTGCGTATCCCGGTAGACTCGTCAACGACATTCGCGGAATTTCTCGAGCAAGTCCGGGAAGTCGATCTGAAAGCCTTCGTTCACGCTGACGTTCCGTTCGAGTCGGTAGTCGATGCTCTGGATCCGGTTCGCAGCGAGGCCTTCTCGCCGCTCGCGCAGGTCCTCTTGTCCTTCGATGCGGCGGCTTCCCTGGCAAAGACCGATGTCGCTGTTGCTGGATTGTCTGCCGAGCCAATCGCTCCTCCGGTGGTCCCGGCGCGCATGGATCTGTCCTTTTCCGTAGCGTCGGGTGCGGCAGGCCAGGATTGGGCAGCTTCGGTCACGTATCGGACAGATCTGTTCGATGAGTCGGTCGTTCAGGACCTTGCTGAACGGTTCGTCCGGCTACTCGGCGGGTTGACCGAAGTCACGACGAAGGCAGTTGGGAGCGTTGCACTGACCGGGGATCGTGAGCGTGCCGCACTGCTGGCAGCGTCCACGACGCCGGCGCTGCCGGCCGATGGCCGGTCGATCGTCGAGATGATCGACGCTTGCGCTCTGGCGACTCCGGATTCGGTTGCAGTAACGGACAGCAGTGCGGCGTACACCTATCGCGAACTGATCGGCCGTGCGGATGCGCTTGCAGTACGTCTCGTCGCATCAGGGATAGGTGTTGATGACGTCGTCGCTCTGGTCCTTGATCGGTCGGTGCACTGGGTCGCGGCGATGCTTGCCGTCTGGAGAGTGGGCGCAGCCTATGCGCCGGTGGACCCGCAGGGTCCGGTCGGACGACTGGAAGCGCTGCTTGAGGATGCCTCGGTCGTCGCCGTCGTCACGCGTCCGGGCTGGGCTGACGGTGATGGCTGGGCAGCAGCGGTCGGAACGGTACCGGTGGTCGCGATCGATGACGAGGTCGTCGACGTGATCGCTGGGTGGTCTCCGGTTTCGAAGGGTCTTGGGTCGCGCCTGGGCTACGTGATTACCACGTCGGGCTCGACGGGCAGACCGAAGCCGACCATGGTTGCAATGGACGGCGTCGAGAACACTGTGCGCTGGTACCGGAGCGAGCTCGGGTTTTCCGAGAGCGACAGCATGTTCGTGGCCTCGTCTCCCAGTTTCGATCTTACGCAGAGGAACATCTGGGCTCCGCTGTCGTCGGGCGCCGCAGTGCACCTCGCCGACGCGGTGTTCGACCCTAGCCAGATCGTTGCCGCCGTCGCTGACCGTTCGCCGACGGCCATGAACGTCGCGCCTTCGGCTCTCGGCGTGATCGTCGAAGCGGACACCCATCACGTACTTCACACACTTCGGCTGATCGTCGTGGGTGGCGAGGCGGCTCAGCCCGCCGTCCTCTTGCCGTTCCTGCGCGCAGGCGTGGGAGTCGTGAATGCGTACGGACCGACTGAGACTTCTGCGACGGTGTCTCGCCACCGGATGTCTGAGAGCGATCACCTCACCGTGCCGATCGGTACTCCTATTCCGGGAGCGGAACTGTACGTCCTCGACGACCGCCTGCAGCTGGTGCCGATGGGTGTCCCGGGCGAGTTGTACATCGGCGGCGTACCGGTGGGCAGGGGGTATGCGGCTATGGCGGGCCTGACGGCGACCCGCTTCATCGCCAGTCCGTTTGATGCCACGGGGTCACGCCTATACCGAACCGGTGATTTGGTGCGATGGAACTACAGTGGGGAATTGGAATTCCTCGGCCGCACCGATTTCCAGATCAAGTTGCGGGGCCTGCGGATCGAGCTGGGCGAGATCGAGGCAGCGCTAGCGAACTCGCCCGGTGTAACTCATGCCAAGGCGTTCGTTGACACCGACCCCGATGGCCGGGAGAACCTGGTCGCCTACGTCGCTCCGGCCACGGCGGACATCGATGAGATTAAGCGTGCCATCGGCAGGTCGTTGCCCGAGTATATGGTGCCCACCGGATGGGGTCTCGTCGACCGGATCGAACTCAACTCGGCTGGAAAGGTCGATCGGAGGTCACTGCCGGCTCCGGACTTCATCACAACGACCGAGTACGAGGCTCCGGCAGGGGCGAGTGAAGCCCGGGTCGCCGAGGTGTTTGCGAATGTGCTGGGCGTGGACCGAGTGTCCGTGACGAAGTCATTCTTCGATGCGGGCGGCAATTCGCTCAGTGCGATGCGTTTGGTCGCCCGAGTCTCGGAAGCGCTGGGCGTCCGGGTGTCGGTGAGAGATGTATTCGACGCGCCAACGGTGCGTGACCTCGTTGCGACATCCGTTGATCACGCCGCAGCGCTGCCGCCGGTGACGGCGGTGGTGCCGCGTCCGGAGCGGATTCCGTTGTCGTTCGCGCAGCAGCGGATGTGGTTCATCAACCGCCTCGATCCGGCGTCGCCGGTCTACAATCAGCCGACCGTTTTGAAGGTCACCGGAGCACTCGATCTTGCGGCTTTGCGGGCTGCGTTGGTCGACCTGGTGGTACGGCACGAAGTGCTCCGGACATCATTCCCGGAAGTGGATGGTACGCCGTTCCAGTCGATCGGTAGCGCCGCGTCTGTCGCCGCTGCGCTTGATTGGGCGAACTCACCTTCACTTGATGACCTCCAGGCGGAGGTAATGGCAGGCTTCGATCTGGTGCGGGAGTGGCCGATTCGGGTTCGGGTGTGGACTGGCTCTGCCGAGGAACACGTTATCGCGATCGTGACGCACCACGTCGCCTTCGACGGCGAATCGCGATTGCCAATGATCGCAGATCTGCTCACCGCCTTTGCGGCTCGGGTCGACGGGCGAATCCCCGAATTCGAGTCACTGCCGGTGCAATTCGCCGACTATGCGATCTGGCAACACACGGCCTTGGGTTCGCCAGACGACGCGGAATCGGTAGTCGGGAGGCAGCTCGAGTACTGGGCTGATCAGCTCGAGGGTCTTCCTGACGTGCTGGAGTTGCCAGGTGATCGAACGCGCCCGGCGCGGGCAAGTCACCGCGGTGCAATGATCCAGTTCCAGATTCGGGCTGACGTCTCTGACCGTATCGGAGACCTCGCCAAACAGTTCGGGATGACGCCGTTCATGGTGGTTCACGCGGCCCTGAGTGCGTTGCTGGCGAGGTTGTCAGCGACGGAGGACATCGCGATCGCGACACCGGTCGCCGGCCGGGGTCAAGCAGAACTCGACAGCCTCGTCGGGATGTTCGTGAACACGCTAGTGTTGCGGACCCGAGTTGAGTCAGGTCTGAGTTTCGAGAATCTGCTGAAGCTGGTTCGAGAGACGGATGCGGACGCATTCGCTCATGCGGACGTTCCGTTTGAAGCTGTCGTGGACGCCGTTGACCCAGTGCGCAGCGAGGCGTTCGCCCCACTCGCGCAGGTGATGTTCTCGTTCAACTCGGTGGTCCCGGCAGCCGACGCCGAGACAGTGCTCGCTGGCCTCGAGTTCGAGGTGATGTCCTCCGACAAAGTACCGGCCCAGGTGGATCTCGGTGTTTTGGTATCCGCGTCCGTGGATGGACCGTGGGTCGGCTCTTTGGTATATGCCGAGGATTTGTTCGATGTGTCGTCGGCGCAGGTGTTTGCTGATCGCTTCGTGGTGTTGCTTGATGCGTTGACTGCTGATCCGGCTGTTGCGGTGGGTGATGTGCCGGTGCTGATCGGTGATGAGCGTGCTGCGGCGCTAGCGGCGGGGACCGGGCCGGTGACCATTCGGCAGGCTCGGGGTGGAGCGGAGGTTGCCGCAGTCTCGGTTTCGGATGCGGTTTCGGCGCAGGTGGATTTGACGCCGGATGCTCCGGCGTTGCTGTTCGAGGGGCGTGAGGTTTCGTACGCCGAGTTCGGTGCCCGGGTGGCGACATTGGCGCGTGAATTGATCGCTGCCGGTGTGGGTCCGGATGTGGCGGTCGGTGTGTGTATCGATCGAAGTGTGGAACTGCTTATCGCGATTCATGCGGTGACCGCTGCCGGTGGACAGTATGTGCCGGTTGATATGGATACGCCGGCCGAGCGTGCGCGAGTGATGCTGGAGACTGCGGCCGGTGACATCGTATTGGTGGCTGCCGGTGTGGTGCCAGAACCGGTGTCGGGTCTGTCTGGTGTGCGGGTGGTCGAAGTCGACGCCTCGGGTGAGGTGGATCTGTCGGTTTCGCCGGTGACCGATGCGGATCGGTTGGCTCCGGTGCGCGGCGCGAGTGCTTTGTATACGTTGTTCACCTCGGGGTCGACGGGTGTGCCGAAGGGCGTGACGGTGTCGCACGCGTCGGTGCTGAACCGTCTGCGGTGGGGACTGGATGCATTCCCGTGGTCTGCTGGGGATCGGGTGATTCTGAAGACGCCGTACACCTTCGATGTGTCGGTTCCGGAGTTGTATGGCCCGGTGATGTCGGGTGCGACGACGGTCGTCGCGAGTCCGGATGGGCACCGGGATCCGGGGTACATCGCGGATCTGATTGCCGAGACTCACGCGACGAGTGTGCATTTTGTTCCGTCGATGCTATCGGTGTTCCTGGATGTGGTCGATCGAGATCGGTTACGGTCGCTGACTTCGTTGAAGTGGTTGTTCGCATCTGGTGAGGCTCTTGCCCCCGCGACGGTGGCGGCCGCGCGCGAGGTGTGGCCGAGTGTGGAGATCCATAATCTGTTCGGTCCGACCGAGGCTGCGGTCGAGGTGGGCTGGGCCGATGTTTCGGATGCTCCGGCGTTGGTGACGATCGGTACGCCGGTCGCGAACACGTCCATGCTCGTCCTCGACGACCGAATGGAGCTGGTTCCGGACGGGGTTCCGGGTGAATTGTACTTGGGTGGAGTGCAAATCGCGCGCGGATACGCCGGTCGGCCAGGATTGACTGCGGAACGCTTTGTTGCAGACCCGTTCGTGGCACCGGTCGCAACGGTCCTGTCGGTACCACCCGTCCCGCCAGTGCCTACGGTTCCGCCAGCGCCTCCGGTCCCTCCTGTCGCGTCGGCGGTTCCGACAGGTCCAGCCACACCGGCTGCTCCTCTTCCTCCCCTGGAGCCGTTGGCGCCCCTCGCGCCGCTAGCTCCCGTTGCGTCGACTGCACCGGTTGCGCCGGTTCCTCCCGTCGTCCATGGTGCCCGTTTGTACCGCACCGGCGATCTGGTCCGGCGCTTGGCCGATGGATCGCTCGAGTACCTCGGACGTACCGACTTCCAGGTGAAGCTGCGGGGGCAGCGGATCGAGCTCGGTGAGATCGAGTCGGTGGTCGCCGGCGGGCAGGGTGTGGTTCATGCTGCGGCGACGGTTGCGACGGCACCGGCCGGTGGCGAGTTCCTGGTCGGGTATGTGTCGCCCGCATCGGTCGACCTCGAGGCGCTGAAGACTCATGTGTCCGGCGCGCTGCCGGAGTACATGCGGCCAAGCGTGTGGATGCTGCTCGACGAGGTGACGCTGAACTCGGCTGGCAAGCTGGATCGTCGTGCGTTGCCTGCGCCAGACCTGACTGGCACGGAGACCGAGTACATCGCACCTGTCGGTGAGGCTGAAGTGGCGCTTGCTGCGGTGTTCGCTGAGGTGCTGGGTGTGGAGCGAGTCAGCGTGACGGAGTCGTTCTTCGATATCGGCGGCAACTCGCTGAGCGCGATGCGGGTGGTGGCCCGGGCCGGGAACGCACTTGGTGTGGAGCTATCGATCCGGGATCTATTCGAAGCTCCGTCGGTACGTGACCTTGCGGCAGTCTCGGCAGGTAAGGATGCGGCGTTGTCGCCGGTCACCGCGGTCGTGCCGCGGCCGGATCGGATTCCGCTCTCGTTTGCGCAGCAGCGGTTGTGGTTCATCAATCGGCTTGATCCGGCGTCCGCCGGTTACAACCAGCCGACCGTGCTGAGGGTGAGCGGCGAACTCGACGTCGCCGCGCTGCGCGCAGCGATCGTCGATGTCGTCGTGCGGCACGAAGTGCTGCGGACGACGTTCCCGTCCGACAGCGGTGTCGCGTACCAGGAGATCGGTGAGGCGGCTTCAGTTCCCGGCCGCCTCGATTGGGCAGTGGTGTCGTCGCAGGCGGAGATCGAGTCCGCCGTGGCGACCGGTTTCGACTTGGCGCGCGAATGGCCGCTCCGGGCGAGGGTGTGGGAGTCGGTTCCAGGCGAGTTCGTGGTCGCCTTGGTGACGCATCACATCGCCTTCGACGGCGAATCGCGGATCCCGCTGGTCAGTGATCTGCTTGCGGCCTATACCGCGCGAGCCGCGGGCCACGCGCCGGACTATCCGGCGCTGACGATCCAGTTCGCCGATTTCGCGATCTGGCAGCACGAGGTGCTGGGTTCTCAGTCCGACCCCGAATCGGTAGTCGGGCGTCAACTCGAGTACTGGCGAGGTCAGCTCGCCGGGGCGCCGGACGTGCTGGAGCTGCCGTCCGACCGGTCTCGGCCGGCCGTGGCGAGCGGTCGCGGCAAGCAGCTGGAGTTCGGCATCCCAGAAGAAGTCGGTGAGCGGGTGTTGACGCTGGCGCGCGAGCACGGCGTGACGCCGTTCATGGTGCTCCATGCCGGGCTGGCGGCGCTCCTCGCGCGGCTGGGCACGACGGACGACGTCAGTGTGGCGACGCCGATCGCCGGCCGCGGTGATGCGGTGCTCGATCCGCTGGTGGGCATGTTCGTCAACACGCTGGTGCTGCGGACCAAGACGCGCTCTGGATTGCCGTTCACCGAGTTCTTGGACGTGGTCCGCACCGTCGATCTGGACGCGTTCGCACATGCCGACGCACCGTTCGAGTCGGTGGTCGAGGCGGTGAATCCGGTGCGCAGCGAGGTATTCCAGCCGCTGGCACAGGTGGTGCTGACGGTGAACCAGGGCGGGGGAGTCGAAACCCCGGCCGTCGATCTCGGTGACCTGCGGGTGGAGCCGATCACCTCTGAGGAACTGCCGACGCAGTACGACCTGCACATCGGAGTCGGCATCGAAGCCGGCCGTGAATGGCACGGCGTGCTGCGCTACGCGACCGATCTGTTCGACGAGGCTACGATCGAGCAGTTCGCGACACTGCTGGTGTCGGCGCTGGATGCGCTCACTGCTGATCCGACGCTGCCGATCGGCGGCGTCGACCTGCTGAATGACGCCGAGCGCGCGCGGTTGGCTCGGCTGCCAGCGCCGGTGGTGCCCGCTGCGGCGGGGCGTTCGTTGGTGGAGGCTTTCGCCGGATCGGTGCGGGAGCACGGTGCGTCGGTGGCGGTATCCGCCGGCGGTGGGTCGCTCTCCTACGCCGAGCTCGACGCGGCGTCGGATGCGGTGGCTGCCGGACTGGTCGCTGCCGGTGTGCGGCCTGGGGATCTGGTGGGTCTGGCTACGGCGCGGTCGGTGAATCTGGTGGCGTCGATCGTCGGTGTGTTGAAGGCGGGCGCGGCGTATCTACCGCTGGACACCACCAACCCGGTGGGCCGATTGCACTTCATCATCGCCGACGCGGGGGTGTCGGTGATCCTCGCCGATGCGTCCACGCAGGGCCATGATCTGTGGTCCGGTGTCGGTGGCGCGGTGCGGGTTCTGGATGCCGATGCACTGGTGACCGAGGGCAATCGTGCCGGTTTCACCGCGATGACGGTGTCGCCGGCATCCCGGGCGTATGTGATCTACACGTCGGGTTCGACGGGGCTCCCCAAGGGCGTCGAGATCACGCACGCTGATGTGCGCGCGCTGATGAGCGCCGCGACTGCCGACTTCGACTTCCGTACGGATGACGTTTGGACGATGTTCCACTCCTACGCCTTCGACTTCTCGGTGTGGGAACTATGGGGACCGCTGTTGTCCGGTGCTCGGCTGCTGGTGGTCGATAGGGAACTGGCGCGTGATTTCGATGCCTTCCTGAGCGTGCTCGAGGACGAGCGGGTGTCGTTCCTGAATCTGACGCCGTCGGCGTTCTATCAGCTCATCGACGCACGCCGACGCCGTCCGGACGTCGATCTGGCGTTGCGCTATGTCGTATTCGGTGGTGAGGAACTCGGGTTCGATCAGGTGCGCCGCTGGTTCAGTGAGAACCCTGACGACCCCGCGCAACTGGTGAACATGTACGGCATCACCGAGACGACGGTGCATGTCAGCTTCCGGCCGATCGATCGGTCCGCGGTGTCGGCGGATGATCCGTCGTTCATCGGTCGTGCGTTGGGTTCGCTGGCGATTCGAATTCTTGATGACCGGATGCGGCAGGTTCCCGCCGGGGTGGTCGGAGAGATGTATGTGGCCGGTGCGCAGCTGGCGCAGGGCTATCTGGACCGACCGGCGCTCTCGTCGACGCGCTTCGTAGCGAATCCGTTCGCGGTGGACGGCTCACGTCTGTACCGTACCGGTGACCTGGCGCGCTGGGTCGGCGAGGACATCGAGTACATGGGTCGTGCCGACGGCCAGGTGCAGTTGCGCGGATTCCGTATCGAGTATGGGGAGGTCGAGGCTGCGCTGCTGTCCGCCGACGGGGTGACCGGCGCGGCGGCCTCGGTGGTCGCCGATACGGCCAGGGGCGATCTCCTGATCGGCTATGTCGTCGCTGATCACGGCATCATGCTGGACGCTCAGATGGTGCGCGCGGACGCGGGGGCGCGAGTTCCGCGGTACATGGTGCCGGATCTGGTGATGGTGGTGGATCGGCTGCCGTTGACTGCGAACGGAAAGCTGGACCGTAAGGCGCTGCCCTCGCCGGTGTTCGACGGTACCGGCGACCATGTGGCAGCGGAGTCGGAGACCGAGCGCGCCGTGGCCGCCGTGTTCGCCGAGGTGCTCGGTGCCGATCAGGTCAGTGTCACCGAATCGTTCTTCGACGCCGGCGGCAACTCGCTGAGTGCGATGCGGGTGGTTGCCCGGGCCGGTGAAGCTCTGGGCGTCGAGTTGTCGATCCGGGACCTTTTCGATGCGCCGTCGGTCCGTGAACTTGCTGTCGTGGCCGCTGGCCAGGCTCCCGCCTTGCCGCCAGTGACCGCGGTGGTGCCGCGTCCGGAACTGGTGCCGCTCTCGTTCGCACAGCAGCGGATCTGGTTCATCAACAGGTTCGACCCGTCATCGCCGACGTACAACATCCCCGCGGTGCTGAGGATCACCGGCGAACTCGACGTGAACGCTTTGCGGACCGCTGTCGCCGACGTGATTCGCCGACACGAGGTGCTGCGGACGAGCTTCCCCGATGTTGACGGCGTGCCGTGCCAGTTGATCGCGTCGGAAGCTGGTGTCGATGCGGAGCTCCCGTGGATCGACGCGCCCTCGGCGGCGGAGTTCCGCGCAGCAGTGGCCGCAGGATTCGATGTGGCCACGCAGTGGCCGATCCGGGTCGTGATACACCCTGAACACGAAGGCTTCCTTTTCGCGATGGTGGCTCACCATATCGGCGTTGACGGTGAGTCGATGTTGCCGTTGATGAGCGACGTGCTGGCGGCTTACTCGGCCCGGAGTGCCGGTCAGGTCCCGGAGTTTGCGCCATTGCCGGTGCAGTTCGCCGACTTCGCCATTTGGCAGCATGAGGTGCTGGGTGCGCCTGACGATCCAGATTCGGTGCTGGGTCGCCAGCTGGCGTTCTGGCGGGACACCTTGACGGGTATCCCGGATGTGCTGGAGCTACCGGCAGACCGGTCGAGGCCGGCCGTGGCGTCGTACGCGGGCGCGAGGGTCGGCTTCTCGATTCCGGCCGACGTCGCTGCTCGGGTCGCCGAGGTGAGCCGGGCCTCTGGTGCGACGCCGTTCATGGTGGTGCATGCGGCGTTGGTGGTGTTGTTGGCGCGGTTGTCTGCGACGCTGAATCACCCCAGGTTTTCTGCCGCTCCTATACGGGGTGCAGCTCTCGGTTGAGGGCGGCGTAGTAGGCGGACTCGAACTCGGCGGGCGGGACCGTGCCGATGCTGGAGTGGAGCCTGTCATTGTTG
>NZ_JBPSDN010000028.1:0-54518 GCF_052036135.1 Gordonia marina
TCGGCGCCGTGCTCGCGCCACAGGCGCTCAGCACGGGCCTGGACGGCGGGATCGATCTTCTTGGGCATGATTGTCATCCTTCCTGATGGGACTCAGAAAGGAGCGGCATCAAACCTGGGGTGATTCACCCCGAGGAGGATGGCGATCCGGTCGATAGCAGATCAGCGGCGGAGCGGACCCAGCCGAGATTCAGCGAGCGCCGGGCACCGGTCAGCCGGTGAGCAGCGCCCATAGTTCCGCGCCACCGGCTTCGGCCGCGATACCGCCGACCAGGTCGTCCCACTGCGCCGTCGACCCGAATTCCGAACGCCAGGCCTGAGCCGCCAGCGTGTACCGGTGGAGGTCGTGCTCCGCGGTCGTACCGATCGCCCCGTGTATCTGATGAGCGATCCTGCTCACCGACGCGGCGGCATGATTCGCGCACGAGCGGGCGACGGCGACGGCGAATGGATCGGGCGATCCGTTCGCCGCCGAATCAACGGCGGCAACGGTCGCCGCGTTCGCCAACGCCGACTCCGCCGCGGCATCCGCAAGCATGGTGCGCACCGCTTGGAAACGGCCGATCGACCGTCCGAACTGCTGGCGGGTGGACGCATGGTCCACGCAGAGCCCGACCATCCGGTCCAGTGCGCCGCAGATCTGGATCGCCCGGATCAACCCGCCGCGGATAGCCAGCTCCTCCATCGCCTCGGCGTCCACCGGAGCGCCGGACAGCAGTTCCATGTCGAGGTCGACGTCATCGCGCGGTTCGCCCGCCAGATTCGTCTCCGGCCGGATACACACCGAGCCGGCACGCACATCATCGACCAGCCATTGCCCGCCTGATCTCCACGCGACGGTGAGCTGTTCGACATCCCTCGCCCACGGCACCCTACGTGCACAGCCCCGGCTGTCGAGCAGGCATACGGTACGGACCGAGTCATCGGCCGCCCGGCCGGCCTGCCGCAGCAACCAGCCCGCCAGCAGGTCGTTCGAGCTGTCGTTCACCGACGTGCGGGTGCCGGTGAACGATCTCCTCGGCGTCGACAAGTGTCTGCAACTGCACGGCGGCTACGGATACATGACCGAGTATCCGATCGCACGGCTCTACGCCGATGCCCGCGTGACCAGGATCTACGGCGGCACCAGCGAGGTCATGAAGTCGATCGTCGCCAAATCGACGGGCATGTGACGCCGGTCCCCCGCACCTCCCGGGCACTCACCGGCGTGCGACGTGGAGGTGTGGGGAAATCGGATCCGGGTGGCCGCCGGAGCCGGAGAGGAACGCGCGCCGGGCCGTCACGAAGGCCCGGCCGATTCCGGACCGTGTAGGACGTCGAACAGCTCTGGCAACCACGCGGTATCGGCCGGAACCATGTCGGCGCAGGCCGCCAGTTCCGCCAGCCCCGTCGCGTCCACCCATCGCAGGCTCCGGTGTTCGACGGGTCGCGGATCGCCCTCCACCAGGCGTGCCCAGAGGGCGACCAGAGTGAGGCCCGAACGCAAGACCACCCGTTCGACCAGCGGCTCGCCCGCCACCACGACGATGTCGAGTTCCTCGTCCAGTTCTCGCACAAGCGCTTCGGCGAGCGTCTCATCATCGTCGGCCTTCCCGCCGGGCAACTCCCACAGCCCCGCGAGGTCGGGCGGCGAGTCACGCTGGGCCATCAGCACTCGCCTCCCGCCATCGGGTGTCTCACGGATCACGGCACCGGCGACGACATAGCGCACGGTCATTCCAACTCACCGCCGGCGAAGAACCGTTCCAGCCGCGCCGCGTACGGCGCGGGGTCCAGACCCTCATCCGCCAGCCAGTCCGCGGAATAGTACTTGTCCACATAACGATCACCGGAATCACAAAGAAGAGCAACCACACTCCCCGTACGACCCGCATCCCGCAACTCACCGACAATCCGGTACGCCGCCCACAACCCCGTCCCCGTCGACGCACCAGCACGCCGACCCGTCACCGCCTCCAAATGAACGATCGCCGCCACAGCAGCAGCATCAGGCACCGACACCATCCGATCGACCACCGACGGCAAAAAACTCGGCTCCACCCGCTGACGACCGATCCCCTCAATCCGCGAACCGACCACCGTCCTCACACCAGAATCACCCTCACGCCAAGCCGGAAAGAACGCCGAATTCTCCGGATCCGCCACACACACCCCGGTCCGCCGCCCCGTATACGCCAAATACCGCGCAATAGTCGCCGACGTACCACCGGTACCCGCCGTCGCCACGATCCACTCCGGCTCCCGATACCGCTCCAACGCGAGCTGAGCGAAGATCGACTCAGCGATGTTGTTGTTCCCCCGCCAATCCGTCGCCCGCTCAGCGAAAGTGAACTGATCCATGTAATGCCCGCCCGTCTCCTCAGCAAGACGCTGAGCCACGTCATAGACCTCACTCGGATCAGCCACCAGATGACACCGGCCACCCTCCCGCTCGATCAACGCGATCTTCTGCCTGCTCGTACTCTCCGCCATCACCGCGATGAACGGCACCCCGATCAACCGCGCGAAGTACGCCTCCGATACCGCCGTCGAACCACTCGACGCCTCGATCACCGGCAAACCCTCCCGGATCCAGCCATTACACAACCCATAAAGGAACAACGACCGCGCCAACCGATGCTTCAGCGAACCGGTCGGATGCGTCGACTCATCCTTCAAATACAGATCGATCCCCCACTCCACGGGCAACGGCACCGCAACCAGGTGAGTATCGGCACTGCGATTGGCCTCGGCCTTGATCCGGGACACCGCCTCAGCCACCCAGACGCGGTGCCTGTGGTCGTAGCGGTTCAGGTCGACGGTCGTACACGGTTCAGACATGACACCATTGTCCCGCAGATCACCACGAACCTCATCGGCCGATCACCGCCACCTGGGCCGGATCCAGGACCAGCCGGACCCGATCGCCGACGCCCACCGGCGACGACGCCAGCGCGTCGACCTCGGACGTCGCGGTGCGCACCCGGAGCCGGATCCCGGACGGCAGCGCGGCGGCGTGGGTCACCGTGCCGGTCGCTTCCGGCACGCCGCCGTTCGGGGTGGGTTCGGCGCGCAGGGACTCGGGGCGCAGCGCCACCCGGCAGGGCCCGTCGCCGGCGAGGCCGTCGACTCCCGCGGCGGAGACGGAGCCGAACGGAGTGCGCAGTCGGCCGGCGGTGACGTCGGCGTCGAGCAGCAGGGTGGCGCCGAGGAAACCGGCGACCCAGTCGTCGGCGGGACGGCGCCACAGGCGGTCCGGCGGGGCCGTCTGGATGATGGCCCCGTCGTGCATCACCGACACCTCGTCGGCGATCAAGGCGGCCTCGGCCCGGTCGTGGGTGACGACGACGGCCGGGGTCCGCGCGGCCCGGACGATGTCGCCGATGGCGAAGGCCAGTTCCTCGCGGAGGCGGGCGTCGAGAGCGGCGAGCGGTTCGTCGAGCAGCAGCAGCCGCGGCCGCGGCGCGAGGGCCCGGGCCAGGGCGACCCGCTGCGCCTGCCCGCCGGAGAGGTCGGTGACACGCCGGTCACCCGCCCCGGGCAGTTGCACCAGCGCGAGCATCTCGTCGACCCGCTCGGCGATCCGGGCGCGCGGCCACTTGCGCAGCCGCAGTCCGTAGGCGATGTTCTGTGCCACCGTCCGGCCGGAGAACAGCTGCCCGTCCTGGAAGACGACACCGAAGTCGCGCCGGTGCACCGGGACGTGGCGCAGGTCGGCGCCGTCCCAGGTGAGGGTCCCCGCGGCCGGCGGCTCGAGTCCCGCGATGGCGCGCAGCAGCGTCGACTTGCCGCAGCCGGACGGCCCGAGCAGGGCGGTCACCAGGCGGTCGCCGCCGACCGTCCAGTCGAGGCCGTCGATCACGGTGGTGCGGCCGTAGCGGACGGTGATCCCGCGCAGTGCGAGGACACTCATCGGCGGGCCTGTCCCCGGCCCGCCGCCGGGGCGGCGAGCTCGACGAAGAAGATCACGACCGCACTCACGGCCACCAAGAGTACGGAGGCGGCCATCGCGGCGGCGAGGTTGTCGGCGCCGGGGCGGCCCATCAGCGAACCGATCATCACCGGCAGCGTGGTGGTGTCCGCGCGGGCCAGAAAGGTGGTCGCGCCGAACTCACCGATGGCCATGACGAACGCGAAACCGGCTGCGGCGCAGAGGGACCGGGCGATCATCGGCAGATCGACGGTGCAGAACACCCGGACCGGACCGGCACCGAGCACGGCCGCCGCGTCGCGGCGGCGCTGCGGGACCTCGGCCAGCGCCGGCACCAGGATGCCGATCACCACCGGGATCGCGATGAGCGCCTGCACTGCGGGGATCAGCAGCGGCGACATGCCCACCTCGCGAGGCAGATAGGTGGTCAGCACCACGTAGCCGAACCCCAGGGTGACGGCACTGACCCCGAGCGGCAAGATCGACAGTGCCGCACCGGCTTTCGCGACGACATCGCGCCGCCGGGTGATCGCGGCGGCGGCGATCAGCCCGACCGCCACGGCGATCACCGTCGCCCCCAGGGCACTGGTCACCGAGTACCGGACCGAGTCGGTGAGCGACTCGCCCGTCTCCTGACCCGCGAGCACCCGATAGCCGCCCAGCGACCAGACCCCGCCGGGCCGCAGCGACCGGACCACCAGCGACCCGATCGGCACCACCAGCCAGACCACCGCCCAGCCGACCACGGCCAGCACCGGAAGCCAGCCGAGCCCGTGCGGCCGGCGGCGCCGTCCGCCGCGGTCGCTGACCGCTGGGGTCCGCCGCCCGAGGAACCGGGCGAGGATCAGCGCGGTGACCACCAGCAGGATCTGCAGGAACGAGAGCGCCACCGCCTCCGGGATCCGGAAATAGCCGATCCCCTGCTGGTAGATCTCGGTCTCCAGCGTGCGGACCCGGCCGTCACCCAGGATCACGATCACCCCGAAGCTGGTGGAGCAGAACAGGAACACCAGCGCCGCGGCGGCAGCGACGGCGGGTGCCAGCCGCGGCAGCACCACGTCGCGCCAGGCCCGCGGACCGGATGCCCCCAGACTCCGGGCCGCGGCGATCGCGGCCGGGTCGATCTGCTGCCAGACCGGTGTCACGACGCGCACCACCACGGCGACGTTGAGGAACACATGCGCCAGCAGGATCGCCCGCAGTCCCGAGTCGACGCCGAGCCCGTCGAGCAGACCGGTGCCCAGCGCCCGGAAGGCGACGCCGACGACGACCGTCGGCAGCACGAACGGCAGGGTGACGATCACCCGCAGCAGCAGCGCACCGGGAAAGTCGACGGTCGACACCAGCCACACGACGGGTGCCGCGATCACGATGGCGGCCACCGCCGAGGCGGCGGCCTGGCCGATGGTGACACCGAGCAGCATCCACGCATCGGTGCGTCGCCAGGCCTCGATCGGGGAGACCGCGTCGGCGTCGTGCACGGCCCGGACCACCAGCGCGGCGAGCGGTGCGACGAAGAGCGCGCCGACGAAGATCAGCGGGATCAGTGTCCCGCCGGCCGCGGCCGCGCGGGCGGCCGCACCACGGGTACGACCTAACGCCGGGCGGTGGCGCGCCATTCCTTCAGCCACTGCTCACGGTTCTGGTCGATGTACTGCGGCGTCATGGTCACCGTGTACCGCGGTGCGGGCGCCCGCAGCCGCCAGTCCTGCGGCAGCGGGGTGTCCCGCTGCACCGGGTACACGTACATCGATGTCGGCAGGGCCGCCTGGACGGCCGGGCTGAGCATCCAGTCGATCACTTTCCGGGCGCCGTCCGGATTGGCGGCGCCGCGAAGCACTCCGACGTACTCCACCTGCGCGAAGCAACCGGACAGGATCGCGCTGGTCCCCGGCGTCGCCGCGGGCGAACTCGCATACGAGACGACGATCGGCTTGGTGCCGTGGCCCTCACCCGCGCTGAACAGCTGGTTGTACGCGATCTCCCAGCCGGAGACGATCTGCGCACCGTTGTCGACCAGCGCGCGCCAGTAGTCCGGCGCCTTGTCCTTGTAGGTGCCTATGGTCGCGAGCAGGAAACTCATCCCGGGCGACGACGTCGCCGGATCGAGCAGCACCGCCTGGTTGGCGTACTTCGGGTCCTTGAGATCGTCCAGGCTGGTCGGCGCCGGCACGCCCTCGCGGTCGTACCAGGCGTCGTCGACGTTGACGCAGACGTCGCCGCGGTCGACGGCCGTGAAGTCGTCCTTGCCCGTGCCGGTCAGCGCGTACTGGTCGGCGCCGCCGGTCGCACGCGGCGACACATACGACTCCATCGCGCCCGCCGCGATCGGCCGTGCCGCGAAGGTGTTGTCGATGCCGTAGACGACGTCACCCTTGGGCTTGCCCGCGGACAGCGAGATCACCGAGGAGAGCTGGCCCGCATCGCCCGATTTGACCAGCTTGAGGGTGAGGCCGGTGTCCTTCTGGAAGCCGTCGATCAGACTCTTCGGCAGCTCGAACGAGTCATGAGTGAGGAGCGTCACGGACTTGTCGCCGGAGTCCCCGGTGCACGCGGTGAGGCTGGTCAGCACCACGCAGCCGGCCAGGGCGGCCACCAGGCCGCGGGACAGGTTCTTCACAGGGTCTCCCGTGCTCGGTGCCACCACATCTTGTCGCCCAGCAATCTACCCAGCGCCGCCCCCGGCCGGAAGTGGCGGGTCCATCTCCGTCACATCAGCCGCATTTAATAACAATTTCATCATCAGTCACATCCGTTTCATAGAATCCGGGTTAGACTTGCGCCGCAGACGACTGTCCTTCGACCGTTAGGAATCCATCGTGCGCCTTGCACGTTCGCGCCGCACCCTGCTGGCCGCCGTTTCGCTGACCGCCGCGGTCGCCGTCGCCACCCCGGTCGCCCATGCCGAGCCGGCCGCACCGGCCGCCGGTCAGGAGCAGCTGCTGCCGATCCCGGACCTGGCGCACGCCCCCGAGGTGAACCAGCAGGTCCTCGACTCGCTCGGCGCGTTCGCCCCGGCCCTCATCGGCTCGGTCGCCACCCGCGACGTGAACGGCCAGGTGAACACCAAGCTGCTCGACGAGGCGCGCTCGCTCGCCGACAACCCGGCGCTGCCCACCGAGGTCGCCGACACCTGGCGGTCGCTGATCGACTTCCTCGGCGAGCCCGGCAAGGCGGAGGCCGCGAAGATCCACGCCGCCGAGGACGCCAAGGTTCCCGCGGCGAAGAAGAAGGACGACGCCCCGGACATCCCGACCGGCCCGAACAAGCCGCGGATCCAGCAGTTCCTCTACCCGACCATCGGTCTCGGCTGCATGCCGGGCGGCGGCAACTCCGTGGGCATGGCCCTGGTGACCGCCGGCCCGCAGGCCGCACCCGCCCCGGGCCCCAAGCGGGGCCAGGCCGGCGTGGTCTACACCAGCCTCGGCACGGGTCCGGCCCTGAAGAACTCGGCCGCACCGCTGATGATCAGCTGGCTGAACCTGGACACCGGCCGCAGCGGCCAGCAGCGGTTGCTGCCGAACCCGAAGATCAACGCACAGAAGGGCCCCGGCACCTTCACCGCCATCATCAAGACCGGCCGCGGCCGCATCGTCTCCACCATCTCGGGCACGGTGACCACGAAGACCAAGGGCAAGCGCATCGGCTGCGGCATCGCGCCGACGATCGGCATCGCCGTCATCTGACGCCCCACACGACCACGACTCCCGCCCCGGCACGCACCCTGTGCGTCCCGGGGCGTTGTCGTCTCCGCACCGTCGCGAACAGGTCACGGGACGGACTCGGCGACTTGCATTCAAGTCACAAGACTGTTGTTCTTTAACTCTAGAAACTTTAGTAACACTGCTAACAGTCTGTCAGGAGTCAGTCGTGGCCGCTCGTCACCGTCTTGCCGTTCGTTCCGGGCTCATCGCCTGCGCCGCCGCCGTCGGTGCCGCCCTCGCCGTGCCCGCGACGACGCATGCCGAGCCGTCACTGCCTATCCCCGGCGCCACCGGGCTGGACTCGCTGTCGCTGAGCACCATCCCGCTCGACTCCGAGCTCGCCCAGGCGCTGCGCAATCTCAAGGAGAGCGGGGCGGACCAGCAGGCGATCGAGGCGCTCAAGGCCATCCTCAGCGCCGAGGGCAGCCCGGATCTGAGCACGCTGATGCCCGGCGGCGGCACCACTCCCCCGGCCGGTACCCCGACTCCGACCGTCCCGGCGCCGACGACGCCCGCCGAGCCCGCTCCGGTCGCCCCCGCCCCCGCCGCGGCGCACCCGGCCGACGATCCGCTGACCACCGCCGCCACCGGCCTGGAGGTCTTCGAGAAGCTGACCGGCGCCAAGGTGCTCACTCCGGCCTTCGCGCCGTTCTGCGCGACTCCCACCAGCGACAACCCGCTCGGTCTGGTCACCGCCCCGGCCGTCGGCGTGCCCGGCCCGTTCCCCAAGATCATCCCGGGCGAGAGCGTGCAGCAGACCCTGAGCGGCTTCCTCACCGGCCTTGGTCTGGGCACCCTGGCCGACATCCTGGACAAGAACCAGGACCTCACGCAGATCACCGAGGCCCTGAATCAGGACCAGACCGCCTACGCCCTGGTCCCGCCGGCCGGGCACACCGGTGACCGTTTCCAGGTGGCCTGGTTCAACACCGCGACCATGAAGGGCGGCCTGGCCGATCTGAAGCCGATCGACCAGATCACCCAGTCGGAGGCGCTGAAGGCCCTGGTCGGCAAGAACAGCCCGGTGCGCCTGGCGCGCGTCGACACCGGCCAGGGTTCCATCCTGACCGCCGTGTTTGGCACCACCACCAACGCCGGCCGCACCTGCTACTTCCTGCCGGCCGTCGGCATCGTCGACACTCCGGCGACGTAGCCGGCACCCCCGCAGTCCACAGCTCCCCCAGCCGCACAGCGAACAGAGAAGAAGCCCATGACGTCCCGGCATTCCCGTCTGCGCACCACCCTCGTGACGGCCGCCGTCGCGGCCGCTCTCGCGGCCGGCGGTCTCACCGCCGCCCGCGTGGTCGCCGATCCGCAGGTGACCGCGCCGGCCGCCTCGCCCACCGGGCAGACGGCCGGAGCGATCTACGCCAACCAGCCGATCCCGGCCGCCAACCTGCCCGCGGCGGCCGCCTCCGGCCAGCGCTACACGTACTGGACCAACGGGCTCGACGAGCAGCTGCACCTGGCCATCGCCACGATCCTCGAACCGCAGGGCAAGGCGCCCGCCGGCGGCTGGCCGGTGATCGTCAACGCGCCGGCCGGCAACGGCGTCGCCGATACCTGCGCGGCGTCCGCCGATCCGGCCGCCGCCGACCGCGACGCGGTGAACCGGCTGCTCCGCGCCGGCTACGCGGTGCTCACCCCGGACTACGGCTCGATCGGCCAGAACGCGTCGCCGCAGTACGTCGATCATGCGGTGACCGCCCGCAATCTGGTCGATGCGATGCTCGCCGGCGTGGTGGTGGACGGCTCGGTGTCGCCGCGCTGGGCCGTGGTCGGCGACGCCCAGGGCGCCGGCGCCGCGATCACGCTGGCCCGCAAGGCCACCGACTGGCAGGGCCGGAACCTCGACTTCCGGGGCGCCGCCGCGACGAGCATCCCAGCGGGCCTCGACGAGTTGGTCGCCGGCCTGCGTCCGGACTCACCGGCCGTCGCCGACTCGGTGACCGCCGACGTGGTCTACGCGCTCGCTTCCCTGCCCGCCGACAACGTGCAGCCGCTGCTGTCGGCCACCGGCCAGCGATTGGTCACCAAGGCGAAGACGACGTGCGCGCCCGACCTGCGCACCGCGGTGCACGGCATCGCACTGGGCGACCTGGTCACCAAGGCTCTCTCGTCGAGCCCGAAGGTCACCGCGGCGGTACGGCGCTCCCTGGCTCTGCCGTCGAGCGGCTACGACCGCCCGCTGCTGCTCAGCCAGACTCTCCAGGACGACTCCGTGCTCCTGCCGGATGCCCTCCGCTTCCTGGCCGACGCGCAGCTCGCGAGCAACAAGGTGCGCGCCACCAGCTACATGACCGGTGACCAGAAAGACGGGGAACGCCAGGAGCAGGCGGCCGTCAGCGACTTCTTGGGAACGCTGTTCTAGTCGTCCCCCGACACCGGTGAGCGTGGCAGCGTCCGCGTGTGGAAGCAGCGCTCGCGAACGCTGCTTCCGCGCCGACTCGCTGCTACGCGCCCGAATGCGAGCCACGAGATCCGCGACAGGTCACGGCCGGCCGGTCGCGCGAACCCGACGCGCGATCACGCACGACCGCTGACGGCGGGAATCAGACGCTGCGGGCCGAGCCGCGGCACGTGGAGTACTGCGGGTTCACCATCGGGACGAAGGCCATCGCGCCGATCTTCTGGGTGATCGTGAACGACACGTTGCCGCGCCCCGGGTGCAGCACGGCCTGCCAGGTGACCCGGTTCGAGCGGGTCGGCACCCGCACCACGCCGCGCTTGCCCGTGGTGGTGTTGCGCCAGCGCACCGTCGTCTCGGTGGTGTACGTGGTCAGATTCGGCAGGATCGACGGACGCGGGAAGTCGCTGGCGATCAGCTCGATGGCCGGGGCCGGAAGCCCGTCCGACGGGAACGCGACGTGGTTGTACACATCGACCTGGATGCGCAGCGGCGGCCCCGGGAACGGGTCCGCGCTGGGGCAGTGCAGCGTCTTGACGTAGTGGCGCAGTTCGGGATCGGCATGCGCCTGACCGGCGGACACTCCCCCGCCGACGGCCACGGCGGCGAGGGCGAGAGCGGACAGGGCGCGGATCTTCTGCGGGCGCATGTCTAGTGAGTCTGCCAAACACGCGGCACCCGGCGGAACCGATTGGCGCCGACGCGTGTCGGCCTACGATGAACCCCATGGCCGATCTGCACCTCACGATGGACCCCGTCGCCGACCAGCTGATCTCCCGCGATCCGTTCGCGCTGCTGATCGGCGGGCTACTTGACCAGCAGTTTCCCATGGAACGGGCGTTCGCCGGGCCGGTGAAGATCCTCGATCGTTTCGGCTCCCTCGATCCCGCCGCCATCGCCGGCGCCGACCCCGAGTCGTTCGCCGAACTCTGCGCCACGCCCCCGGCGATTCACCGGTACGGCCGCTCCATGGCCGCGCGGATCCAGCAACTCGCGCACGTGATCGTCGACCAGTACGACGGCGATGCCGCCCTGGTATGGACCGGTGCCACCAGCGGCCGTGACCTCGCCCGGCGCCTGGAGGGCCTGCCCGGCTACGGCAAGGCCAAGGTCAAGATGTTCGTCGCCCTGCTCGGCAAACAACTCGGCGTCACCCCGCCCGGCTGGGAGGAGATCGCCGGGGACTTCGCCCAGGACGGATACCGGTCGATCGCCGACGTCGTCGACCCCGAGTCCCTGCTGAAGGTGCGCGAGTACAAGAAGATGAAGAAGGCACAGGCGAAGTAGCACCGGGTAGGATCCCGCGGCATGAGTACTTCCTCGTTGGGCCCCGCGGACGCCGTCAAGCTGCCGATTCGTCTCGGCTTCGCGGCCGCGGGCATCGCGCTCGGCACGGTCGAATCGGCGATCAACGTCGCCCGGATCGCGGTCTCCGGCGTAGAGAGCGAGGTCAACGCCGCCCTCGGCATCTCCGGTGGCAGCGAGGTCGCCGCGCTCGGGGCGCCCATGCAGATCCTGGCACAGGTCGCGGGTCTGCTCGGCCCGGACCGGCCGGTCGGACGCCTGCTCGCGCCGGGCGGTCCCCTCGACCGGCTGAGCCGGCGCGACGGCGTGATCGATCGCCTCACCGCCCCGGACGGCCTGCTGGAGAAGCTGACCGCCAAGGGCGGACTGCTCGACATGATGACCGACGAGAACGGCGCGCTGATGCGCATCGCCGCGAAGGACGGCCCGATCGACCGGCTCACCCGGTCCGGCGGCGTCATCGACCAGTTCACCGAGGAGGACGGCATCCTCGATCGCCTGTCCAAGCCGGGCGGCGCCATCGATCTGCTCACCGACGAGAACGGCGCGCTGATGCGCGTCGCCGCCAAGGACGGCCCGCTCGACCGGCTCACCCGGCCGGGCGGCGTGATCGACCAGATCACCGCCAACGAGGGCATGCTGGAACGGCTCACCACCCGGGGCGGCGTGGTCGACAAGCTCACCGCCCCCGACGGCGTGCTGGAGAAGCTGGCCCAGCCGGGCGGCGTGCTCGATCGCGCGGCGAGCGACGACGGCCTCCTGGACCAGCTGGTCGGCGAGGGCGGCGCGCTGGAACAGCTCATCGCCCCCGGCGGTCCGCTCGACAAGTTCGCCGAACTGTCCGACACGCTGTCCGCACTCCCGCCGAACCTCGCCGAGATGCAGGAGACGGTCGATCACCTCAACGAGGTGGTCGAGCTGCTCAACCGCTCGGTGGCACCCATCGGCAGCCTCGCCGATCGGCTGCCCAAGCGACTCACCCGCGGCGCGCCCCGTCAGGTGTCCGCGGCGAACGTCGACAACTACCTGGATTAGCGGGCTCAGCCCGGCTCAGCCCGGCTCAGCCGGCGGGGCGGTCACGATGGTGGTCGGCCCCGGTCCGGGGTCGGCTGCGACTCGCGCCGGGTTCTGAGCCGGCGCGGCCGAGAGCGCGACAACGCGGCGCCGAAGGGCGCCCCTGCGGGGCCCGGCACGGCTCAACCGGCGGAAGAGGACTCAGCGCGGCTCTCGGGCGGTGGCGCGGGATCGACGCGGCTCGGGCAGCGCTGTGACGCGGACTCCCCCGCCGGCCGGGTGGGCTTCGACAGGCTCAGTCGGCGGGGGCCCAGCGGGACGCCGGTTACTTCGCGACGCGGCGCAGGCGGAGGTTGGCGAACTCGCCCAGCCCCCACGGTCCGAGTTCGCGGCCGTAGCCGGATGCCTTGACACCGCCGAACGGCAGGCCGGGCAGCGAGGTGCCGTGCTCGTTGACCATCGCCATACCGACGTCCAGGCGGTCGGCGACCGCGCTCGCCCGCTCCACGTCGGTGCTCCACACCGAGCCGGACAGGCCGTAGTCCACATCGTTGGCGAGGTCGACCGCCTGGTCGTCGTCGCTGACCGAGAAGACCATCGCGACCGGCCCGAAGACCTCCTCGCGGTAGGCGTTCATCTCCGGGGTGACGCCGGTGAGCACCGCCGGTGCCATGAACGCACCGGGACGATCGAGCGCCTGGCCGCCCGTGTGCAGGGTCGCGCCCTGGGCGACGGCCTCGGCGACCTGCTGCACCACGGTGTCGCGCGCGGCGACCGACGAGAGTGGGCCGACGCGAGTGGCCGGATCGGTGGGGTCACCGACGGTCATCGACGAGACCGTCTCGGTGAGCGCCGCGACGAAGTCGTCGTACAGGTCCTCGTGGACGATGAACCGCTTGGGCGAGTTACACGCCTGGCCGCAGTTCATCATGCGGCCGGCAGCCGCCCCCGCGGCGGTGGCCGAGACGTCCGGGGTGTCGAGCAGGATGAACGCGTCGCTGCCGCCGAGTTCCAGCACCGACTTCTTCAGGTGCTGCGCCGCGGTCTGCGCGACGGCCGCGCCGGCCCGCCCGCTGCCGGTGAGCGAGACGCCCTGGATACGCTTGTCGGCGATCATCGTCGCCGCTTGCTCATTGGAGGCGTAGACGTTGATGTACGCATCCTTCGGCACGCCGGCGTCGTGCGCGATCTGCTCCATCAGCGCCGACGAAGCCGCGCAGATCGGCGCGTGCTTGAGCACGATCGTGTTGCCCAGCAACAGGTTCGGGGCCGCGAAGCGGGCGACCTGGTAGTACGGGAAGTTCCACGGCATGATTCCGAGCAGCGGGCCGACGGGCTCGCGCGTGACGGTCGACGACGCCGCACCCTGCGGGTCGAGTTCCTCGGTCTCCAGCAGCGCCGGGCCGTGCTCGGCATACCAGTCGTAGATCATCGCGGTGAGCGCGAGTTCGCCCATCCCCTGGTTGATCGGCTTGCCCATCTCGGTGGCGATGACGCCGGCCAGTTCC
Organism: Gordonia marina; assembly: GCF_052036135.1. Taxonomy (NCBI): domain Bacteria; kingdom Bacillati; phylum Actinomycetota; class Actinomycetes; order Mycobacteriales; family Gordoniaceae; genus Gordonia; species Gordonia marina. The sequence goes on from NZ_JBPSDN010000028.1 coordinate 13,848, forward strand.
TGGGCGCGGTCGCGGTAGATCTGCGCGGTGGCCCGCAGCATCCGGACCCGGTCGTCGATCGGAGTGGTCTTCCACTCCCGATATGCCGCGGCCGAGCGGGCGAGGACGTCTTCGACCTCGGCATCGCTCATGGTCGGGAAGGTGCGTTCGATGGTTCCGGTGGCGGGATTCTCGGTGACATAGGTCATAGCAGCGACACTACGCAGAAATCGCCGTACGGACGAGTCCGATGAGCCGATCGGCGTCCTCGACGACGTCGGGCGAGGTGGTGAACGACAGCGTCACCGCGTCACCGATCCCGTGCACCCCGACGGTGAGCGCGTGGGCGGCCGACAGCGCCGGGAAACCGGCCGTGAAGAGGACGGTGCCGCCGCCCAGCGTCAGGTCGGCCGGACCGCGGTGGACCGACGACACCACCGTCGCACCGGCGACCCGTTCGGGAGCCGGTGCCGCCGCGGTCAGACGGGCGGCGAGCGCGCGCAAGACCGGCGGCGCGAGGTCGTCGGCCCACCGCCCGGCCCGCCGGGCGGGTTCACGATCGCGGCTCCGGGCGGCGGCGATCTCCCCGGCGATCGCCTCGGCGCGGCGGCCCCGGTCGGCGATGTGCGGTTGCAGACCGATGGTGACGTTGTGGAAGTCGTTGCGCGCGTGCGACTTTCGCTTGCCGGAACCGCGCCCGACGGTCAGCTCCACCGCCAGACCTGGATCGGCGGTGCCGAGGTAGGCCGGGAGCACGTCGGCGAGGAGGGCCAGCACGGAAGTGGTGACCGACGCACCGTCCCGGGTCAGTCGTGCCGCATCGACGACGACCATGTCGATCCGCCGGCCGGGGCCGGGGACGCGGTTCAGGGCGGTGGCGGCCATCGCGGGCGCGCCGTCGCCGCCGCGGCCGGTCAGGCCCCAGGCCACGAGACCGGTCGCGAGCGCCGCGGTCAGTCGCGGAGGAACGGCGGCCGCGCCGGTCAGCATCGACAACGATCCGGGTGCGCGCGGGGAGGGCCGCGGGGCCGCCGGTGGCGGTCCGCCGCCGAGCAGCGCCCGGGCCAGCGCGGCCGCGCCCCGGCCGTCGGCGAGCACGTGGGAGACCTGCAACACCAGCACCCAGACCGGCCCCGCCGCCCGCGGAGCTCCGGTCACCGGGCCGTACAGGTGAACCCGCCACATGCTCGCGGTCGCGTCCAGCGGATCGGTCAGCAGAAGGGCCACCGCCGCACGGACCGCCGCCCAGGTGCGCGGACCGTCGTCGAAGCGGATCTGCGCGGGCCCGATCGAGGCGACGCCCCACCGGGGAGCGGCGAGGTCGTGCGGCGCGGGAGCCACCCGGCGGTGCAGCGCGTCGAAGGAGGCCGCCCGGGTGCGAAGCTCGGATTCGATCGACGTGGGAGTCGTATCCGGCTGCGCGGCAAAGCAATAGAGCAAGTACTGGTCCGTCGCGGCCTGCCTCGACCGCCAGAACATCGCCGCGTCGGCGGGCGCGAGGGAACTCATCAGACCCCCCGATTCCAGTACCTTACGGCGCGGTAAGGTGCCCGGTAATCACGACGACGAGGAGCCCACATGTCGACAGCGGCCGGTCTGATCCACGGGGTCGATCCCTCCACACCGGTGATCGTAGGCGTCGGGCAGGCCGCCGAACGCCTGGACGACGCCGACTACGCCGCCCTCGGCGAAGCGGATCTGGCCGCCCGCGCCGTGTCGGCGTCGTTCGCGGACACCGGAGCGCCGGCCGCCGTGGCGGCCGGGGTGGACGTGGTCGCCGCCGTCCGGTCGTTCGAGAAGTCCAGTCCCGCTTCACATTCACCGTTCGGGCGGCCGGACAACATGCCGCGCGCCGTGGCCGCGCGGACCGGGATGGATCCGGCGCGCGCGATCGAGGAGGTGACCGGCGGCCAGAGTCCGCAGCACCTGGTGAACGAGTTCGGCGCCGAGATCGCCGCGGGCCGCGCCGAGACCGTCGTCCTGCTCGGCGCCGAAGTGATGTCGACGGTGCGCCACGCGCTCACCTCGACCGGGGCCCACCCGGACTACACCGAGAACGTCGGCGGGCAGCTGGAGGACCGCGGCTTCGGCATCGCCGGGATGATCTCGGTGGACGAGGTGAAGCACGGTCTGGTGCAGCCGACTCCGCAGTACGCGCTGCTGGAGAACGCGCGGCGCCACGCCCGCGGCGAGTCGCGGGAGGAGTACGCCCGCGGCATGGGGCAGCTGTTCGCCCCGCTCACCGACGTCGCGGCCCGCAACCCGTTCGCCGCCGCGCCGCGGGCGATGACCCCCGCCGAGCTGACCACGCCCGGCGACGACAACCGGGTGGTCGCCGTCCCCTACACGCGGCGCCTGATCGCCCGCGACCACGTGAATCAGGCGGCCGCCGTGGTCCTGATGTCCGTGCGCGCCGCCACCGCGGCCGGCGTCGATCCGGCGAAGTGGGTGTTCCTCCACGGGCACGCCGACGCCGTCGAACTGCCCCTCATGGCGCGGCCCGATCTGGCGCAGGCGCCGGCCTCGGTGGCGGCCGTCCGGGCGGCCCTGGACATGGCGGGCGCCGATGCCGACGACCTCGCCGCGTTCGACCTGTACAGCTGTTTCCCGATCGCGGTGTCCGTCGTCGCCGATGCCCTCGGTCTGGCCGCCGACGATCCGCGCGGACTGTCCGCGACCGGTGGACTCCCTTACTTCGGCGGGCCGGGCAACAACTACTCGATGCACGGCATCGCCGAGATCGTCGCCCGGGTGCGTCGCGAGCCGGGCACGCTGGGACTGGTGACCGCGAACGGCGGCATGCTGAGCAAGCTGTCAGCGGGCATCTATTCCACCACCCCGGCACCGTGGCGCCCGCCGACCTCGCCGCAGTTGCAAGCCGAGCTGGACCGCGCCGAGCGAGTCCCGTTGTGCCGCTTCCCCGACGGGCCGGCCGTCATCGAGTCGTACACGGTCCTGGACCCGGGGACCGACCGCGTCTCCGGGCTGGTGATCGGCCGCACCAGCGACGGAGCTCGTTTCCTCGCCGCCGCCGAACCCGGCGACCCCGCGCTCTTCGAGCGTCTGCTCGGCGCCGACGATCCGATCGGCACCACGGTATGGGCGCGCTCCACCCCGGCTCGCAACTTCGTGACCGTCGATGAGGCCACCATGGACCGGCTGCGTCCGCGCCGCACCGTCGGCTTCGCGGACGAGTACGACGATCTCGTCGTTCGCCGCGACGGACACCTCCTCGAGGTCACGATCAACCGTCCCGAGTCACGAAACGCGCTGAGCGCCAGGACGAACGACGAACTGGATGCGGTCTTCGACGCCTACTTCGCCGACCCCGATCTGTGGGTGGCGATCCTCACCGGCGCCGGCGACAAGGCGTTCTCATCCGGCAACGACCTCGCCGCGAGCGCCGGGACCGGCGGTCTGGCGACCCCGGCCAACGGCTTCGGCGGTCTCACCTCGCGGCGTCGCAAGCCCAAGCCGATCATCGCCGCCGTCAACGGTTACGCGCTCGGCGGCGGACTGGAAGTCGCGCTGGCCTGCCACGTGATCGTCGCCGACGAGGCGGCGTCGTTCGGGCTGCCCGAGGTGAAGGTCGGGCTGGTCGCCGCGGCCGGGGGCCTGGTCCGGCTGCCGCGGGTGATCCCGCCCGCCGTGGCCCGCGACATGATCCTCACCGGACGGAAACTCTCCGCGGAGCAGGCCCTCGACTACGGGCTGGTGTCCCGGATCGCGCCGCGCGGCGGGGTGCTCGACGTCGCCCGCGCGGTGGCCGCCGAGATCCTGGCCGCCTCCCCCACGTCGGTGCAGGCGTCGATCGCGGTGATGACCGACGCCGACGCGAACGCCGACACCGTCGGCGCGGTGACCGACAGCCTGTCGATCCTGGACCGGGTACTGGTCAGTTCCGACACCCGCGAAGGGATCACGGCCTTCCTGCAGAAGCGCGAACCGCGCTGGACGGGACGCTGACCTGCGTCGCTGCGGGCCCGCCGGCATCTCGGTAGCGTCGAAGTCGCCGCCTCACACGGCGGCGTCGGCCCGGTCCGGACCGCTGCGGGCGGGAGATTCCGTGTCACCGGGCCGAGACGTGACTCGACACAAGGAGAACCGATGGGAATCGCCGACGACGCGAAGAACAAGGCCGAGGATCTGAAGGGTCGTGCCAAGGAGGCCGCCGGAGCGGCGACCAATGACGAAGACCTGAAGAACGAAGGCAAGGCCGATCAGGGCACGGCCGCCGCGAAGGAGAAGGTGACCGAGGTCGCCGACAAGATCAAGGAAGGCGTCGACTCGCTGAAGGACAAGCTCACCGGCCACTGATCCGCCCACCGCACGATCCGCCGACGGCGGCCCGGAGATCCGGGCCGCCGTCGGCCTGTCCGGAACGTCAGCTCGCGAGTTTGAGCCCGATGACACCGCCCACGATCGCCAGAATGCAGAGGATTCGCACCAGGCTCACCGTCTCGGCGCCGGTGACCATGGCGATCACCACGGTCAGCATGGCGCCGATGCCGACCCAGACGGCATACGCGGTCCCGGTGGGCAGGTCACGCATCGCGTAGGCCAGACCGGCCATCGAGGCGATGAGGGCCACCACGAAGACCACCGAGGGAACCAATCGGCTGAGGCCGGCCGAGCGGCCGAGCGCGGTGGCCCAGACCGATTCCAGCACTCCCGAGACGATCAGCACGATCCACGACATGACACCCGCTCCTTGCTCCACCGTCTTGTCGCGGTCCGGGTACGGCGGGCTCGTCCGGGCGTCGGAATACCGACGTGTGCGCCGATTCGGTCGCCGCACTCGCACCGAGAATACCGGTACCGTGGCGGGCAGACCCAGCTCGACCGTCCAGGAGGTCTCATGACCGGCAATGATCCCTTCGGGCCCGGCGACGACGACGTCGACCGCTTCATGCGGGAGATGGGCGACGGCCTGAAAGACCTCGTCGGGAAGTTCCTGGCCGGCCAGGGCGGCCAGCTGGCGTGGTCGACGTTCACCGAGGCCGCCCGCCGGCCGTCGCCCGCCGCCTCCGCGAACGTCCCGGAGCCCGCGGTCCCGGTGGACAGCGCACCGGCCGGCGGCGTGTGGGCCGTCGTGTCGTCCGGTGACGACGGCACCCGGGTGGAGCAGGTGTTCGCCACCGAGCTGGAGGCGCTCCGCGCGCACCAGCACAACACCGACCCCGGACGCCGCGTCCGGTTCCTCCCCTTCGGGATTCCGGTCGACGCGCTCGACGGCGAGTAGCCGGGTCGCGGCGCCGACGGGATCAGGTCAGCCGACGCTCATTCAGGTAGAGACCCCGGCCGCGGATTCGGTAATAGTCGCCGGAATCGGCGTTCAACGACCAGTCGGTTCCCGGGCCACCGTTCACCGTGACCTTGTGGCCGCTGTCCGTGGTGATGGCGATTCGGGTTCCATCGCTGCCGATCACCCGGCTGTCGCCGGGGCTCCACTCCAGGTAGGTGGTGGATCCGTCGTAGCAGTCATACGCCACATACGAGGTGCCACCCGAGCCGGAACGGTCGTATCGGACGATCGCTTTGGTACCGACACCGTCGATGCCGATCGAGACGTAGGAGTCGGAAGTGGCGAGGGCATTCCAGAGCTCGTGGCCGGTGGCCGGGTTGAAGGCGGCGATCTTGCCGTCCAGGTTGAGGATCGGCAAGGAGGTCACCGTCTCCAGCGGATACGGACTCACTCGCCAGTCCGCGACCTGATGGGTGCTGCGGCCCGTCGCGTCGTACAGCGTCGTCGTGTAGGCGCTGGTCACTCCGTCGCCGGACTCGGCCTTCTCGACGGCGAAGCCGCCGAGGAACGGTTGCCATTCCATCGGCTGTGTGGCGCTCACCGCACCGCGCTCGTTCCGATACACCACCCGGCCGTCGGCAACGGAAACCAGGACGGCCCCGTCCGCGGTCGAGGCCTCGATCACCGGGGATCCGACCGGATACTTTTTGAAGCCGAAGAGGGTATCCGGGGTCTGCCACCGGCGCCCGCCGTCCTCGGTGTAAGCGGTGACCGAGCTGTCGTCGGCGACGATGAACCCCTCGGTGGTGGCGAAGATCTCTGCGTCCTTACCGCGCGGCAGTATCGTCACGACCTTGGCATGCTCGACATCGATGACGATCGTCCACCACGCCTTGTCCAGGTAGTCGTATTGGAAACCGCACACCATGTAGCGCTGTGACCGCATCACCTCGCAACTCCCGAAGCCCAGGGGGTGGATCTGTGGCACCCCTGTCACCTGCCGGGTGGTCTTTCCCGTGTCGACGTCGACCAGCGTCAGTCGCGTCGTCTCGTCCACCCCGTCATCGATCCCCCACAGCGCCAGCAGGGTCTTGTCGGTCGCGGCCAGGAAGTTGCCGAAACTCTTCGGAACGGTCGGCTTCCATTCCCAGATCGGAGCGGTCGGCTTCTTCTCCAGGGAGTTGAGCACCGGGGTGACCGGCTGACGTTTCAGACCTTTCGCCTCGTCGGTGGGATGCGCGATCGACGAATCGTTCCGCGCGGAGTCGCCCTCACCCGAGCCGTGCCCCGAGCCGGGGAGAGTGAACGCGAGGATCAGGCCGACGATCACCACCAGGATGCCCGCGACCATCCCGATCTTCACGCCCCTGCCCAGACGCCTCTTCGGCGGCACGGGACCGTGACCCGGCACCGCGCCGGAACCGGGCGCCGGTCCTCTCAGCTGCGTCTGCGCATGCGGCGCACCCGCGATCGTCGGCGCCGAGGGCCCGGCCGGAGCGAGTGTCTTCACCGCGGTCACCTGCGATGACGACTCCGGCACCCGAGGGACCGGACCGGGAGCGGGCCGGGCAGGCACCGGGGCCGGGGCATCGGGGAGCGCCTGCGCCAGCGCAGACGCGAAAGCACGACTGTCCGGGAAGCGGTCGGCCGGATCCTTCGCGAGCGCATGCTGGAACACCGCGTCAGCCGCCGGGGGGAGCGTCGGGTTCCGTTGCGACACTTGCGGAATCGGACCGCTGAGATGTGCCATCACGATCGCCGCACTGGCCGAATCGACATACGGCGGGCGACCCGTCAGCAAGGCGAACGCCGTGCAGGCCAGTGAATACTGATCGGCCCGCGAATCCACTGCCTTGCCGAGAAGCTGCTCGGGCGAGGCGTACGTGACGGTGCCGATCGTCATACCGGTGCCGGTGAGCTCGGATGCCTCCGCCGCGAGCGACGCGATACCGAAGTCGGTGAGCAGCGCGCGGTCGTGCTCGTCGATCAGAATGTTCGCCGGCTTCACATCGCGATGGACCAGTCCGCGAGCCGCCGCGGCATCCAGTGCCGCGGCGATCTCACCGAGGTAGCGCACGGTGTCGGCGACCGGGACCGGCCCCTGCTTCATCCGAGCGGTGAGGTCCTGACCGTTGATCAGCTCCAGGGCGATCCAGAGTCGTCCATCAGACTCTCCGCGGTCGTGCACGGTGACGATATTGGGGTGATTGAAGCCCGCGACGACGTCGGCCTCCCGCTCGAAACGCCGGCGGAACTGGTCGTCGTCGGCCAGCTGAGCGGCCAGCACCTTGAGAGCGTCGCTGCGCGGCAGTCGCGGATGACGCGCGACGTACACCTCACCCATGCCGCCCGCGCCCAGGAGCCGCTCGATGGTGTATCCGGCGAAGGCCGCACCCGGCTCGAGTCTGCTCATCCCCGACCACCTTCCCCGAATCCGGAGTTCAGCATAGCGAAGGAGGCCTCGGCGGCAGCCTCGGTGCCGGGCTCGTCAGCGGCCGGATCGGGTGCTTGGCTTCGACACCCGTCTCGCCCCGGGGGCTCGACGGGGCTCAGCCGGCGACCGGACGGACCAGAATCCAGCTCGACGGGACGCAGCCGGCCGCCGGACGGGTCGAGAACGGCGTGGCACTCGGCTTTGGCGGAGCACAGCCGAGTGCCACTGGACGACCGAGCGCTACACCCGGACCGGTGGGTACAGCCGGAAGATGGTGAAGTGCCGGTTGCGCCGGGCCATCCACGACGAGATGGCCCAGCAGACGATCGTGACGCCGACGATCACCCCGATCGAGATCCACAAGCGGTGGTCCACGCCGCCCATCGTCAGCTGTTGCAGACCGATCACCGGATAGGTCATCGGGTCGAGGATGTGCAGGACCTCGATGTCCTGGCCGAGCAGCCGCAGCGGGAGCAGACCGCCGGCGAGGACGAAGAGGATCGCCAGCAGACCGAGAGAGACCACCCGCCCGACACCCGCGCCGACCACCGCGTAGATCATCTGCACGATCGACTGGAACATCACCACCATCAGCAGCATGAACAGGAACGTCCCCACCCAGTACTGCGGGCGCAGCCCGATCGCGATCACCACCAGGTAGAGCAGCAGGGCCTGGGCGGCGCCGACCCAGAACACCGGCGCGCACGACGCCAGCACCGAACGGAAGGCGCTGACCCCGAAGGTGACCGGCCGCTTCTGCAACGCGGAGAACAGCATCCAGGCGAGGATCGCGCCCATGAACAGCGCGAGCGCGAACAGCGGCGCCACCAGACTCTGCCCCAGCGTGATGTCGCCGTGCATCGTGTCGGACTTCATCGTCACCGGATCGGCCAGCGACTTGGCGATCGCCTCCATCTGCTCCTTGTCCCAGCTCGGCAGCAGCTTGACGGCCTGGTCGACCGTCCCGGCCAGCTTCTCGGTGCCGTCGGCGAGCTGCCCCATCCCGTCGTCGAGCTGGGTAGCGCCGGTCGCCAGCTGATCGGTGGCGCTCTGCACCTTGTCGATGTCGCCCGGCAGACCGCCGTCGGTCAGCATGGTCATCACCGAGCGCACCTGGCTGTGCGGATCACCGAGTTGTCCGGCGATGAGCGCGGAGTTGTCCCGCACCCGCGCCAGCGTGGTCTTGGTGCTCGACGAATCGCCTTGCGGCACACCGAGCAGACCCCTCGCCTGCTCGAGTGAATCGGCGAGGCGCGACTGCACCGGGTCACCGCTGGCACGCAGCTGGGCGATCGTCGCACCGAGGATCTGCGCGGCCTGCGACTGCGCCTGGACGGGCGCGTCCAGCGCCTTCGAGAGCGTCGCCGCATCGGTGCTCAACTGGTTCGCCGCGGCACCCAGCTTGTCGGGGCTCACCGTCGGGGCCTTGGCCAGCGCGTCTTCCAGCGGCGTCGTCAGCCGGGTGACGGCGTCGTTGACCTGATTGAGCGCACCCGCCAGCTGGCCGGCGCCCTGGTGAGCCTGCTGCATTCCGTCGTTCAGCTCATTGATACCGGCCGCGGCCTCCTTGACCTTGGGCTCGAGCTTGGAGACCTCCTGCAGGGCGACGTCGAAGGTCTGCGTCCCGATCGTCGTGGAGACGGTGGTGACGATCTGCTGTGCGGCGGCCTGACCGACCATCGTCATCAGGTAGTTGTTGGCCGCGTTGTAGGTGAACACCATCTTGGCCTGATGCGCGTTCCCGGACACCGGCGAGGCCAGCGCCTTGCTGAAGCCCTCCGGGATGGTGATGGAGAAGTAGTACTTCCCGGAGATGACGCCCTCGCGGGCCTCCTCGTCGCCCACCACGTGCATGTCGAGCTGATGCGAGTCGATCAGGGCCTGCGTCACCTGGGAGCCGGCGTCGAGCTTCTTCCCCATCATGGTCGCACCCTCGTCGAGGTTCACCACCGCGACGCTCACGTTCTGGGTGACGTCCTCGGGGTCCCAGACCGCGCTCAGCGCCAGGGCGCCGTACAGCAGCGGGATGACGATGGTGAGGACGAGGACGGTCCGCGGGAGACGGCCGCGCAGGTAACGCTTGAAATCGCCTCCGGGGGCGAGTGCGGCGAACATGTCAGTGGCCTTCGGTGTCGAGGCGGCTGAATTCACCGTCGGTCAGGTTCTCGACCTCGACCACCTCCCGGACCCCGGCATACGCCGGGGCGCCGTTGACGTCGGCGGTGACCACCGTCTGACGCTCGCCGAGCGCCACGAGTCGTTCCAGCAGCAACTCCGACGACCGCACACGGGTGAGCTGGTCGACGCCGCCGACGACGAGCAGCGGCGGGCACGCGACGTTCGCGAGGGCGATGCGCAGCATCGCGGCGGTCAGCTCGGGCAGTTCGTTGACGTACGCGCCCAGAGCGGGCAGCGAGTAGGGGCCGAAGACCGGGCGGCACAGCTGCTCGAGATCCTCTTCGGTGGCCGCCTTGACCCACCTGTACCAGGGCGCATCCCATCGGAGGCGCTCGCTGATCACGTCCTTGACGGTGATCGCCTGTGCGAGACCGTCGACCTCGTCGACCAGGGCGAGCGCCGCCTTCGAGAACAGATGGTTCTGGTCGTTGGTGCGGCCGAACGCGGTCAGCGTGCCGTCGGACACCCGCATCCGGCCGGCCAGGGTCAGCATGAGCGACGCGCGTCCGCGTCCGCCGATGCCCCGGATCACGGTCACGCCGCCGGCCGCGATGTCGACGTCCGTCGGGCCGTACACGCGGCCCCACGGGGTGTGGTAGCCGATCCCACGGGCCTCGATGAGCGAGCCCGCCCCCGCCGGTACGCCCCGGTCCACCGCGATCGGGGCGGTGACCGCCCCGGCCTCGTCCTCGTTGTTCCCCAGCACTGCGTCCCCTTCCACTGTGTCCCGTGCACGCCGCGGATCGATCCCCGGCGTGACTCGGCCAGCACAGCACGCTCGTCCACCGAGGAACGGGGGACGATCAGAGGGTGTCGCCGAATGCACCGAACCCGGCACAAATCGCGTGGCGACGGGACGCGGGGACGCCGCGCCGGCGGGGTCAGGAAGCGCGCAGAGCCGCGAGCGCCTTGTCGGCGTGCACGTTCATGTTGACCTCCGACGCGATCACCTCGGCGATCGTGCCGTCGGCGCGGATCGCGAAGGTGGTCCGCTTGGTCGGCAGCCCGACCGCCTTGAGCAGTCCACCGCGGCCGACGCCGTAGGCCTTGGCGACCTCGCCGTCCACGTCGGCCAGCAGCGGGTAGTCCAGGTCGTGCTCGCTGGTCCACCGGTCCTGCTTCTCCACCGCGTCGCGGCTGATGCCGACGCGCTGTACCCCGGCCGCGGTGAAGTCGGCGCCCAGGTCGCGGAAGTAGCACGCCTCCTTGGTGCAGCCCGGGGTGAAGGCCGCCGGGTAGAAGAACAGCACGACGGGGCCGTCGACCAAGAACTCCGAGAGGCGCCGGACGGTGCCGGACTGGTCGGGCAGGGCGAAGTCGGGCGCGGTGTCTCCAGGTCTCATGCCGTCCAGTGTGCCAAGACGATGCGGCATCGCGCCCGCCGGTCGCCCGGCAGGACCCGCTCGCTCTCGTGGAGGGTTCCGTCGCGCACCGGTGTGACGTACGGTCGAATCATGGGTTCCAGCGCATCGGCGACGTCCCTCCTGCGAGATCCCGACCTGTATCTGCTGGCCGCGGCGGGGCAGGCGGCGGACGCGGCGGCGTGCGTCAAACCGATCGCCTACATCGGGCGGTGTCTCGACACCGTCGGCGTGCCCGCGGACAAACGGTGGATCTTCCCGGTGGTCAAGACGGCGTCCGCGGTCGGCCTGGCGAGCGCCCGCGTCTCCCCCGGTCTGGCCCGGCTGACCGCGGCCATGCTGACCGTCTACTTCTGTCTGGCCGTCGGCGCGCACCTGCGGGTGCGCGACCTGCGGCTCAACTTCGCCGCGGCCAGTTCGCTTCTGGTGTTCTACGCGGCACTGACCGTCACCGGTCCGCCCACACCGGCGACCGCTTCTCCAGGAACGCGCTGATCCCCTCCTGCGCATCGCAGGTCACGGCGTTGGCCGCCATGGTGGCGGTCATCAGCTCGTACGCCTCCGGCTCGGACACGTCGATCTGGTCGTAGAAGGCGCGTTTGCCGATGGCGAGGGTCGCCGAACTCGATGACGCGATACGGGTGGCCAGTTCCCGCACGGTCTCGACCAGCCGGCCGGCGGGCACCACGTCGTTCAGGAGGCCCCAGTCGAGGGCCGTCGGCGCGTCGATCAGGTCGCCGGTGAGCAGCATCCGCATGGCCCGCTTCCGGCCGATCGCCCGGGTCAGCGGCACCATCGGGGTGGAGCAGAACAGCCCGATCTTGACCCCCGGCGTGCCGAACACGGCACCGTCGGCGGCGATCGCCAGGTCGCAGGTCGCCACCAGCTGACACCCCGCGGCCAGGGCCATCCCCTGCACCTGCGCGATCACCGGTTGCGGCACCTGGTGCACCGTGGCCATCAGCTCACTGCACGCCTCGAAGACGATGCGCTCGTCGTCGAGGGTCCGGCCGGCGAGTTGCGACAGGTCGTGCCCGGCGGAGAACGCCGGCCCCTCGGCGGCGATCACGATGACCCGCACGCCCGGGTCCGCGCCGAGGTCGCGGAGCAGCCGAGTGGCCTCGCGCATGGTCTCCAGCGAGAGCGGATTGCGCCTGCGGGGTTCACTGAGCGTCAGGGTGGCGATCGGCCCGTCGAGCCGTGCGGTGACTGCGGTGGTGTTCTCGGCCATGCGGCCATTGTCGCCCGGCACCGGCCGGTGCTGACCCGACTGTGCAGTATCCGGACGGCCGCGGTGATCGCCGGAAGGGTTTCGCCTGGTCGCCGAGATCAGGCCCGAAAGCTACGCCACAGTACGGTCACAGCGCCCGTTTGAGACCGACGTGCTCGGTGCCGTAACCGTGACGGGCGTAGAAGGCCCGGGCGCGCTCGCGGATCTCGTCGGTGGTCACCTGGGCGAGATCGGCCCCGTGCGCACGGCCGTGCTCGTGCGCCCAGTCGAGCATCGCACCGCCCAGGCCGCGCCCGCGCCGTTCCGAGGCCACCCGCAGGCCCTCGATCTGCAGGCGAGTCGCGCCGCCGCGACTGAGTCCGGGCAGCACGGTGAGCTGCATGGTGCCCACCGCCGTCCCCTTCTCGTCGCGGACCACCGCGAGGAAGTGCGACCGGTCGCGGGTCAGCACGTCGAACGCGGCCTCGTAGGGTCCGTATTCGCCGAGTTCACGGGTGCGGCCGATCTCGTCGTCGGCGAGGAGCCCGACGATGTCGGGCACGTCGGCCCGGCTCGCCCGCTCGATGCGGAAGTTCTCGCCGTCCACGGCGATCCGGCCGCGCACGGACGACCGCGCGACGTCGTGCAGCCGGGCCACCAGCAGGTCGAGCCAGGATCCGACATTGGTGCGCGCCTGCGGCGTGTCCGGGTAGCGGCACCGCAGGTGCAGGCCGCTGGCGTCGAGGATGAACCACAGCATCACACCGTCGGTCCGGATACTGGCGCCGAGGTACTGCGCCTGCAGCCCGGCGGTGTCGACACGGACCGGAAGTCGTCGCAGGTCGAGCCAGGAGATCGCGAACATGCCGGGCGCCTCCGGCATCCCGCCCCAGGGCGCGAGGACGTCCTCCAGCGGCCACGAACCCAGGTTCACCGCCTCGCGGACCGCGTTCGCCGCCGCGGCGGGCTCGGCCACCGGCGACTCCAGCACCGAGTTGGTGATGAACCAGCCCACCGAACCGTGCCAGCGCTCGTCGTACCGGCTGTGCACCGGGAACACCGCGCGCAGCGGGACGGCCGCGAGGTCGTGGGTCACCGCGGTCATCGTCGCGACCGTCAGCGCCAGCGTCGACACGCCCTCGGCCCGGGCCTGCGCGGAGAACGCGGCGCTGTCGTCGACGTCGAACACGTCGCGGACCTCCACCCGCTCGCATTCGGCCTCCGGCGCGCCGAGCGGAAGCGGGAAGCGCGGCATCACGCCGTCGCTGTCGGCCAGGATCTCGGCCCAGCGCCGCCGGACCTCTGCGGGTGCGGCCGGGCGGTCCCGCAGGGCGCGCGTGTGCTCGGCGAACGGCGGGACCGGGGCGAGCGCGGGTGTCCGGCCGGCCGAGATCTCGGCGAGTGCGGCGAGGAAGTCGCGGAGGATCACCAGCATCGACCACATGTCGACGTGCGAATGATCCGCGGCGATCACCACGGTCGGGCCGGCCGCCGTCTCCAAGACGCACAGCCGGTGGGCGGGCTGCGCGTACGGGGAGCACTCGCGGTCGAGGACGTCACGCAGCGCCTCGTTGACCGCCTCCCCCGGTCCGATCGGATGTTCCACCCAGGCGCCCGGCCGGATCGCGACCTCGTGCAGGACGGGACCGTCCGTGCCCGGCGAGAACGCGGTGCGCAGCGTGCCGTGCCGGGCGATCACCGCCAGCCACGCCTGCGCGAGCACCTGCCGGTCGACCGGTTCGGGCAGATGGAACGAGAGCGCCATCCACGAACCGGGCCGTTCCCCCGCACCGACGTGCCGGCCCTGATCGAACGACACCGGCAGTTCGCGGCCGGGCGGGGAGACGACGACGTCGTAGCCCATCAGCCGCCCGAACGGCAGGTGCAGGTGGGCGACATTCGTGAGGCGCATGGCGGTAACGTAGCGGCCCCGGGTTTCCGCCGGTCGCCCCCGCGTTTCCGGCCTGTTACGAGAGGAATACCCCGTGACGCTGTTCGACGTCCCCGGTGCCCGATTGAGCACCTCCCTGAGCGACGAGGGCGGGCAGGCCGTGGTGCAGCTGCACGGGCTCACGTCCAGCCGGGCCCGCGATCACGTGCTGGACCTGAACCTGGGCGTCGGGCTCTCGGGTACCCGGCTGCTGCGGTACGACGCCCGCGGGCACGGCTTCTCCACCGGGCGCGCGGTGCCCGGCGACTACCGCTGGGACAACCTGGCGACCGATCTGCTGAGCCTGCTCGACGATCGCTTCCCCCGCGAACGGGTGTACGGCGCCGGGACGTCCATGGGCTGCGGCACCCTGCTGCACGCCGCCGTGCGCGAGCCGGAGCGCTTCGCCGGTCTGACGGTGATCCTGCCGCCTACCGCGTGGGCGACCCGGCGGGCGCAGGGCCAGGGCTACCTGGACACGGCGGCGCTGATCGAGGACGCCGGGCTCGAAGCGTTCATCGCGCTGACCCGGGAAGCGCCCCAGCCGCCCGCGACCGTCGGCCGGCCCGAAACGCTGCCGGAGGTGGCCGAGGCGCTGCTGCCGTCGGTGTTCCGGGGCGCCGCGGCGAGCGACCTGCCCGATCCGGCCGACCTCTCCCGGATCGGCTGTCCGGTCCGGGTACTCGCCTGGATCGACGATCCATCGCACCCGCTGTCGACCGCGGAACGGCTGACCGAGCTGCTCCCCCGGGCCGAACTGACCGTCGCGCGGACGCCCGCGGACGTACGCGGGTGGCCCGCACTGCTGCACAGCGACGTCCAGCGGGTGTGACGACGCTCAGGCCGCGGGCGTGGTCTCGCCCCGTCGCCAAGGCCGGGAACCGTCCGCGACGACGCGGAGTGGCCGTCACCGGCGCGGCACTCGGCGGCCGTGGCCGAACCGTGACGACATGAACTAAATACCGTATTTCCGGCTCTGGACGCGATAGGTTCGTCGGGTGCTGACATCTTCTGTGCTTCGTTCGTGCCTCGCGGCCGGTGCCGCACTCGCCGTCGGTCTGGGCGGGGCGGCCGCCGCCGGTCCCGCCGCCGCGGCCAAGAATCCGTCCGTCCGGGTGTGCGCCACGCTCGCGGGCGCGCCCTATCACGGGCCGTTGACGCTGCTCAGCGACGACTGGTGGGACGTCTTCGGGCGTGTTCAGCAGACCGCCGGGAACGGCTGTACCGAATTCCGTAACGTCCAGGCGCGCAAGGGTTATCGCGTCGTGGTTCGCTACGAGAACATGCCGTGCCAGCAGGGCCTGCGCCCAGACGGCACCTGGTACCGCTGGGGTATCCGCGGCGAACGGGTCGGCGTGTCCCGGCACGCGGTGACCAAGGCGAGCGGTCGCACCGATCTCGGCCGGATGGTCGTGCACCAGCAGTACTCGCAGTGCTTCTGAGCCGGTCTCGGCGCGGGCGAGGTCCTCGACTTCGCGGGTGCTGAACCGGCGCGGCGGAGCCCTTCGACAAGCTCGGGAACCGCCTGCGCCGACGCGCCGCCGAAGGGCGGCCGGTATGGGGAGACGCCCGGCAGGACGGCACCGGCCGCCGAGAGTCGATCTCGGCGGCCGGTGTCGTCGGTCGGTGGCGCGGGGCCAGGGCCGTGTCTCTTCAGTCTTCTCCGGAGGCATCGGTGGATCCGCTGGGCGGCCGGCAGATCGGACGAGGGCATAGCGGCGCTATGCCGACCGACGACAACGCCGCCAGGCGTTCAGCGGGCCGCTGAGGACCGGAAAGAGACTGCGGAGGCACGACCTGGGTCAGGCGCCGGCTCCGGCGGACTCGAGGTCGGCGTTCAGCGTGGCGCTCGGGCACATCGCGTCGTGCAGCTTCTCGGCGTCGGGCTCGTAGTAGCCGCCCAGGTCGACCGGCTCGCCCTGCACCGCGGACAGCTCGCCGAGGATGGACTCCTCGTCGGCCGCGAGCTTCTCGGCCAGCGGGCCGAAGTAGGCGGCCAGCTCGGCGTCGTCGGTCTGCGCGGCCAGCGCCTCGGCCCAGTAGCGCGCCAGCCAGTACTGGCTGCCGCGGTTGTCGAGCTCGCCGGTGATGCGCGACGGCGACTTGCGGTTCTCCAGCAGCTTGCCGGTCGCGGCGTCGAGCGTCCGGCCGAGGATCGCGGCCTTCGGGTTGTCGTACTTGCGGCCCAGGTCCTCAAGGCTCGCGCCGAGCGCCAGGAACTCACCGAGCGAGTCCCACCGCAGGTGGTTCTCCTCGACCAGCTGCTTGACGTGCTTGGGCGCGGAGCCGCCGGCCCCGGTCTCGTACAGGCCGCCGCCGGCCATCAGCGGCACGATCGACAGCATCTTGGCGCTGGTACCGAGTTCCAGGATCGGGAAGAGGTCGGTGAGGTAGTCGCGCAGGATGTTGCCGGTCACCGAGATGGTGTCCAGGCCGCGCCACGCGCGCTCCAGCGAGTACCGCATCGCGCGCACCTGCGACATGATCTGGATGTCCAGACCCTCGGTGTCGTGGTCCTGCAGGTACTTGCGGACCAGCGTGATCAGGTTGTTCTCGTGCGGGCGGTACGGATCGAGCCAGAACACCGCGGGCATGCCCGACGCCCGGGTGCGGTCGACGGCCAGCTTCACCCAGTCGCGGATGGGCGCGTCCTTGACGATGCACATGCGCCAGATGTCGCCCTCTTCGACGTTCTGCGAGAGCAGGACCTCGCCGGTACCGGCGTCGACGATGTTGGCGACGCCGTCCTCCGGGATCTCGAAGGTCTTGTCGTGGGAGCCGTACTCCTCGGCCTTCTGCGCCATCAGTCCGACATTCGGGACGGTGCCCATGGTGCGCGGGTCGAAGGAGCCGTTGGTCTTGCAGAAGTTGATGATCTCCTGGTAGATCCGGGCGAAGGTGGACTCCGGCATGACGGCCTTGGTGTCCTTCTTGCGGCCGTCAGCGCCGTACATCTTGCCGCCGATGCGGATCATGGCGGGCATCGACGCGTCGACGATCACATCACTCGGCGAGTGGAAGTTGGAGATGCCGCGCGCGGAGTCGACCATCGCCAGTTCCGGGCGGTGCTCGTGGCAGCGGTGCAGGTCTTCGATGATCTCCTCGCGCTTGGAGGCGGGGAGGGTGTCGATCTTCTCGTAGAGGTCGACCATGCCGTTGTTGACGTTGACGCCGAGCTCGTCGAACAGCTCCCCGTGCTTGGCGAAGGCGTCCTTGTAGAAGACCTTCACACAGTGGCCGAAGACGATCGGGTGGCTGACCTTCATCATGGTCGCCTTGACGTGCAGCGAGAACATGACGCCGGTCTCCTTGGCGTCGTTGAGCTGCTCCTCGTAGAACTCCAGGAGCGCCTTCTTGCTCATGAACATGCTGTCGATGACGTCGCCCTCGTCGAGCGGGACGGTCTTCATCACCTTGGTCTCACCGCTCGCGGTGACCAGCTCCATGCGCGCATCGCAGGCGTGGTCGAGGATCATCGACTTCTCGCCGGCGTAGAAGTCGCCGTGGGTCATGTGCGCGACGTGGCTCTGGCTGGCCATCGACCACTTGCCCATGCTGTGCGGGTTGTTGCGTGCGTACTCCTTGACGGCCTTGGGCGCACGACGGTCCGAGTTGCCCTGGCGCAGAACGGGATTCACCGCGCTGCCGAGGCATGCCTGGTAGCGGTCGTGGATCTCGGACTCCTCGGGGGTCTTCGGGTCGGCCGGGTAGTCCGGGACCGCGAAACCCTTCTCCTGCAGTTCGTGGATGGCGGCGTTCAGCTGCGGCACCGAGGCGCTGATGTTGGGCAGCTTGATGATGTTGGTCTCGGGGAACTGGGTGAGGCGGCCGAGTTCGGCGAGGTTGTCGGGCACACGCTGCTCATCGGTCAGGTAGTCCGGAAACGCCGCCAGGATCCGGGCCGCGACCGAGATGTCACTGGTCTCGACGTCGATGCCGGCCGGCTCGGCGAACGTGCGGACGATCGGGAGAAACGCCTCGGTCGCGAGGCGCGGCGCCTCATCGGTAAGCGTGTAAATGATCGTCTGGTTCTCTGAGGTCATGGGGTATCGCCTCTTTCGGGTTCTTCAGATCTCTAGTTCTTGTGGAACTCTGTGGACTTATCTCGTCGGTAGACATTCTCTACCGGTCTGTGACATTCCGCGAACGTAGTTCGAGATTGCGAGGTGACCCACACAGCCGCACCCGACTGACCAGCGTTGCTAGCTTCAGACAGCACTTTTCGGCGTGTCGTGCCGACGCTCCCGGCCGGTCCGGACCGCGCCGCGATCGGCCCGGCCGCCCCACACGATCGGGCCGATCCGCGGACCGAAACGGCCGCCGGCTCAGGCCGTCGGGGTGTCGTCCGCCGGTGCGGCGTCGTCGTCAGTGTGCCCGGTCGCCTTCTTCATCGCGTCGCCGACGGCGGCGGCACCGCTGGCCGCGGCGCTGACTCCCCCGGTGGCCGCGGTGGCGGCGATGTCGGTGATGCTGCTCGCCATCTTCACCGCGCCGTCCTTGATGTCCCCGTGCAGGAGATCGGATGCGCTCTCCACGATCTCCCCCGACTTGGCCACCGAGTTGGTGGCGATGTGCTTGAGGGATTCGAGGCCGTCGTGGATGTTCTTGCCGCTCATCGGGTTCTTCTTTCGGTTCGGAGAAAGGACCGACCTCAACGTACGCGTCCCGGCGGCGCCTTCGGGGCGGTTCGGTCGTAGGAGCGGCGACGGTCAGACCGGCTCG
Organism: Gordonia marina; assembly: GCF_052036135.1. Classification (NCBI taxonomy): domain Bacteria; kingdom Bacillati; phylum Actinomycetota; class Actinomycetes; order Mycobacteriales; family Gordoniaceae; genus Gordonia; species Gordonia marina. The sequence continues at coordinate 32,907 of NZ_JBPSDN010000028.1, forward strand.
CGCATCACCCCGACGTGGCGGGCGATCCCGGAGAGGCCCGGCAGTTCCTGCACCGGCGACCACGTCTTCAGTCCGTCGTGGGAGTCGGAGTACAGCAGCTTCCCCCGGGTGTAGGCGTCGAGGTAGATCCGCCAGTCCCCGTTCGGCAACTGCACCACGGCCGGCCCCTCCACCAGCGTCCCCCAGTCACCGGCGGGCACGTAGGTGTACGGCCCGCCGAGTGCCGGCGCCACCGCGTGATCGATCACCTTCTTGGTCTCGTTCTTGGTGAAGGCGTGGTAGGTGGAGCCGATCTTCACCACGGTGGTGTCGATGTGGTCGGCCTCGATCCCGTTCAGCGGCACCGGCAGACTCCACTGCGTCAGCGAGCTGTTCAGCGCCGTCATCACATAGGGCACGAAGCCGCCGCCGGTCGACATCGACCACACGACGCTCACCCGGTCGCCGTCGACGAACCAGTCCGGCGCCCACGCCTTGGTGGTGAACGGCGACAGCGACGGGCCGTCGCGGAATCCGGCCGACCCGTTGATGCCGAGCGGGTTGACCGGCCCCTTGCCGTCGCCGGTGCCGGGCAGGAACGCGCAGCAGAACGGCACCGGCTGGTTCGCCATCGGCGTCCAGTGGATGCGGTCCGGGCTGCGGGCGAAACCGAGGTTCGCGCCGTCGCCCGTCGTGTAGGTGACGTAGTACTGCCCGTCGGTGTGACGGAAGATGCTCGGGTCGCGGACGTAACCGGAGGGCGGGCGGTACGCGTCCTTCTTCAGGAGCTCGTAGTGGGTGCCGTCGGCGGACTGGTAGACGTCCATGTCGCGGGCGCTGTCGTTGCTGAACGCGACCATCGTGTACCGCCACGCCGGGGGTGCCGCATGGACGGCACCGGGCACCGCCGCCGACAGGGTGGCGACCACGAGGGTGACCACCGCCAGCATCGTCGTCAGCCGGCCGCGGGTGCCGCGTCGTCGTCTCGATCCCGCCGATCCCATACTCATCACTCCAGTATCAGCGGCAACACCAGCAACAGGGAAGTCTCGACCGATCAACCGCTACGGGATCGTTATCGGCGGTCCAGATGCGAGAATCGACGACGTGGGTGTGAAACTGGCAGTCCTGTACTACCCGAGCGATTCCGCCGGGGACGCGCCGGATCCCGCCGAGGCCGTCGCCACACTGTTTCCGCGCAGCCGCTACGAGGCCGACGGCGAGGGCGACCTGGTGCAATACGGATTTCCCGCGCAGGGTGAGCTGTGCGCGGGCCGGCTGCGCGACGGACTCCTCGTCACGACCCGCGACGCCGCCCTGTTCAATCCCACGAAACTGCACAAACGCTACCGGTCACCGGCCCTCGGCGGCGGCCCGATACTGCTGACCCAGCGCTCGCAGTACGACATGTTCGCCTACGCCCGGTGGGAGTCGGGCACGCTGATCCGCTCGCTGAGCGTGAACCCGGGCAGCGGCGTCTGGGAATCGATCGGTGCTCCCGAGCCCTTCGAGGAGCCGTTCTGGGCCGGGAAGAGACCCGCGGGACCCGGCTATCCGCTGCCGTTCCATCCGCTCGATCTCGGTGAAGCGGCGCTGAACGCCCTCCTCGGCGTGGTGCTGGAAGGTCCACCCGGACCCGGTCTGCTCGACGCCGACCAGATCGGGCTCACCCGCTTCGTGAAGGTGCCGTCGGCGCGCGGTCAGGCCGTACCGACGTAGAAGACCTTCCGCACATACCGGGTGGTCAGCGGCCCGGATTCGTCACCCACCTGGACGGTCCAGCCGGTACCCGACCGGTCGATCCCGCCGTCGGAGTCGCGGTCCGCCCAGACGATCAGGGTGGCGTCACTCCCCTCCTTGCGGCAACCGTAGTAACCGACGTAGTCGGGGTGCTGCGCCTGCGCCGACCACGAACCGCCGTTGCGGAGACGGCAGCGAGTGCCGTCATCCAGGAGCAGTCCGAGGGGCCGCGGCGTGGCCGGCGGCGGGAGGTCGTAGGTGACCGGCCCGCTCGCCCGCACCGGGAAGATCGTCGTGGTGAACGGATCTTGCAGGCAGAGCCCGTCGGCCGAGCCCCGGGTGAAGTAGCAGGCATCGGCGTTGGCCGCCGACGGCGCGCAGAATTGGATGCCCGGGGACTTGCTCGCCGGCGACGCCGACGGGTACCGGCAGTCGACGACGTTGGTGCCGGCGGCCGTCGGCGCGACGTGCCAGCCGGCCGCGGCGCCGCCCGCGGTGGCGAACGGGCGCAGGATCTCCTCCTCCGGAGGTGCGGCCGCGGGCGTCTGGAGCTGCTTCTTCAGGAAGGTGACGGCCGCGGCGATGGCCCGCGCCTCGGTGAGGATGTTGGTGTGCGTGCAACCCGAGTCGGAGATCGCCGCCGCCAGAAGCGTCACCATCAGCTCGGCCTGCGGGTCGTCGGCGAGGACCTGATCGAGGATGCGGCTGTCCAGACCCAGCTGGCCGATGGCCAGCAGCTGCGTCTTGATGATCCCGGCCACGATGTTCGGGCTGCCGACCAGCGTCCGGACCGCGTCGAGGGTGCGGTCGGTGGTGGTCGTGCAGGCGATGTCCTGGAATCCGAACGACCCGCGCGGCGGCGTCGATCCCGGCGGTCCCGAGGAGAGGTAGCCGGTCGACGAGTCGGTGGACACCACGCCGTCGCTGCGGAGGGGGACGTCGTACAGCTTCTGGCCGAACAGGGTGCGGGACAAGGTGATGTCACCGCCGATCTGGCCGACCGGAACGCCGGAGGGCAGGAACGGCGGGTAGGCGCAGCCGGACGGCAGCGGGCGCGCCTGGTCGTGCACGGCGAGGCAGCGGACCGCGTCCGAGGAACGATCGGGCATCAGCCTCTTCGCGGTGAGCGCGTCCCAGAATTCGTCCAGGGCCTGCTTGGCCGACCCCGCGGCGGTGTTTCCGAACGGCGAACCGAGGTACGGGGTGTCGAAGCTGACCACGCCACCGAGCACCCCGGGCTTGACCGGCTGATCCACCGCGTACCGGACGTCGGTGGCGAACCGGGTGGCGAGGCCGCCCATCGAATGCGCGACGACGAAGACGCGGCCGTCGCCGCCGGCCGCCCGCTGCTTGTCCGACACCGCGTTGACGAAGGTCGCGAGGCACTGCGCCACCCGCGGATCGGCCGCCCAGTCGGTGTTGGCGTTGGAGTAGTCGAAGGCGATCGGGTCGAACGTGTTCGGCATCGCGCGGGTGATCGCGTCGAGCGTGGCCGTCATCTGCCCCGGCTTTCCGGTCCAGCCGTGCACGCCGACCAGCGGATGCCGGTGCGCCCCGAACGAGGTCGCCGCGATACCGGTCGGCATGCACGCCGGCCGGGCGTGCGCGGGCGCGGGCACCAGACCCATCGCGGCGAGCACCACCACCAGTGCCGCGCCCAGGCACGACACCGCGGCGTTCCGGTGGGCCGTCACGAGACGGTTCCCTCTTGGGTGGCGGCGAGTTTCCAGACGCCGTCCTGGCGGAGCAGGTAGACCACCCAGGGAGCCCGCGCCGCGCCCACGTAGGCCTGCACGAAGCCGGTGTCGTCGCTGAGGTACCGGGTGGTGGGGACGTCGAACGCGATCGGCGCCAGTGCTTTCAGTGCGGCCGGCGCACTCGCGTCGATCGTGACCCGCGGTCCGCTCGCGATCACCGCGCCCACGCGGTCGGCATCACCGGAGGCGATCGCCTCGCTGATCTGGGTCGCGCGGGCGTCGTCGAACGGCTGCGGACTGGCCGGCGACCCGGACAGCGGTGGCGGGGCGGCGGGTGTCGCGGTTCCGGGGACATCCCGGCCGGCCAGCACGACCAGCACGAACGCCGCGATGCCGAGCAGCGCGCACGCGGCGATCGCCACCGGCACCACACGCGAGATCCGCATCCGTCGCTCCCTGAATCCACGCGGCACGGCGCCCACCGGGTCGCGCGCTCACCCTAACAGCACCTCAGAGCAGCACCCCGGCGATGAGCAGCGCCGTCGCCGCGATCATCGCCGGCGCGAGTGAGGCGAGCAGGAAATCGATGACGCGTTCCTGGCCCGGCCGGGCGACGTGGTCGCCCGCCGCGGCCGGCGCGAACCGGCGCCCGCCACCCCAGATCGCGGCGAGCTGAGTCGCCAGCCAGTTGGCGTAGGTGCCATACGCGAGCAACACCACCGTGACGACCTGCCAGCCGTGCGGCAGGTTCAGATACGGCCACAACAGTCCGGCGATGATGAGGAACGGGCCGTTCGTCATCCCCTGCAGGTGACTGGCCAGCCCCATGCGGGGATTCCGCACGGCCCCGTTCACCAGGCCGGTGAGCAGCCCGAGGAGGAACAGGACCAGCCCCAGCGCGAAGAGGAGTGTCTGCACGATGACCTCCGACCACGAGTCGACCACGTGATGAGGGCGAGCCTACGCCGGAGAGCGGTCCCGAGGACGCTTACCGCACACCGCAGGTCGGCGTCGCCGGCGCCCCGTTCCAGCGGGCGAGGGTCCAGGAGATCAGTTCGGCGTTGACCGGGGAATCCGCGGCGACGAGTTCCATGTGCCCGCGGCCGGGCACCGTGCGGTAGTCGACGGGACGGCCTTGCGCGCACCGCTCGGCGACCCAGTCGGCCTGCATGGCCGGTGTCACGAGCGGATCGGCGGTGCCCTGCATCACCAGGACCGGCGCGGGAAACGGGCCGGTCGGGGTGTTCCGGCGCAGCAGATCCCCGACCTCGCCGTCGAGCATCGCGTCGGGAATCACCTGGTCGGGGATCTGGCTGCCGCGCAGGAACGCGGCGATCGCGTCCTGCTGGTTGAAGCACAGCCCGGCGACCTGCTCGACGCCCTGCGCGGTGCCCGGCGTCAGGTGATCGGCGAGATGCAGATCCGGATACTCGTGATCCCAGGCGGTGACGATGTAGGCGGAGACGGTCTTGCCGCCGATCCCGGCCTTGGTCTCCTGCGCCAGCGCGTACAGGTCGCTCGCCGGGGCCAGGGCGGCGATGCCCTTGACGGTGAGGCCGGGCGCGTATCGCGGCGCGATCTGCCCGGCCCACAACGCGGCGTGTCCGCCCTGCGAGTGACCCCAGATCACCGTCTCGGTGCGAGCCGGAGCGTGTCGATCCGGGCGGCGGCGCGCGACGCGTCGAGCACGCTGCGCGCCTCGGCCTCGCCGATCAGGTAGGGGTGCAGGCCCGCGGTTCCGAGGCCGGTGTAGTCGGACGAGACCGCCGCCCAGCCGTGCTGGGTGACCATGTCGAGCACCGCGGCCTGGGCGCCGTCGGCGAAGGGCTCGGCGGTGAGCGACGGCGCGCAGCGCGGCACGATCCCCGAGGTTCCGTGCGCCACGGTGAGCAGCGGCAGGGGTCCGGCGCCGCGCCGCGCCGGAGCGATGACCGTGCCGCTCGCCACCGTCGGACCGCCGTCGAGGCGGGTCGTGGTGTAGAGGATGCGCCACATCTGGGTCCCGGGCGGCGCGGCGCCGGGCCGGGATTCGGCGCGGATCAGCGCACCGGGCTCACCGGGCACCGAGGCGGGCGGCGTGTAGAAGGCGCCGGGCGCGGGCCGGTCGTCGCCGTGCAGCAGGAGCGCGCTGCCGCCGGCGAGCACCACGGCGAGGAGGAAGGCGACGACGGCGCCGAGCGTCCGGGCCCAGCGCCGGACCCCCGGACGCGACGCCGGGCGGCGCCGGCCCGAAAGGCCCGGCTCGGCGAGGACGCGGACCGCGAAGAAGACCAGCCAGGCACCGAAGCCGATCCGGAACACCGTGACGGTGATGAGCGGCCAGCTCACCGCCAGCACGCCGAAGACGACCGCGGCCGCACCGCTGAAGAAGCCGGCCACCCGCAGGTCGGTGCCGCCGCGGAACGCGCGGACGATCGCGGTGGCGCCGTGCACGATCAGCGCCGCGGCCAGGACCAGCACCAGCGTGTGCAGGCTCGCCGCGCGCCAGAAGAGCACGACCAGCCCGGCGACGAGGCAGACCGCTCCGGTAGCCACTGCGGGCCACGTCGGCGCGGATCGCGCGCCTGCCGGGTCGCCGGTGCTGGCCAACGTCACCAGGCCCACGCCGAGCAGACCGGCGCCGGCCAGGCCGACGAACACCGGCAGCGACAGACCGGCGAACAGCAGCACGATGCCTGCCACCCCGGTCGTCGCGGCGAGGATCCCGCGCGCCGCCCAGGCGCGCCGGTCCGGCGGCACACCGTGATCGTCGCCCTGACTCTCCGACTGCACGGCACTCTCCTCCGCCGGTGGACCCGCACCGGGATGGTATCGGACACCCGTCGGGCGCGGGCCGCGCCCGACGGCGGCCCGGCGTAGCGTCGTCTGCGACGCACGCACGCGGCAGGAAGGACGCTCGATGACGAATCTCGATCCGGATCCGGCGCTCACGGTCCTCGAACCGGGGCAGCCCTGCACGGCGATCGAAGTGCTCGAACCGCGGGCCGTGCCACTCGGCGGGCCGCGCGCGATGACGGTGTTCCGGACCCTGCCGCAGCGCCGTCGTTCGCTGGTCGGCGCCTGGTGCTTCCTCGATCACTACGGTCCCGATGAGGTCTCGACGACCGGCGGCATGCAAGTGCCGCGGCACCCGCACACCGGTCTGGCCACGGTCTGCTGGCTCTTCACCGGCCGGGTCGACCACCTCGATTCCGGTGGCAACGCCGCCGCGGTGATCCCCGGAGAACTCAACTTGATGATCGCCGGGCGCGGCATCACCCACCAGGAGATCAGCGCGCCGGACACGGCGGTCCTGCACGGTGTGCAGCTCTGGTACGCGCTACCCGACGACACCCGGTTCGGCGACAACCGGTTCGAGCACTATGTCCCCGAACCGGTCGTGCGGCCGGGCGTCACCGCGCGGGTGTTCCTCGGGGAACTCCTCGGCGCCGCGTCCCCGGTCGAGACCGGGACTCCCCCGCTCCTCGGCGCCGAACTGCTGCTGGAACCGGGGGCGACGGTCACGATCGACGTCCGCCCGGACTTCGAGCACGCCGTCCTGGCCGAGAACGACGGTCTCACGGTGAACGGCACGCGCATCGAGCACCGCGCCCTGGCCTACGTGCCGCCGGGTGCCGACACGCTGGTCGTCGCGGCCGGCGACGCACCCGCCCGGGCGATCCTGCTCGGTGGCGTGCCGCTCGGCGAGAAGATCGTGATGTGGTGGAACTTCGTCGGCCGGGATCACGACGAGATCGCCGAGTTCCGCCGCCGTTACCAGGCCGAACTCGGTTTCGACCCGCCGCATCCGGACGACGCGGGCAAGCCGCCGCTGTTCGGCGACTTCCCGCCCGGCGCTCCCCCGCCGCTGCCCGCGCCGCGGCTTCCGGGATCGCGCCTGGTGCCGCGGGGCTGACGCCGGCCCGGGTACTTCGAGAGGGCCCGCCTCAGATCGGCGAGATCGACCGGCGCTTGCCCGGCATCCGCGGGGCGCGGCGCGGCCGCACGCGGCCCAGGGCTTCGAGCAGCAGTTCCCGCGTCGCCGAGGGCAGCACCACGTCGTCGATCCCGAAGCCGTCAGCGGCCAGCACCGGGTCGACGTTCGCCTGGAAGAGGGTGATCAGATCGGCGCGGTGCGCGGCCGGGTCGTCGGCCTGTTCGTACACCGATTTGAAGGCCAGGTCGACGGCGGATTCGATCGGGATCGCGCAGATCTCCGCGGTCGGCCAGGCCAGCGACAGGTCGGCCTCGATGGACCGGCCGCCGCCCATCACGATGTACGCCGCGCCGTACGCCTTGCGGGTGACGATGACGAACCGCGGGACGGTCGCGTTACCCAGCTCGTAGCCGAGGCGCGCGCTGCGGCGCACCAGACCGGACTCCTCCGCGGCGGCGCCGACCAGGAAGCCCGGCAGGTCGATGAGGATCAGCAGCGGAAGCCCGAAGGTGTCGCAGATCGCCGTGAAATGCGCGGCCTTCTCGCAGGCGGGCGCGTCGAGCGCGCCCGCGTGGTACCGCGGCTGATTGGCGATCACCCCCATCGGCCGGCCCCCGATCCGGATCAGCACGGTGGCAACGTTCGGCGCGTGCGCCGGCCGGATCTCGAAGAGGCTGTCGCGGTCGGCGAGTCCTTCGATGACGTCGAGAACGTCGTAGGCGGTGCGGCCGGACGGCGGGATGAGGGTGTCGAGCCCGTCTGCGGTGTCCCCCGGAGCGTGCGGCCCGGGCATCCGGTGCGGTGCGGCGTCGGCGTTGGCGGGCAGGTACGACAGATAGGCGCGGATGGCGTCCAGCGTCTCGTGCTCGTCGTCACCCACCACATCGACGACGCCGCGCGCGGCCTGCAGGTCGGCGCCGCCGATCTCGTCGTTGGTCAGGTCTTCGCCGGTCGCGGCCTTCACCAACGGCGCCGACGACATCCCGATGGTCCCGATGCCGCGGGTGATGGTGACGAAGTCGCAGCACGCCGCGATGTTCGCGGGCGCGCCGAAACCGGGACCCATCATGGCCGCGACCAGCGGGACCTGCCCGGAGAGGTCGGTCAGCCGCAGCATCAGCCGGGAGCCGGGCGCGGCCAGGCGCGAGTCGAGCGCCTCCTGCATGCGGTGCCCGCCACCGTCCATCAGCATCACCAGCGGGATGCCGTCGGTGGCGGCACGTTCGGCGCACCGATCGAGTTTGGCCATCCCGGTGGCGCCGTTGCTGCCGCCGAGGACGGTGAAGTCGAACGCGGCGATCACGACCGGCCGCCCGTCGATGTAGCCGACACCGGTGACCACGCCGTCCCCCGGGGCGACGAGCGGTGCGGCGCCCTGCTGTGCGGGGCCGGGCCCGGCGAGCGCCCCGAACTCGTAGAAGCCGCCGGCGGCGAGGTACGCGATACGTTCGCGAGCGGTCATCTTGCCGCGCGCGTGCTGTTTGGCGACCTTCTCGGCGCGGGCCTCGTCGGTGACGGCGGCATAGGCCGCCGTCACGTGGTCGTTGAGTTCGGCGGAGCTCTTCCCGGTCATGGTCGCGGAGCCTATCGCGTCGCGATGCGCGATCCGGGCGCGCCATGCCGCCGTTCCGCGATCGGCAGACGGCGGACTTCGGGGTCGTGACGACCCAGCACTCCGCCGTTTCCGCGCCGGCGCGATACCGGTACCCCGCCACGAAGCCGGACCGGACCTACGCTGGGCGCATGGCTATCCGGATGGGCAATGTGGGAATCGCCGTGCGCGACCTGGACGAGGCGATCTCCTTCTTCACCGACCTGGGTCTGACGGTCGCCGGTCGTGCCGAGGTCAGCGGGGAATGGGCCGACACCGCCGTCGGCCTCGACGGCAACCACGCCCGGATCGCGGTCCTGAACACCCCGGACGGCCACGGTCAGCTGGAGTTCTTCGAGTACCTGCACCCCGAGGCGATCGAGACCGCCCCCACCCGCCCGCACGAGATCGGGATGCACCGGGTGTCGTTCGTCGTGGACGACATCGACGAGGCCCTGGCGATCGCCGCCCGGCACGGGTGCCATCCGCTCCGCGGCGTCGCGACGTACGAGGACGTCTACCGCCTCACCTACCTGCGCGGTCCCAGCGGGATCGTGGTGATGTTCGCCGAGGAACTGCGCAAGAACTGACCGGCCGGACCGCCGCCGATAGCGGTCGGTCCGGCCGGTCTCGGACACGCTCAGGTCAGCTTGTACACCGTCGTGCCACCCACGGTGATCGGGGTGAAGTTCTCACTCACCCAGGTGCCGATGTCGCTGGAGCCGCGCGGACCACCACCGCCACCGCCGATGTAGTAACCGATCTTGCCCTGGGCCACCCACTGTTTGAACTGGGCGAGGGTCGGCGAGGGGTCGCCGCCGAAGCCGCCGATCGCGATCACCGGACGCCTCGACCCCAGCTGGAGACCGGCCTGCGACTGCGCGCCGTTGGCGGCCGCCGCCCACGCGGTGGTGGTCTGCTTGAGCAGCGCGATCAATTCGGTGTTCGTGCTGCCACCGCCCGGACCACCACCGGAACCACCCTGCGCGCTCGGTGCGCCCTGCCCGTTCGGTGCGCCCTGCCCGTTCGGCGTGCCCTGGCCGTTCTGTTGCTGGCCGTTCTGTTGCTGGCCATTCTGTTGCTGGCCGTTCGACGGCTGGCCGTTCGACGGCTGACCGCTCGGCGGCTGCCCGGTCGGCGCCTGATCGGTCGAGTTCCCCGGACGCTGTCCGCCGGGACCACCGAACCCGCCGCCCGGACCGCCACCGGGGCCGCCGAAGCCGCCCGGACCACCGCCGGCCGTGACGACCGCGGTCGGAATCGATCCGGTGTGCGTGGTGTTCGCGGTCGCGATGCCGAACGACGCGGTCGCGATACCGGCTACAGCCACGAGACTCGCCGCCAGCGCGATCGCCCGACGGCCGCCGGCCCGGCGCAGTACCGCGAAGGCCGCCAGCGCGAGGACCGTCGCCCCGCCGAGCACCCACCCGAGCAGCGGCCACGCGAAGTCCGCGGCGTGCGTCTTCGCGATACCCCAGCCGGTCGCCGACACCAGCAGCAGCGCCAGGAAGCCGGTCCCGGCCCACGACCGGCGGGCACGCCAGCCGGTGACCGCGCCGATCGCGACCAGCGCGGCGATCGCCGGAGCCAGCGCCACCGTGTAATAGGGGTGCACGGTGCCGCTCATGTAGCTGAACACCAGGCCGGTGACGACCAGCCAACTGCCGAAGACCACCGCGCCGAGCGCGACGTCGCGGTCGATCGGGCCGGCCGTCGGCAGACCCCGGCGGCGACGCACGGCGATCAGGACACCGGCGATCAGTGCGCACACCAGCACCGCGAGGGCCGCCGGGAGCAGCCAGGAGATCTCGTTGCCGAATTCGTTGCTGAACAGGCGGGCCGGACTCGGACTCCCGCCGAACGACGTACCGGTGGATCCACTCCCGCCGGGGCCGCCTCCGCCGGGACCGCCGCTCCCGCCGTGACCGCCGAAGATCCGCGCGAAGCCGTTGTACCCGAGCACCAGGTCCATGAAGGAGTTGTCGGTGGAACCGCCGATGTAGGGACGGGAGTCCTTCGGCCACAGGTCGACCAGGAGGACGTACCAGCCGGCCGAGACGACCACCGCGAGGCCGGCGAGCACGAGGTCACGAATCCGGCGCAGCCAGGTGGTCTGGGCGAACACGAGGTAGGCGAGGCCGAACCCGGGCAGGACGAGCAGCCCCTGCAACATCTTCGTGAGGAAGGCGAAGCCGAGGGCCACCCCGCACAGGACCAGCCACTTCGCGGACGCCCGCTGGCAGGCCCGCACCGTCGCGTACGCCGCGGCGGTCATCAGCAGCACCAGGAGCGCGTCCGGGTTGTTGAAGCGGAAGATCAGCACGGCGGCCGGCGTCAACGCGAGAACCGCGCCGGCCAGCAGGCCGCCGGCGGTCGCCGTGCGCGACGATCCCGCCCTCAGCAGCAGTCGCCGCACCGTCGCGTACAGGAGCCACACGGTCAGTACGCCCATCAGCGCCTGCGGCACCAGGATGGACCACGAACTCAGGCCGAAGAGCCGCACCGACAACCCGGTGACCCAGAGCGCGGCCGGCGGCTTGTCGACGGTGATGACGTTGTTGGGGTCGAGCGAGCCGAACAGCCACGCCTTCCAGTTCTCGCCACCGGCCTGCGCGGCCGCGGCGTAGAAGTCGTTGCCCCAGCCGTTGCGGGAGAGTCCGACCAGGTAGAGCAGGGCCGTGCCGGCGAGCAGCGCCGACACCGCCCAGTAGCGGGATCTCCAGCGTCGTTCACGGTCGGGTCCGGTGCGAACGGCCACGGGCGCGGCCGGTGGCACCGGTGCAGGTCTGATGTCGAGTGCGGTCATGATCGCCATGGTCGCGGCCGAAGCTGGGAGGCCGCTGGAAGGTCCCTGGGAACCCTTCGCCATTCCGGAGGGCCGCCGGCCGGAGCGCGCGCAGGCCGAGGCCCGCCGGGGAACAGCGACGGTCAGTCGAGGGCCGCGTACGCCGCGGACATCTCCGCCGTGACATCGCGGCCGACGCCGGCGATCCGGGTAAGGGAGAGCAGGTGGCCGTTGACGTGACGGCTGAACCGCGCGATCGGTTCGATCTCGGCCGGCGTCGCCTCCCACGCCTCCGCGAGGTGAAAGGTCGCGGGCGCGAAGACGAGGAACACCGCGGTGTCGAAGTCGAAGCTGCGGAATGGGCTGAAGACCGCCGAGCGGCCGAGAGTCCGCCGTCCCATGGCCTTGACCTGGATGCGCCGGCCGTCGTCGGTGGTGACATCGTGCGACTTGGTCGAGTTGGGTTCGAGCACACCCCCGCGCGCCTCGCGGACGATGCACTCGGCGATGTCACCGAGCGGCTTGTTGTTGGTGCGCACCAGTTCTCGCGTGCGGAACTCGGCGTTGATCTCCGCTTCCAGCCGCAACAGGTCGCGGACGCCGAATCGGGTGAGGTCGGGCAGGCCGTCGGCCGTGCGGTCGGTGGTCACGCCTCACGGTATCCCGGCGGCATCACCGGGCGCCCACCGCGCGGGACAGGAAGACCAGGTCGTACGCACCGGCGCTCACGCGCCGGTCCTCGACGTATCCCATGCGCCGGTACAGACGCAGGTTGGCGGCGCTGCGCTCCCCGGTGAAGAGTTCGACACGGTCGACGCCGGGCGGTAGTTCGTCGTCGATGGTCGCCAGCAACCGGCTGCCGAGGCCCCCTCCCTGCAGGTCAGGCACGACGGTCAGGCGGCCGAGTTCGGCGAGTCGTCCGCGGATACGCAACCTGACCGCGGCGACGAGTCGTCCGCCTCTCCTGATCCCGAGGCCGATCACGTTCTCGTCGGCCAGTTCCGCCCGCAGGTCGTCGAGCGTCTGGACCAGCGGAGGAATAGCGAGGTCGTCGTGCGCGATCGCCTCGCTGACGTACGCCGCGCGCTGCAGCGTGAGCACCTCCCCCGCGTCGCTCGCCGTCAACTGCAGTGCGCCTTGCGCTTCCGTGTCCACCCCGCCGCCTTCCTGTTCTTGTGTGCAGACTCGCAGTCGGGCGGGACGCACGGCAAGCCGTTTTCCGACCGCCGCACACCACGCTGACCACTCGCACCGCGCTCACCACTCGATGGTGGACAACCTGGTGGCCCGACCACATCGAGCGGTGGTCAGGCGGCCAGGAGGTGTTCGAGGAGGGCTTCGACGCCGGACTCCACAGGCCGGCCGGAGTCCTCACGCAGGTCGAGGTCTCGACTGAGATGTCGGTCGAGCGAAGTCGAGACCTCGTCGGTGGTGTCGCCGAGGCGGTGATTCACCGTCGGTGGCGGGGTCCGCTCCGCGGCCGGGACGTCCGGCCCGGTCCGGAGCTTGTCCGGGTGGAACAGCGGGTTCACGATCCACGGACCCGCCCGCCCGACCGGCCGCCACCCGACCCGGCCCTTGTCCGGTCCGTCAGTGAGGACTGTCGATTCCCACTCGCCGGGGTTCTTGCCGTTCCACCGGTTGTGCTTCCCGCACGCCCCGCCGAGGTGGTCGACATCGGTGGGACCGCCGTCCTGCCAGTCCGGCATATGCTGCATCTGCACCTGAACGAACGGCCGCGTACAGCCCGGCGCGGTACAGCCGCGGTCCCGGGCGAACAACGCCAAGCGTTGCGCGCGCGACGCGAGCCGGTGCGCCCGCCCGAGGTACAACGGCTGCCCGCTGGCCTTGGCGAACACCGCCAGGTACGGCACGGCGTCGGCGGCGAACTTCACCAGATCCGAGACCGGAATCCGGGTGCCGGTCGTCGTCCAAGCGAGCCCCGCCTGCCGAGCCAGATCCTCATCGGTCACGGTGACCACGATCTGATTGCGCAGGTTCTCCGGCTTGGCGAACGAGAACTGCGCATTCGCCCACGCCGGCAACGCCGACAGGGCGTCGTGCTGACGCCGCCCCAACAGCCGGGTATCGCGCTCGGCCGCCGCGGCCAGGACCGCCGGATCCAGACCGGGCTGATCGGCCGCGCCGTGCGGGGAATCGGGATCGTTCGGATTGTTCATGCCGGGCGCAGCCCATTGGGTGAACATCACCTCGAACTCCGCCCGCAACTGCGGGGTGAGACGAGCCTGGACCGCCGTCATCGACTGCCGGTCCTGCGCGGAGAGCCGGAACTCGGCTTGCCGCTGCCGGTCAGCGTCGTCAGCGAGGGTGCCGTCGGGGTCGAGGTAAGCGAGGAGCCGGTTGCCGACCATCGTCACCCCGGCCGGGTTCAGGGTGCGGGCGGCGTCGGCGAGCATGGCCTCGGCCTTCGCCCGCTTCTCCGGCTCGACGGTAGCGGGGATCTTGTCCATGACCTCCTCGATCACCGACACGTGCGTCTCACCGATCGCGCCTTCGGCCACAGCCTGCGCGGTGGCCGGGAATCTCGGCTCACGGCGCTCCCCGGTCATCGCGGTGAACCGGCCGATCGAGGCCGCGACCACCCGGCGCCGCCGGGACTCGCCCTCCCCGACACGCAAGCCCTCCGCGAGTAGCTGGTGCATGGTGTTGTACCCGGCCCGCCGGCAGCCGCCGCGGTCGGAGATCTCCACGAACAGTGCCGCGTCCACAGCCACACCCGTGCGGCGCGCTTGCTCCCGCGATTCCAGTAACTCGAGCAGCCCGTCCTCGGAGAGGGCGGCCAGCGGTGCATCGACCAGAGATTCTTCGGCAGCGCCGATCACCGACACCAACTCGGACGGCGACAGGCCGGCCAGAGCACCGCGGGCGTCGAACACGTCGTCGCTCATCACGAACCTCTTTTCCGGCCGGGTGGAGGATGGTTCTTCTCCTACTCCCAGGATACGCCCACCATGATGTGTATTCAACAGATGATTAGAAAGTACTTTCGAATAAGGCCGCGGGAGTGCCGCTCGCCGCAGGTCGGGGCACGACCGTCGGCCGCCCGAGTTCGGCGGCACTTCCCCCGAACCCGCGGACGGACCGCGCCGATGCGACACCCATCGCACCGGATCGCCGGGCCGGTGACCGTCGCATCGGCGAGCTCGCCGCGCACCTCGTCCATCGTCTGCACCGGTGGCGGCCGGCCGCCCCGGGCAACGACTCCACGACACGAACTCCACCTCGCCTTATTCTGGGCGGGAGAGCCCCGCACCCGGCCCGAGGAGGGACATGACCACCGCGATCGTGCTGTCCGGCGGCACCAACCTGGGCGCCATCCAGGTGGGCATGCTGCGGGCGCTGGTGGAGCACGGCGTCGTCCCCGACCTGCTGGTCGGCACCTCCGCCGGCGCCCTGAACGCCGCCTACATCGCCGAACACGGGCTCACGGCCGATGCCGTCGACGGGCTGGAGGAGATCTGGCGATCCCTGCGGGCACGCGACGTGTTCCCACCCGATCCACTGCGTCTGCTCAGCGCGCTGCGCGGCCGAAGCCCGTCATTGTTCGACGACACCGGGCTGCGCCGCATCGTCGAGAACAACCTCACGCTCACCGGTCTCGAAGACACCCGGGTCCCGCTGATCGTGGTGACCACGGACGTCCTCACCGGCGGCGAGGTGGATCTGGGCTGGGGACCGGTCGCCGACGCTCTCCTGGCCAGCAGTGCCATTCCGGGGCTGCTGCCGCCGGTGCACTGGCACGACCGGACCCTGGTCGACGGCGGCATCGCGGACAACACCTCGCTGGCACCCGCGATCACCGCCGGCGCGGACACCGTGTACGTGCTGCCGACCGGGTATTCGTGTGCCCGCACCGAACCACCCCAGGACGCGGCGGGCGCGGTGCTGCACAGTATGACGCTGCTGGTGCACAAGCGACTCATCCGGGAGATCGACGACTACGCCGACGCCGCCGAACTGATCGTGCTGCCACCGCCGTGCCCGCTCGATCTCGGCGCGATGGACTTCGGCCGGGCCGGGGATCTGATCGAGGAGGCTCACCGGGAAGCGGTCTCCGTGCTGGCGGTCGACGGCGGACGCCGCGCCCACCCGTCCCGGCTGATCGCGATGCACACGCACCCCGCCGCACCCGCGTCGCCGGATCTGGTGTCCCGATAGCGGTCGCACGCGGGTGGCACGATGATCGGGGCGGAGCCGCCGCACCCCTCGTGGCGGCCGTGACGGCCTCGGCGGTCCGCGCCCAGATCTTCCGCGCCGATCGTGTCTCCGGCCGGGATCAGCCGGCCTGGTCGAACGCCATCGGTTCCCCCGGCACCGCCGGCTCGGCGACGGAGCGCCCCAGCGGCAGCCGGTAGGTCGTTTGCAGTCGCTGGATCTGCGCGCGAACGTCGTGCAATTCGGTGAGCAACTCGCGCGTATGCGGATGCGAGAGCGGAACCGACCCGATCTCGATGACCAGCCGGTCGGCCCGGGCCTCGAACTCGCGGACGAAGATCATCGCCTGCAACGTCGACGGATCGGAACCGGGATCACCTGTCAGCCAGATCATGATCGTTCCCCTCCACACCGGACGCACGGTCCCGGTGACTTCACGTCTCCGGAAACGAGCATAAGCTCCGGTTTCCGGGCTCCGGTAGAGCGCCGTCACCAAGGTGTTTCGGCTTCCGTTGTCCGCCGGGACAAACCGTCCACGCCGCTGACCCGCGGTGCGACGGACGACGCTTCAGAGGCGTTCCCGGATCTCGAACGCGAGACACAGCTCGGCGAGATCCCGCGGCACGCGCAGCGATCGATCGGTCACCTTCTCGATCCGGCGCAGGCGATAGCGCACGGTGTTCGGATGGCACGACAGCGCGTAGGCCGCGTCGTCGACCGAACCGTCCGCCGCCACCCACGCGTGGAACGTGCTGGTGAGCAGCTGCTGGTCGTCGCTCGCGAGTCCGGCGAAAGCGCCGAGGATCACGTCGGCGATCTTGCGCGTGACATCGGGCGCGCTGATCGCCGCGACGCCGAGCACCGAGTCGTCGAACTCCCTGATCAGTTCGCCCGCCGGCACCGATTCCATCGCCAGCCGCGCGTATCGCATGTGCACCGAGGTGTCGATGAGGTCGTCGAACGGCGGCGAGATCCCCACCGGTGTGGTCGCGACCCGGCCGAGCAGATCGACGGTGGCGCGGTGCGCAGCCGGCGAGCTCACATGGACCAGCCCGAGGTGGATGTCGGGAAACAGCCGCCACGCCGAGTAGGTGTCCACCGCCCGCAGGCGCGCGGCGATCTCCGGCAGCGGCAACCGGCCGATCATCGGCGGCGCGGCCGCGATCACCACGTACGGACCGTCGGCCGGCATCCGCAACAGCTGCGCGACCTCCCACCGCGTGTAGTCGACCAGGTGGCGGCCTTGCAGAAGCGCCTCGACCAGGGCGGCACGCTCGTACTCGTCGTCGATCACCCGCCGCATCGTCGCCTCGCGATGCGCGGAGGCCATGGCCTCGACGTAGCTGTCCTGCCCCGACCAGATCTTCTCGGTGGCCGCGAGCGCCAGTTCCGCACTCGCGGTCGGCATGCCGACGAGCATCTCACGCAGCCCCTGCCACACCTGGTGGGCGGCGACCCGGAACGCCGCCATCACCGCGGGCAGCGGCACACCTTGCTCGGCGCGGAGCCGGCCGGTCTGCGCGGCCGCCGACAAGTCGAATTCCCGGCGGTCCTCCAGCGAGCGGAACACAAGTGTCAGGTTGTCGACGGACGTTTCGTACAGCGACTCCTCGGACACCGTCGGGTCATCCCGGTAGAACTCCACCTCGTCGCCGACGGCGGCCACCACCCGCCGCGCGAGTTCATCCACGCGAGTCAGCAGCGAAGCTCCCAGCTCCGCGATCTGCCCATCCATCTCCGGCGACGACACGTGTCAAACGCTAACAGCGCCCGGCGCACCCGCCCGCCGCAATCGGCACACCGTGGTAGAACGACCCGGTGAAGCGCAGCAGACCGACCGATGCCGACCCCTACCTCCCGGGGCACGGCGATGTCCGATTCGGGGTGGATCACTACCGGCTCGATCTCGCCTACGACCTGCCGGAGAATCGGCTCGACGCGCATGCCGACCTGGCCGTCACGATTCTCGAGCGAACCGACGAGCTGGTCCTCGACCTGTACCGGCTCGACGTGACCGAGCTGGACGTCGAGGGCGCCGAACTCCTCAGTTGGCACCATCGGCGCGACCGGCTCACCGTCCGGCTGGACGAGGTCGTCGAGCCCGGGAGGAGCCTGACCGTCACCGTCGACTACCGGGGATTTCCGGAGACCGTGCCCGGGCCGGACGATCCCGCCGGCTGGGAGGAGCTGACCGACGGCGTCCTGGTGGCCGGTCAGCCGCACGGCGCCGCCACCTGGTTCCCGTGCAACAACCGCGCCGCCGACAAGGCGAGCTACCTCCTCACGGTGACGACCGATCCCGAGTACACCGTCGTCGCGAGCGGTGCCCTCGAGGCCGAACGGCCCACGGACGACGGTCGGCGGCACTGGACGTACTCGATGCCCGACCCCGTGTCGCCGTACATGATGACGTTGCAGATCGGCCGCTACCGGATCGACGGCCAGGACGCGCCGGTCCCCTGCCGGATCGCCGCCCCGGCCCGCCTGCACGACGCGACCCGGGAGGCGTTCGCCGATCAGCCGCGGATGATCGAGGCCTTCGAGCGGATGTTCGGCCCGTATCCGTTCGCCGGGTACACCGCCGTCGTCACCGACGACGATCTGGAGATCCCGCTGGAGTCGGCGAGCCTGTCGACCTTCGGGGCCAACCACGCCACGCGCAGCGCCGAGAATCAGCGGCTGATCGCCCACGAGCTGGCCCACCAGTGGTTCGGCAACAGCATCACGGCGAGGCAGTGGCGCGACATCTGGTTGCACGAGGGCTTCGCCAACTACGCCGAGTGGGTGTGGTCGCAGGCCTCCGGCGCGCTCCCGACCGCCGACTGCGCCCGGGAGAACTACGCGCAGCTGGTGGCGTTGCCGCAGGACATCGTGATCAGCGAACCCGGGCCACACGAGATCTTCGACGACCGGGTCTACATTCGCGGCGCCCTGACGCTGCACGCGATGCGGATCGCGCTCGGCGACGACCTGTTCGGGCAGGTGATCCGGCGCTACGTCGCCGATCACCGGCACGGCGTCGTCTCCACCGCCGACCTGGAGTGGTCGGCCGCCGCCGTACTCGGCGTCGATCGCGCCCATCATCTCGATACGACGGTGCTGCGTCCGTGGCTGCGCGAGCGGCCGCTGCCGCCGTTCCCCGAGGCGGAGACGGTCGTGGGTTGAGAGCCTTCGCCGGATCGGCGGGAGTGGGGACGCCGGTGGTCAGCCGGTCTTCTTGACGATGCTGGACTTCAGCTGCATGCGGCCGAAGCCCGGCACGGTGGCATCGATGTCGTGGTCGCCGACGCCGTCGGTGATCAACCGGATGCCCTTGACCTTGGTGCCGGACTTGATCACCCCGCCCCCGCCGCCCTTGACCTTCACGCTCTTGACGACGGTCACGGTGTCGCCGTCGGTCAGGACGTTCCCGACGGCATCGGTGATCACGCCGGTCCCGGTCGGAGCGGCGTCGCCGCTGGGCGACCACTCGTGAGCGCACATGGGGCAGATGAGGAGTGACCCGTCCTCGTAGGCGTACTCCTGCGCGCATTCCGGGCACGGCGGCAGCTGCGGTGACGACATGGTGTCCTCCTCAGGATCGAAGGTCTCGATCATCCCAGGCGGTGTCTCGTCACGCTGTCGGGAGGTCGGTCCCGGCAGGGGCACGCGGCTCAGCATCGGATCGCGGCACCGCTGTTCGAAATCGGCGCGATCGACACCTGGAACCGGATCGACTCCGCCCTC
The DNA here is from genome assembly GCF_052036135.1 of Gordonia marina. Classification (NCBI taxonomy): domain Bacteria; kingdom Bacillati; phylum Actinomycetota; class Actinomycetes; order Mycobacteriales; family Gordoniaceae; genus Gordonia; species Gordonia marina. Next base: position 52,517 of record NZ_JBPSDN010000028.1, read on the forward strand.
CGCCAACTCGCGGGTCAGCGCCGAGTCGATCGTGCCCGGTCAGCGGGATCCGACCGTGTAGTCGCGCCGGATGCCCAGCGTCGCCCGGCCCCATGCGCTGGACGCCACCCGCCGTTGATGCGCCTCGAACGCACCGGAGTCGGCGAATTCCTCACGGACCTGCCACACGAGCGGATCGGCGGTCTGCTCGACGTCGAAGAGCAGGCAGCCCGGTTCGGCTCGCGTCAGCTCGACATGCCGGGGAAGATGGCGAAGAACGATGTCGCGCTGCTCGGCGTCCGTGCAGATCAGGCGACCGGTCAGCACGATTCTGCTCACCGACCCAACCCTTCATCCATCCCTACGCGAGTAGCCTGAGTTCGGTGCCATTCGAAAGCTCCCATTTTCGCCTGGCGGCGTCGGAGAACACCACCCGAACAATCATCCCGGCGCCTTTGCCCCTCACCAGATAATCCACCGGTTCAGGGCTCTGCGCCAGATCCACCAATGAGCCCCAGTGATACTTCGGGTGGCTGGGCACCACGAATCTGCCCGGCGGAATCGCACCAAGGCTGAGCGGATAGTTCCGGGTACTTCCGTCGAGTCGCTGACTCTCGACATACACATCGTAGAGCGGCTTGTCGGATCCGTTGTACAAGAAGATCGCCCACTTCTCGTCCGCCACACGCTTCGGCAGTACGGCCCCTAGCGCGAACACCAGCTCCGCCTGAGCTCGTACTTCAGCAATCTCCAGTTTCCGGTCGCGACACTGTTCGACCTCTAGCAAGCGCTTGCTGACGGCCCACGCGACAATCGCCGCCACCACAGCCATCAAGCCGCCGAGGGCCCCCACCTAATCAGCCAACGATCCGAATTCCATCCCCACTCCGAACCTTCAGACATTGAAGCTGTTAGACGTTGAAGCGAAACTCCACCACATTCCGTAGCCGAATAACGTCTGCGGTCACATGCGTCGACTGTTCAGCTCGGGAAGCTCACAATGCGCTGCGATCTGGCGCTTGGCACTAGCCTTACCGGTCAATGGAGTCCGCGCCGGAAGCGTTCGGCGTCCTCCTCATTGCGTCGTGCTTCGCTCTCGTACGAGCCAGCTACTCGCCTAAACAGACTAGCCACTCTAGGTGCTTCGTCAGCGAGCGCTTCGGCCTTGGCTCGATAGTCCGCAGCAAGTTTAAGCTCTTGCTCGCCGCCGTCTTCCAGGCCGCGACTGGAGACGCCGCGACTATTGACGATATGGAGGTGAAGGCCAGTTTCGATGTGATCGAGTTGCACTTCTTCGAGGAGGTCCCGCACGACGACGCCGGGCCAGGTGCCGTCAGCGTCTGGTGGGGTGTGCCCGAGAACCTGTCCAATGTGCTGTAGGCCCACCTCGGTCCGGCCCCCTTCTGCGAGGAGTTCCACTGCGCTATCAATCCAGGCTCGAAGCACCTCGGCATTCATGACGCCATCGACGAGCCCAGGCGGTGAGTCCCAGGCGTTGAGCAGGCGGTACGCATTGGTTGCCAGGGAAGCGTCGCGCTGCTCTTCGTCAGCTTGTTCCTCGGCGACTTCTTCGTCTTCACTCCTCGACCGGGCACGGTAGACGGTGCTCACGACCCCGACGAATTCCGCCGGGTCAGCAGCCAAACTTTCGGATAGCGCTGGGACTTTCGCGTCGTATCCGAGCGCTGGAAGGTACGACCACTGCAGCCGGACAAGGTCGCCGGGCTCAAGATGCTCGCGCATGGCTTCGAGATAGGCAAAAAGCTGCTGGAAGTCATAGGCCGCCAGGTCGCGAGCAGCGGCAGATAGAGCTTGATGTGCCAGGAGTCCGTCCATCGCCCGCACAATGAGCTTCGCTGCTTGTGGGCGCGGCCCGTCCTCGTCGATGTGAGAGTATGAACCGCACTGGGTTCTTTGGAGGCTCGTGACCTTGGAAACGAGGATGAGTACATGCCGAAGGAACAGGTTCCCGGGAAGCCGCAGACGCGGCGCTACAGCCCGGAGGAGAAGGTGGCGGCGGTCC
>NZ_JBPSDN010000029.1:0-53713 GCF_052036135.1 Gordonia marina
GGACCGCCGCCACCTTCTCCTCCGGGCTGTAGCGCCGCGTCTGCGGCTTCCCGGGAACCTGTTCCTTCGGCATGTACTCATCCTCGTTTCCAAGGTCACGAGCCTCCAAAGAACCCAGTGCGGTTCAGAGAACGTGCTGCCCGGTGTTTCGGCGGTGTGTGGCCCGGCGAGACCGAGTCACTGTCGGCCTCTGCGGACCGATGAACTCGCCGACGCCGTCCGTGGTCCACACGCGGGTGCGCCACGTCCGGCGCGAACCGGTGGACCACCGATTCGAGTACGCGAGCCTGAGTTGGCTGATCGACGTCGACGAGATACCGACCCTCCCGCTGGGCCTGCGGTGGACGGCGAAGTTCCGGCCTGCCGATCACTTTCCTCAGTGCGTCCGTCCTGGGGAGACCCTGCGCGGGCGACTCGACCGGTATCTCGACGACGCTGGTATCGGGCGCCCGGATGGGCGGGTCGTTGCGCTCCTGTCGCCGCGCACGGCGGGTTACGTGTTCAATCCGCTTTCGGTGTTCTGGTGTCACGATGCGGCCGGGGCGCTGAGCTACGTGGTCGCTGAAGTGCACAACACCTACGGGGAGCGTCACTGTTATGTGGTTCGCACCGACGCGGCGGGCCGCGCGCACATCGGAAAGTCGTTCTATGTGTCGCCGTTCAACGACGTCGCCGGCCAGTACCGACTGGTGCTTCCGGAGCCTGATTCGGCGGGCGAGGTCAGGCTTGCCATTGTTCTCGAGCGGACCGGCAACGCGCCGTTCACCGCGACGGTCACCGGCACCGCGCACCGCGCGACCGTCGCTGAAGTGATCCGGGCGCAGGTGCGCGCCCCGCTGTCACCCCTGCTGGTCGCCGCCCGCATCCGGTTCCACGGCATTCGGCTGTGGGCCCGCGGGTTGCGTATCCAACCGCGTCCCGATCAGACGTCCCGACCTGATAGAGAAGAGGATCTCCTACGATGACGAGCAACGAGCAGTGCGCGGTCAACGACCCGGCGATCGACGCCCGGCTGTGGCCCGACGTGGCGCACTCGCCGGCCGGCCGGATCCGGGGGGCGGCGGCGGTGCCGGTCTTCGCCATGGCCACTCGCGGTCTGCCGATCTCGGTCGAGTTCCCCGGCAAGCGCGCTGGCGGGGACCGGTCCGGCACAGTGCGGCCCCGGATGATAATACGCAGACCGGAGTCGATGTACCGCCGGATCGGATCGGCCGGTCTGATCGGGTTCGGTGAAGCGTTCATGGCGGGCGACTGGACCACCGACGATCTGGTGGGTGTGCTGACTCCGTTTGCCGAGCGGGCCGCCGATCTCGTGCCCGCACCGTTGCAGCGACTGCGGTCCTTGGTGCTGCCGCGGCATCCGGCGGGTGAACGGAACACAGTGGAGAACACTCGCTCCAACATTTCGCGCCATTACGACCTTTCCAACGATCTGTTTGCGGCGTTTCTGGATGAGACGCTCAGCTATTCCAGCGCTTACTTCGGGTCAAATGAGGCGGCCGACGCCGCGACCTGGCCCCAGTTGGCGGTGGCTCAGCGAGCAAAGATCGACCGGCTCCTCGATTCGGCCGGGGTGGGGCCGGGCACCCGGCTACTGGAGATCGGGACCGGTTGGGGCGAGCTATGCCTCCGAGCGGCGGAGCGGGGTGCCCGGGTTCGCTCACTGACACTGTCCAGCGAGCAGCGTGAGCTGGCCATGGAGCGGGTTGCCGCGGCGGGCTTCGCCGAGCAAATCCAGATCGACCTGCTCGATTATCGACTCGTTGCCGGCGAGTATGACGCGGTGGTGTCGGTAGAGATGCTTGAGGCGGTCGGCCGGGAGTTCTGGCCCGAGTATTTCCAGACGGTCGATCGCATGCTTGCACCGGGTGGCCGCGCCGCCATTCAGGTGATCACCATGCCGCACGATCGGATGCTCGCCTCGGAGGGTACTTATACGTGGGTTCACAAGTACATCTTCCCGGGCGGACAGCTGCCGTCGATCGAGGCGCTCCGCTCAGTGGTGAGCGAAGAGACCGGGCTCGCGATCACCGACGAAATGGCGATGGGCAGGCATTACGCCCGGACGCTGCGCCTGTGGCGGGAACGTTTCTGCGCAGCATCCGAACGGGTGAATCAACTGGGGTTCGACGCGGTGTTCGCGCGGATGTGGACCTTCTACCTCGCATATTCGGAGGCCGGTTTCCGCTCCGGCTACCTCGATGTCTATCAACTCAGGCTGGACAAGAGCGGTGGCGCCTCGTAGCGGCAGGGTCCAGTGACTGCGCTGATCGCGGACGCAGTGGCCGATAGGATGGTCGCCGATGAGACCTGCCGAGGCGAGAGCGAGTGGTGCATGACGGTGGAAGCGGTCCACTTGGAAGATCTGCTGGCGCGTATAGCCACAGGCGACCATGAGGCCTTCGCCGAACTGTACGACCGCACCAGTTCCCGGCTGTACGGCATGGTGGTGCGTGTACTGCGTGACCAGGGCTACAGCGAAGAAGTGACGCAAGAGGTCTACCTGCAGGTGTGGCGGGAAGCGGGCCGGTTTCGCCCCGAACAGGGCAGCCCGATGTCGTGGCTGCTGACCATCGGGCATCGTCGAGCGGTGGATCGAGTCAGATCAGAGTCGTCGGCCTCGGAGCGGGAGTCCCGGTACGGGCGAGTCGAGTCCGTCGATTCCGCGTATGGGGTCGACGAGGTGGTGGTTGCGCGCTCGGAGGCGGAGCGTGTCCGCGAGTGCCTTGGTAGTTTGACCGACCGGCAGTTCGAGGCGGTGACGCTGTCGTATTACGAAGGTCTCACTTATCGCGAGGTGGCGCGACATCTGGCGGTCGCGCTGCCGACGGTCAAGAGTCGGATTCGTGATGGGCTCAAGCGATTGAGAGGGTGTCTGGAGAATGGATGACGATACCGGTCTGATCGCGGACGCTCCTCAGCTGGCCCTGGACGCGCTGGATGAAATGGAGCGTGCTCGCCTGCTCCGGCAGGTGGCGCAAGCTTCTGCAGAGGAGCGGGCGTCGTTCGATGCGGAGGTGGTCGCCGTCCGGGAGACGCTGGCCCGACTGAGCCATTCCACGGCCACCGCACCGCCGCAGGAGCTACGGGCTCGGTTGCTCGATACCGTCGCCGACCTCGGACTCCCCCCGGCTCCCGGTGGCGCCTCCCAGCCGGTGGGTCGGCGCCCGTGGAGGTTGGCCGCGGCTGCGGCTGCCGCCGCGGTCGTCCTGGGCGCCGGTGGTGCCGTGTTCGGCTACGCGATCGCGAACCGAGACGGTCCGACCAGCTCGTCGACGGCCGCCGATGTGTTCGCGGCGCCGGACGTCCGGACCGCCACCGGCGACGTGGCCGGCGGGCGGGCGACGGTCACCTATTCCCCGACGGTGGGCGAGGGCATTCTGGTGATGAATCAGGTTCCGCGGCCGGCCCCGGGCACGGTGCATCAGATGTGGCTCGATGGGCCGGGCGGTCCCCGGCTCGCCGGCACGATGTCCGAGACAGACGTTGGCCCGTCGACCACCGCGGTCCTCCGCGATATGGGTGGGGCCACGGCGATCACTTTCACCGTCGGTTCGGCCGCTGAGCCGACAAGACGAGTGGGCGCGCCGGTCGCCAGTCTCCCGCTGTCTTAGCTGTCCGACTAGGCTCACCTGCATGGAACCCGTATACGACACGGTGATCGGCGCCGCCCGCGCGCTGTGGCTGGCCCAGGGCCTGAAGTTCAAGATCTCCGGGGTGGAGAACGTCCCGGTCGACGGCCCCGGAGTGGTCGCGATCAACCACACCGGCTACCTCGATTTCACGCTCGCCGGCATCCCCGCCTTCCTGCAGCACAAGCGCAAGGTGCGGTTCATGGCGAAGAAGGAGGTCTTCGACAACAAGGTCGGCGGCCCCATCATGCGCGCGCTCAAGCACATCCCGGTCGATCGCGGCGACGGTGCGGCGAGCTATCAGATGGCCGTCGACTACCTGAAGAGCGGTGAACTGGTCGGCGTCTACCCGGAGGCGACGATCAGCCGCAGCTTCGAGATCAAGGCGTTCAAGTCCGGCGCCGCGCGGATGGCGCTGGAGTCCGGGGCGCCGATCATCCCGACGGTGATCTGGGGCGCGCAGCGCATCTGGACCAAGGGTCATCCGAAAGCGATGGGCCGCAACAAGTTCAAGATCGCGATCGGGGTCGCCGAGCCGATCCTGCCGACCGGCACCGCCGACGAGATCACCGCGCGCCTGCACGAGTCGATGTCGGCCAAGCTGGCCGAGCTGCAGGAGATGTACGCGGAGTGGAACGGGCCCTACCCGGCCGGTGAGTTCTGGGTGCCCGCCAAGTTCGGCGGCGGCGCTCCGACGCTGGCCGAGGCCGACGCGATGGATGCCGCCGACGCAGAGGCCAAGGCCGCGCGCCGCGCCGCGCGTGACGAGGCGAGTGAGGGCGGCGCGGGGGAGGCCTGACATGGAACCGGTCTTCCGGGCACTGGAGCTGACCGCGGGGACGCTGGTCCGTGTGCAGGGCATGCGGCGGCGCTACTTCGGGCTGGAGAACATCCCGGCCACCGGCGGATTCGTGCTCGCGCTGAACCACACCGGATACACCGACTTCATCGCGCCCGGGCTGGGGCTCTACCGCGCCGGACGACGCGGCCGGTTCCTGGTCAAGTCCGAGGTGATGGACATATCGATCATGCGATTCCTGGTGAATCATGCGCGAGCGGTGCCGGTGGACCGCTCGGCAGGCGGCGCGGCGTACGCGGCCGCCGTCGAGGCGCTGCGCGGCGGCGAGGCCGTCGTGGTCTACCCGGAGACCACCATCAGCCGCAGCTTCGAGTTGCGCGAATTCAAGAACGGCGCCGTCCGGATGGCCGCCGAGGCCGGCGTGCCGGTGGTCCCCGCGGTCGTGTGGGGTGCGCAGCGCCAGTGGAGCAAGGGCACCGCGCGGCACATGGGTTTCGCGCGGATCCCGGTCGACGTCCGGTACGGCGCACCGATCCACTACGTGCCGGACGTCGATGTCGACCAGGCGACCCGAGAGCTGTACGACGTGATGGAAGCGCTGCTCCACCGTGTGCAGGACGGCTATCCGGAGGCGCCGCGCGGCGCGGACTGGCTGCCGGCCCGGCTCGGCGGCAGCGCGCCCACCCCCGACGAGGCGCATGCCATCGAGGAGGCGGAGGCCGTCGAGAAGGCCCGGCGTCGTGCCGAGAAGGCCGCGCGGGAAGCGAAGGACCGATGACGGCCCGCGACTGGGGTCCGCCCAGCGTCATCGTGTCGGACGTCGACGGCACGCTGCTGGATCCGGCCGAGCGGGTGTCCGCGCGTACGCGCGCGGTGCTCGAGCGGGCCCGGGCCCGGGGTGTCGAGTTGGTGCTCGCGACCGGCCGCCCGCCGCGGTGGATCCCGCAGGTCGCCAACCAGCTCGCCGATTCCCCGGCCGCCGTCCGGTACGCGATCTGCGCGAACGGGGCCATCGTGTACGACGTCGCCGCCGACCGGATCCTCTATCGCGACGTGCTGGAACCCGCCGTGCTGCGGCGGCTGGCGGACATCGTCGCCCAGCGGCTGCCGGCCCCGGGCCTGGCGGTCGAACGGGTCGGCACGCTCGCCGACCTGGCGAGCGCCGACGCGGCGACCGCGCCCTTCGTGGCGACGACCGGGTACGAGCACGCGTGGCTCAACCCCGACCACGTCGAGGTGAGCGACGAGCAGATCTTCGCCGCGCCCGCGGTGAAACTGCTGGCCAGGGTGCCGCAGCTGAGTTCGCGCGAGATGGCCCACCGGGTGCGTCCCGCACTGCGCGGACTCGCCGAGGTGACGTTCTCCATCGACACCGGCCTGATCGAGCTGTCGCGCCCGAAGGTGAGCAAGGCCAGCGGACTGTCGTGGCTGATGGCCCACACCGACGTCGCCGGTGAGTCCCCGATCGCGTTCGGCGACATGCCCAACGACATCGAGATGCTTCGCTGGGCCGGTCTCGGCGTGGCGATGGGTCACGGCGACGAGGCGGCGATCGCCGCCGCCGACGAGGTGGCGCTCTCCAACGCCGACGACGGCCTCGCGCGTGTCCTCGAACGCTGGTTCTAGCCGCCGGCCGACGGAGCAGGGCGCTCCGCGTGCTGGAGATGGTGCTGGATGCGGGCCGTCATGATCGGTCGGCCGTCGTGACGCGGCGGCCGTGGCCGCGTCGACTCGGCGGGTGATCCCGGAGCTGACGGCCGGGAGCGGCGCGCCGCTCGACCGGACGGGCGCGATCTGTCGCGGATGCTGTCGCCGGCGGACAGATGTCGCGGATTCCGGCGAGTCTCGTATCGGATGCGCGACGGATTTTCGGCCCCGACACGATCCGCGACGGATCGCTGCGGGCGTCGTTCCCCGCGGTGCCACGCCGTCGCGGATCGCCGGCCGGCCGACGCCACCTGGACTGTTCGATTCCTGTTCGATAAGCGTGACCCGGTTGTGACCGCGTCGGCTTGTGGGGCGGCCCCAAAAATCACTACTGTCACAGGAGTCCCATTAATCACACGGGCCACATGCTGCAGCTGGGGTCCCGCGCGAACGAGGTAGTGCAGTGCCCAAGACCCGACCCGGCCGAGCCAAGAAGCGGACCCTCACCTACGCCGCCCTCGGGCTGGCGCCCGTCCTGCTGGCCGGTGGTCTCGCCGCCGGTGGCGGGCAGTGGATCGAGGATGCGGGTATCTCGCTGCGCGCGGATACCCCCATCACGCTGCAGGGACACGGCAACGGCCACGGTCGCGGCATGGGCCAGTGGGGTGCGTTCGGCTACGCGAAACAGGGCTGGAACGCGGAGAAGATCCTGAGCCACTACTACGGCAACACGACCGCCGGGAAGGTGGGCAACACCGACGTCACGGTCTCGCTGAGCGAGAAGAAGTCGGTGAGTGTCCGCGCGGACGCGGGTGCCAAGGTGGGTGGCCAGACGGTGGCTCCCGGGCAGGCGGTCAGCCTGTCCGGGGGCAACGCCACCATCACTCAGGGCTGCGGTGGTGCCGTGGTCAAGACGGTGCCTGCCCAGTGGGTGGATCCGATCAACCCGGGACCGAGCCGCCCGGCGAACGAACTTCTGACCTTCTGCGACGGCGGCGACGCGTACCGCGGTTCCATCGGGACCGGGCCCGACGGCGTGCTGAACAAAGTCGGCGTCGACGACTACGTCAAGGGCGTGATCCCCAAGGAATCGCTGCCGGCGTGGGCCGATGCGGGTGGCTTCGAGGCGCTGAAGGCGCAGGCCGTGGCCGCGCGGTCGTATGTGCTGGCAGGCCTGGCCGCCGGCCGCAAGATGGACAACACGCAGCAGTCGCAGATGTACCACGGAGCCTCCGGCGAGGACCCGCGCACCAACCGGGCCGCCGATGCCACCGCGGGCCAGGTCCGCATGCGGAACGGCAAGCCCGCGCTCACCGAGTTCTCGGCGTCCACCGGCGGATACACCGCGGGCGGGGACTTCCCGGCCGTCGTCGACGCCGGTGACTCCATCTCGCCGACCCACTCCTGGACGGCCACGGTCAGCCCGTCGAGCATCGCGTCGGCGTTCGGCGTCGGCACCCTCAAGAGCTTCGAGGTGATCGAGGCCAACGGGCTCGGCGAGGGCAGCGGCCGCGTCGGCAAGGTGCGGGTGGTCGGCACCGGTCGCACCGTCGAGGCGACGGGCGACGAGGTCCGGCAGAAATTGCAGCTCAAGTCCGACTGGTTCTCGGTGCAGGGCCAGAAGACGATGCCGAAGATCGTGCGGCCCCCGGTGGGTCCGGCGGCTCCGGGTGGCGGCGGCCTGCTCGACCTGCTCGATCTGAGCCCGCTCACCGATCTGCTGTCCGGCCAGCTCCCGGACCTGTCCGCGTTCGGTCTCAGCGACATGACGGCCGTCACCGGCCAGCTCACCCCGCTCATCCAGCAGATGATCGCGACCGGCACCGGGGTACTCGCCGGCAAGCGCGTCGCCCTGGAACGCAGCGATAACTCGAACGGCTCGACGGGCACCGTGAGCCGCGACCGGAGCGACAACGCGAACGGCTCCATGGGCACGGTGAGCCGCGATCGCAGTGACAACGCCAACGGCTCGATGGGCACCGTGAGCGAGCCCCGCAGTGACAACTCGCAGGGTTCCACCGGCACCGTCGCCAAGCCGGAACTGGTGACCGACGGCAAGGGCATCCACGGGCTGGTCCAGGTGCTGCAGAACGGCGTCATCTACTACAGCCCGCTGACCGGTGCGCACGCGCTGTTCGGTCAGGCGCTGACCGACTTCCTCAACGCGGGCGGCCTGAAGGTTCTGGGCTTCCCGACCCAGGACGCGCTGCGCTGAGCCGCAGGCGGGACCGGCTGTCCCCGGCGGCCGAGTCCGTCGTGCCCGGGCCGTGTCTCCCGAGTCTCTTCCGGTCCTCGGCGGCCCGCGCAGCGCCTGGCGGCGTTGTGGTCGGACGGTATGGCGCCGCTATGGCTCCCTCCTCCGCCTTGCCGGCCGCCCGGCTGATCCACCGATGCCTTCGGAGAAGACGGAGGAGACGACGTAGGAGACACGGCCTCGCGAAATACTCAGGTTCGGTCCGATAGCCTGAACAGTTGTGACTGACAGTGCGAATCACCCGGATCCGACGGGGACGACGACCCCGAGCGTGGACCTGATCGTCGTCGGCTCGGGCTTCTTCGGCCTGACCGTGGCCGAGCGGGCCGCCTCGCAACTGGGGAAGCGGGTCCTCGTCGTCGAGCGCAGGCACCACCTGGGCGGCAACGCCTACTCCGAGGCCGAGCCGGAGACCGGTATCGAGGTCCACAAGTACGGTGCGCACCTGTTCCACACCTCCAACCAGCGGGTGTGGGACTACGTCAACCAGTTCACCGACTTCACCGGCTACCAGCATCGGGTCTTCGCCATGCACGACGGCCAGGCCTACCAGTTCCCGATGGGGCTGGGCCTGGTGTCGCAGTTCTTCGGCCGCTACTTCAGCCCGGACGAGGCCCGCGCGCTGATCGCCGAGCAGGCCAGCGAGATCGACACCGCGGACGCGAAGAATCTGGAAGAGAAGGCGATCAGCCTGATCGGCCGCCCGCTGTACGAGGCGTTCATCAAGGCGTACACCGCCAAGCAGTGGCAGACCGACCCGAAGAATCTCCCGGCGGGCAACATCACCCGGCTGCCGGTGCGCTACACCTTCGACAACCGCTACTTCAACGACACCTACGAGGGCCTGCCGGTCGACGGCTACACCGCGTGGCTGGAGAACATGGCGGCCGACGAGCGCATCGAGGTCCGCCTGAACACCGACTGGTTCGAGGTGCGCGACGAACTGCGCGCGGCCAACCCGGATGCGCCGGTGGTCTATACCGGCCCGCTGGACCGCTACTTCGACTACGCGGCGGGCGACCTGGGCTGGCGCACCCTGGACTTCGAGCTGGAGGTGCTGCCGACCGGCGACTTCCAGGGCACCCCGGTGATGAACTACAACGACGCCGACGTGCCCTACACGCGGATCCACGAGTTCCGGCACTTCCACCCCGAGCGCACCGGATACCCGAACGACAAGACGGTCATCATGCGCGAGTTCAGCCGCTTCGCCGGCGAGGACGACGAGCCGTACTACCCGATCAACACCCCCGAGGACCGGGAGCGCGTCGCCGCCTACCGCGAACTCGCCAAGGCCGAGACCGCCGAGAACAAGGTGCTCTTCGGCGGCCGCCTGGGCACCTACCAGTACCTCGACATGCACATGGCGATCGCCAGTGCGCTGACCATGTTCGACAACACGCTGGCCCCGCACCTGCGTGACGGTGCGCCGCTGGCGGACCGGCCCGACGCGGACTGACGGAGCTGCCACCCATGACTTCCACCGATCCCGGTACCACCGGCAGCCGGGCCGTGTCCCTGCTGCAGCGGGTGATCTTCCCGCGCCCCGGCGAGCCGCTCGACGTGCGCTCGCTCTACCTGGTGGAGTCCGATCGCAACGAGTCGCGCGCCCACGCCCCCGACCGCACCAGCGTCCGTATCGGCGGCGAGTCGGAGATCAGCTTCGCGACCTACTTCAACGCCTTCGCCGCGTCGTACTGGCGGCGCTGGTCGGTGCTGGAGTCGGTGGTGCTGCGCATCGAGCTGACCGGCAGCGCGCGGGTGGACCTGTACCGCTCCAAGATCGACGGTTCCCGTATCGCCATCGGCGGCGACCTCGTCGAGATCGACGACGAGGGCAAGGGCGTCTTCGAGTTCGAGACCGATCTGGGGCCGTTCGAGGACGGCGGCTGGATCTGGTTCGACGTCACCACCGACACCGCGACCGAGATCACCGCGGCCGGCTGGTACGCGCCGCAGGCGCCGACTCAGGGATCGCCGAACGTCACCGTCGGCATCCCGACCTTCAACCGCCCCGCCGATGCGGTGGCCGCGCTCGCGGCGCTCACCTCCGATCCGCTGGTCGACGCGGTGATCGACGCGGTGATCATGCCCGACCAGGGCACCCGCAAGGTGAAGGACCAGGACGGCTATCCGGAGGCGGCGGATGCCCTCGGCGATCGCCTGCACATCTTCGACCAGGGCAATCTCGGCGGCTCCGGCGGCTACTCCCGCATCATGTTCGAGGCGCTGCGGCTGACCGACAGCCCGTACATCCTGTACATGGACGACGACATCATGATCGAGCCCGACTCGATCCTGCGCGCCCTCGCCCTGTCCCGCTTCGCCAAGACCCCGATGCTGGTCGGCGGCCAGATGCTGAACCTGCAGGACCGCAGTCATCTGCACTGCATGGGCGAGGTGATCGACCACCACAAGTTCATGTGGACCGCCGCGCCGTTCGTCGAGTACGACCACGATTTCAGCAAGTACCCGCTGAGCGACCGCGACAACTCCAAGAACCTGCACCGGCGCATCGACGTCGAAGGCAACGGCTGGTGGATGTGCATGATCCCGCGCGCCGCCGCCGAGGAGATCGGGCTGCCGCTGCCGCTGTTCATCAAGTGGGACGACTGGGAGTACGCGCTGCGAGCCGGCCGGGCCGGGTACCCGACGGCCACCGTGCCGGGGATCGCGATCTGGCACATGGCCTGGAGCGACAAGGACGATGCCATCGACTGGCAGGCCTACTTCCACCTGCGTAATCGCCTGGTGGTGGCCTCGCTCTACACCGACGGGCCGATCAACGGGATCCTGACGTCGATGACCAAGGCCACCGCCAAGCATCTGCTGTGCCTGGAGTACTCGACCGTCGCCATCCAGAACGAGGCGATCCGCGACTTCCTCGCCGGCCCCATGCACATCCGCGAGATCCTGCCGTCGGCACTGGGCAAGGTCGCCGGTATCCGCAAGGAGTACCCGGACGCCGTCGTGCTGCCGTCGGCGCAGTCGCTGCCGAAGACCACCGGGCAGGCCACGCACCTGGGCGTCAACGAGCCCAAGGGCCCGGTCGCCAAGGTGAAGGCGCTGCTGGGTGCGGTCGTGAACAACGCACGACCAGCCGATCCGCGGCACCACGAGGTCCCGCAGGCCAACTACCCGCCGATCGAGGCGCGCTGGTATTCGCTGGGCCGGGTCGACGGGGTCACGGTCACCACGGCCGACGGCCGCGGCGTGGTCTACCGTCAGCGCGACCGGGAGAAGATGCTCGCGCTGGGCATGGAGTCGGCGCGGCTGCAGAAGCAGCTGCGTGAGCGGTTCGACGAGATGCGGGCGCAGTACCGGGCCGCACACCAGGAACTGGCCAGCAAGGAGAGTTGGGCGCATGTCTACGGAATCGACTGACCGGGAATCGGCCGGCCAGGGATCGGCCGGCCGGGAGTTCCTGTCCGTGCCGCCGCACGGTGAGGAGAAGGCACTGGTCGCGGTGCAGTCAGCGCTGCTGACCGTGCCCGGCGCCGTCTCCGGCGCTCGCGGCCTGAGCCACTTCGGTGAGCACTCCCTCGGCTGGCTGGCCCTGGCCGCGGCCGGCGGGCTGCTGGCCGCCCGGCGCGGCGACGACGTGGGCGTGCGCAGATACGCCGAGGCCGGTATCGGCGCGTTCGGCGCCCACGCGGCCTCGGTGATCATCAAGCGGATCGTGCGGCGCCGCCGCCCGGATCACCCGGCGATCACCGTCGGCGTGGGTACACCGAGCAAGTTGAGCTTCCCGTCCAGCCACGCGACGTCGACCACCGCGGCGGCGATCCTGCTCGGGCGGGCCGCCGGACTGAACCCGGCGGTCCTGCCCGCGGTGATCGTTCCGCCCATGCTGCTGTCCCGGCTGGTGCTCGGCGTCCACTACCCTTCCGATGTAGCGGCGGGCGCGCTGATCGGCGGGCTCAGCGCCGGTGCCGTGATCGCGGCCGACAAGCATCTGCCCGACCGGTTCGCGCCGTCGGCACCGACCAAGTGAGGAACTGCTGATGAGCGAGGAGCCGATCGAGGGCAAGGTCGTGGGGCCGCCGAAGAACCTGGCGACCGGCCTGGTCAAGGCGTTGCGCCCGCGGCAGTGGGTGAAGAACGTCCTCGTCCTGGCGGCACCGCTGGTCGCCGGCACCGACGCGCTCACCGACGGTCACAAGATGGCCGGCGTCGGTATCGCGTTCGTCGCCTTTTGTCTCGCGGCGTCGTCGATCTATCTGATCAACGACGCGCTCGACGTCGAGGCCGATCGTCAGCACCCCACCAAGCGTTTCCGCCCGATCGCGGCCGGGGTGGTGCCGCAGAGCCTGGCGTATGTGCTGGCCGTGGTGCTGATGGCCGCGGCGATCGGCATCTCGTTCATCGCCAACTGGCAGACCGCGGTCACCATCGCCGTCTATCTCGCGATCCAGCTGGCCTACTGCTTCGGGCTCAAGCACCAGGCCGTGGTCGACATCTGCATCGTCTCCTCGGGCTTCCTGCTCCGGGCCATCGCCGGTGGTGTCGCCGCCGAGATCGATCTGTCCAAGTGGTTCCTGCTGGTGATGGCCTTCGGTTCGCTGTTCATGGCCGCCGGCAAGCGCTACGCGGAGTTGCAGCTCGCCGAGCGCACCGGCGCCAAGATCCGCAAGTCGCTGGAGTACTACACCACCACCTACCTGCGCTTCGTCTGGACGCTGTCGGCCACGGCCGTGGTGCTCTGCTACGGCCTGTGGGCGTTCGACGGCCAGCACAGCCAGAACGTCTTCTACGCCATCTCGGTGGTCCCGTTCACCGTGGCGATCCTGCGGTACGCGGTCGACGTCGACGGCGGCGAGGCCGGCGAGCCGGAGGAGATCGCCCTCGGCGACCGCGTCCTGCAGTTCCTCGCGGTGGCCTGGGTGGTGCTCGTGGCGGTTGCGGTCTATGTCCCATCGTGACGTGCCGGGGTCCCGGCGTGACGTGCCGGGGTCCCGGCGTGACGTGCCGGGTGACGCCCCCGCCCCGGACTCCGGCGATGCCTCAGCGACCCGCCCGGCGTGGCGCGACCGCCGGCTGCTGGGTCCCGGGCTGTCGTGGCTGATCGGCACCGTGCTGGTCACCGTCTTCTTCGCGATCGGTGCGTGGCAGCGCCGCTGGATCGCCGACGACGGCCTCATCGTGTTGCGCACCATCCGGAATCTGCTGGCCGGCAACGGCCCGGTCTTCAACGCCGGGGAGCGCGTGGAGGCCAACACCTCGACCGCGTGGACCTATCTGCTGTGGTTCTTCTCCTGGGTCACCGGGGCCGGGAGCGATGCGAACGGGACGGGTGACGGGCACCTCGAGTACGTCGCCCTCTGGGTGGCCCTGGTGCTGTCCGTCGCGGCGATCCCGATCGCCATGTACGGCACGGCCCGCCTGTACGGCGACCGCTGGCTCAGCGCGCGCGGCCGGGCGGCCGCGGGCGTCACCCTGCTGCTGCCGCTCGGCTCCATCGTCTACATCTCGCTGCCGCCGGCCCGCGACTTCGCGACCAGCGGCCTGGAGAACGGTCTGGTGATCTTCTGGATCGCCTGCCTGTGGTGCCTGTTCCTGGCCTGGTCGCGCCGTGACCCGGAGCGGACAGACTGGCGGGCGCGCACGGCCTTCCTCGGCCTCTCCTTCGTGGCCGGCCTGGCGCCGCTGATCCGGCCGGAGATCACCGTGCTGGGCGGCCTGGTGCTGCTGGTGCTGTTCTGCGCGCCGATCGGCTGGAAGCTGCGCGTGTCGATGGTGGTGGTCGCGGCCGTGGTGCCGGTCGGCTATCAGATCTTCCGGATGGGCTACTACGCCATCCTGGTGCCCAACCCGGCGATCGCCAAGGACGCCAGCGGGTCCAAGTGGGGGCAGGGCTTCACCTATCTGGACAATCTGTTCAGTCCTTATATTCTTCTGCTTCCGGTCATCCTGGCGATTCTGGTCGGCGTGGTGCTCGCGGTGACCGGGCCGCGACGGAGCAGCCACGACCCCGAGCAGATCGATCCGCACGACCACATCGCCGACGACATCCCGGACATTCTGGAGCCGGTCGACTCGTCGCCCCGCCGGTTCGCGGCGCGGTGGATCGACTTCCAGGCCCGCCTGCAGCAGCCGTCGACCGTGGTCATCACGATCCTGGTGGCCGGAGTGCTGCTGACGCTCTACTGGCTGCGCCAGGGCGGCGACTTCATGCACGGCCGGGTGCTGCTGGCCCCGCTGTTCATCTTGCTGCTGCCGGTGATGGTGGTGCCCGCGACGATCCCGGCGACGGCCCGCACCGCGGTGTCGCGCTGGCGGCTCGCCGCGGCGGCGTTTATCATCCTGTGCGTCGGCGGCACCGTCTGGTGGGGTGCGGCGGTCTCCCAGAAGGTGCTCTCCCAGGCGCCGATGGACATCAGCCGCAACGGCATCGTCGACGAGCGCCGGTTCTACGTCGCCAACATGGCGATCGAGAACCCGGTGACGGCGAAGGACTATCTGGAATACCCGCGCATGCGCGCGATGGTGGAGAAGATCAACGAGCTCCACGGGACCGGCGGCATCATCCTGCCCTCGGGCAACTACGACGAGTGGTATGTCGCGCGGCTGCGCGGCGGTCTGCCCGCGGGGCAGAAGGACAAGACCACCGTGTACTTCCTGAATCTGGGTATGACGGGGATGAACGCGCCGCTGGACGTGCGCGTGGTGGACCAGATGGGGCTGGCCTATCCGCTGGCCGCGCACACCGAGCGACTCAAGGACGGCCGCATCGGGCACGACAAGAACCTGCCGACGGCCTGGGTGATCGCCGAGTCGGGCGGCGTGTCCGGTGGCCCGGGACTGCCCGCGTACGTGGAGTCGATCGATGTGCGGGAGGCGAACGTGGCGCTGACGTGTCCGGCCACTCAGGCTCGGTTCAGCTCGTACAAGGGTGTGTGGTCGTTCGCCCGATTCCGGCACAATCTGCGGCAGTCGTTCGAGTTCAACAGCTACCGCATCTCACGTACTCCCGAGTACGAGATCCTGCGGTGCGGGCTCAAACCGGTGACCGACCGTCCCCAGTGACGGTGACCACAGAATGGCGGATTTGATCTCGAAAAGGTAACGTCCTACGTCGAGCCCTCGATGGAATCAATGTCGGGACGGCCGCGGATCGCGAGATCATGAGGCCTGAATGACGGAGATGCCAGCACCGACACTGTGATCAGCGTCACAGTTTTTGAGTGGTGAGGGCGAGAGAGATAGGCTTCCGTCCATCCGGTTACGGATGAGGCGTGTGTGAGTTGCGAGGCGGCTGACACAAACGAGGCGGCTGTGGGTGATCCTGAGCGGATCCTGGCAGCTGAGTAAGTTCAAGGAAGAGAGCAGCAATGCGCGTAGCTAAGAGCAAGCCGCAGGCCGGTCGCCGGCTGACGGCCGTTCTGGTCGCCGTCCTGACCGTCCTCGGTCTGGTGGGCACCGCGATCGGAACGGGTGAGGCCAGTGCGTTGGCGCCCGGAGGCAAGACCTACTGGACCGACTCGTGCGGCATGCCGACCAACGGCGCGTTCGGCAACAAGTCGATGAAGCCCGGTCACGTCAAGGTCCGTATCTGGGCCAAGCCGGGTAACAAGCGCACCGTCATCATGCTCGACGGCCTGCGCGCCCAGTACGACCTGAGCGGCTGGGAGATCAACACCAACATCCAGAACCTGGCGAAGCAGGGCGTGAACGTCGTCGAGCCGATCGGCGGCCCGGCCAGCTTCTACACCAACTGGGATGCGCCGTCGAACTTCAACGGTCAGCGCCAGGCCTACAAGTGGGGCTGTGTCATCGACCGCCTCGCCGCGAACCTCCGCAGCGGCCGCTCCGGCCTGCCGGCCCTGCCGGGCAAGGGTGGCAAGTACGCCATCATGGGTATCTCGGCCGGTGGTAACGCCGCGCTGACCCACGCCGCGCAGCGTCGCGACCTCTACTACGCCGCCGCCTCGATGTCGGGTTACGACTACCTGAGCGCGCCCGGCATGCGCACCATGATCCGGCTCGCGATGCTCGACGTCGCGCCGCAGCCGTGGAACGTCGACTCGATGTGGGGCCCGCCGTGGAGCCCGCGCTGGGTGCAGAACGACCCGGCCATGCTGATCAACCGCATGCACGGTCTGAAGCTGTTCATCGGCTCGGGCAACGGCCTCTTCGGTCGCTACAACTACCCGCAGAACGTCGGCGACGACCTCTTCAAGGGCACCCCGCTGGAACTGCTCGCGTTCACCCAGGCGAAGGCCTTCGAGACCAGCGCGCGGATCCAGGGTCTGAACCCGATGACCTACTACGCCAACGGCACCCACGCGTGGGGCTACTGGCAGGACATGGTCTGGAACGCGAAGCGGCAGGGCTTCTTCAACTGACCCGCCGCCGTGGCTGAGAAACTTTAGTCACACAATTCACATGCGTCACAGCGTGGCGCACGGACAACGAGACGCCCCACGTGTAAGAACACACGTGGGGCGTTTCGCATCGTCGGATGCGCGGTGACCCGCGGGGTTCGTGAGTGAGTTGAAGGAGCAGCACGTGACGGTGTGGAGTACGACGAAGCGCAAGCGTGGTCGACGGGTGACCGTGGCGGCGGTCGCCGCGGCGCTGAGTGTCGTGCTGGTGGCACCGTTCGCCGGCACCGTCGTCGCCGATCCGGCGCCCGCGGCCCCGCCGGCGGCGCCCGCCGCCCCCGCGGACAAGCCCGCTCCGCCGACGGCCAAGCCCGCGGACAAGCCGGCCCCGCCGGCCGCGCCCCCGGCCGCCCCGGCCGCGCCCGCCCGCGTCACCAAGATCGTCTGGTACAGCAGCCAGCGCGTGGCGATCTGGGTGTTCTCTCCGGCGATGAACACCGAGATCCAGGTGCAGCTGCTGCTGGCTCGTGACTGGTGGTACAAGCCGACGGCCAAGTTCCCGCAGCTGCTGACCCTCGACGGGCTCCGCGCGCAGGACGATCAGAACGGCTGGCTGATCAACACCGACATCGAGCGCTTCTACCAGGACAAGAACGTCAACGTGGTGCTGCCGGTGGGCGGCGAGTCGAGCTTCTACACGGACTGGAAGGAGCCCGACAAGGGCAAGAACTACAAGTGGGAGACCTTCCTGATCCACGAGCTCCCGCCGATCCTGCAGAACCAGTGGCGCTCCACCGACGTCCGCGGCGTGCAGGGCCTCTCCATGGGCGGTAGCGCCGCGATGATGCTGGCCGCGCGCAATCCGGGCTTCTTCAAGTTCGCCGCGTCGTACTCGGGCATCCTGCAGCTCACCTCCTACGGCATGCCGCAGGCCGTGCAGTTCGCGCTGCGCGACGGCGGCGGCTACGACTCGCAGAAGATGTTCGGTCCGCCGAGCGATCCCGCGTGGGCCGAGCACGACCCGTATCTGCTGGCCGAGCAGCTGCGCGGCACCAGCCTGTACATCTCGTCCGGCAACGGCGTGGTGGGGCCGTACGACAAGCCCAGCGAGATCCCGTTGCTGGCCACCAACTATTCGGGCGTCGGCCTGGAGGTGCTGGCCCGCACCACCAGCCAGCAGTTCGCGACCAAGCTCAATCAGCTCGGCATCCCGGCGCAGGCCGTGTACCGCCCGTCGGGCACGCACACCTGGCCGTACTGGGAGTTCGAGATGAAGCAGGCGTGGCCGCAGGCCGCCAGCGCCCTCGGGCTGTCCGGCGACCGCGTCGCCTGCGCGGTCGGCGACGCCTTCAAGAAGGCCAAGCAGGTCCGCTCGCTCGGCGGTTGCCTCACCCCGCAGTACCCGGTGCCCGGCGGTATGGCGCAGGACTTCCGCAACGGGCGCATCTTCACCGGCCCGAAGGGGCCCAAGGTGGTCGGCGGTGCGATCGGCGGCGCCTATGTGCCGAACTTCGACCGCCTGGGACTCCCGACCAGCGACGAACTCACCAGCAAGGACGGCAAGGTCAAGTTCAACACCTTCGTCCACGGCAAGATCAGCTGGACGCCGACCGGCGGCACGCGCGTCGAGGTGAAGTGACACCGCTGCGGCGCACGATCGGTGACCTGCGCCGCAGCGACGTCGTCGTTATTGATAATCGGCTGAGGATCTGCCGTGTTTACGCAGGTGAATACCCTGCGAGGTGCAGAATTGCGAGATTCGGAAGGTAGCCTTTCAACCATGACTGGCAAGTTCTCTCGCGGCGTCTTCGTGTGCGTCGCCCTGGCTGCTGCCGCGGTCGCCCTCGCCGGGTGCGGCGGGGATTCGTCGACCGCCAGCGCACCGCTCTCCCAGGAGGTCACCACCCGGACCATGCCCGGCAGCGGTACCACCGATTCGTCGGCCGAGGAGCAGGCCTCCGAGCTGGCCGCGTCCAACGCGTCGAAGGCCACCAGCACGCTGCCGGCCACCAAGCCGGACAAGTCCACGACGGTGCCGGGCAACTTCCCGGGCTCCAAGCAGGGCCAGCAGCAGCTCACCGACAAGGACAAGCGCTACCTGGCGGCTCTGAAGCAGGACAATGTGGCGTTCATGGGCGACGACGACAACAACATCGCGCTCACCATGGGCCACTACGTGTGCCAGGAGAAGAAGAAGAAGACCGATCCGATGATGATCAAGGTCTACGTGCGCGCCGCCATCGGTCCGATGACCAAGACCGAGGACGAGGCCGGCGCCAAGGCCGACAAGCTGATCTCCGCCGCCGAGAAGAATCTCTGCTGATACATGCGACGCCGTGCCCGCAAGCTGGCGTGGGGTGTCGGACTCCTGGCGCTGGTCGCCCTCGTTCTGGTGATCGTGCTGATCATTCAGTTCCTGCGGCCGTCTCCGCCGCCGCCCGGGCCGCCCACGAGCCCGCCCACGTCCGCGCCCCCGCACCGGCCGAACGCCCAGCCCGCCGACTGCCCGGACGTGCTGGTCCTCTCGATCCCCGGCACCTGGGAGTCGAAGTCGAACGACGATCCGTATCACCCCACGGCCAACCCGAAGTCGCTGATGCTGCGGGTGACCAGCGCGTTGCAGGAGAAGTTTCCGCGTAGCCGCGCCGAGGTGTACACCGTGCCCTACGTCGCGCAGTTCCGGAATCCGACCGTGCTCGGCGACAACCAGCGCGACTACGACTGGTCGCGGCACCAGGGCCGCCGGAAGGCGGACGCCAAGCTGACCGCGACCCACGAGCATTGCCCGCTCACCCGGTACATCCTGATGGGCTTCTCGCAGGGCGCGGTGATCACCGGTGACATCGCGAGCGACATCGGCAACGGCAAGGGCCCGATCCCGGCCGCCGACCAGGACCTGGTGCTCGGCGTCGGCCTGATCGCCGATGGCCGCCGGGTGTCCGGCGAGCAGCACGACGTCGGCCCGAGCCCGCAGGGGCAGGGCGCGGAGGTGAGCCTCGGCGGCCTCCGGATCCCCGGGATCACGATGAGCGGCAAGCGGACCGGCGGTTTCGGCACGCTCACCGACCGGACCTACTCGATCTGCGCTCCCGGCGACCTCATCTGCGACGCCCCGCAGATCACCAACCCGTTCGACGCCGTCGGCAAGTTCGCGAATGCGGCGAACAATCCGGTGCATGCGATGTACGCCACGAAGAAGTACTGGAGTGACGACGGCGCCACCGCGACGCAGTGGATGCTGAGGTGGGCGACCGCGTTGATCGAGCAGGCCCCGCGCCCGAAACATCGGTGATACGGAAACACCGCGAAGACTTTGGGGTCGGCTCCCCGGCTGCGTTAACCTTTTCGTGACATTTGAGTGAGCGTCCCCCGTTCGGATGAACGCGGGCCGCGGTGGCCGGGGGTGGCGAGGAGGTGGACGCGTGACCGGAACGGCGATGCTGGATCCGGCGACGCGCACCTCTCGACTGCGCCGCTTCCGATTCGGCGCCGGCGGCGAGGGCAACAAGGACGAGGGCGGCGCCCGCAACTTCATCCGGCTCGCGCAGCACGCGGAGGACCTCGGCTACGACACCTTCGCCGTACCCGACCATCTCGGCAATCAGGTCGGCCCCCTCGCGGCGCTCGGCGCGCTGTCGCAGGCCACCAGCAGTATCCGGCTCGCGACGTCGGTGCTGGCCAACGGCTTCCGCCATCCGGCGATCCTGGCCAAGGAGGCCACCACCATCGACGTCCTCTCGCGAGGGCGACTGGAACTGGGCATCGGCGCAGGCTGGCTGAAAGACGAGTTCCGCCAGGCGGGCATCGACTTCGGGACCCCGGGGGAGCGGATCCGCCGGCTCGACGAAGCGCTCACCGTGCTCGACGGCCTGTTGCGCGGCGAGACGGTCGACTTCGCCGGGGAGTTCTACCGGATCAGCGGCCTGCAGGGCTCGCCGCGGCCGCGGCAGGGCCCGCGCCCGCCGATCGCGGTCGGCGGCGGAGGGCCGCGGATGCTGGCACTGGCCGCGCGGCATGCGGACATCATCTCGGTGGCCACCCGGTCCACGCCCGACGGGAAGCTGCGGCTCTCGGATATGACGATCGAGAGCACGCTCGAGCGCGTCGACCGCATCCGGGAGGCAGCCGGGGAGCGGTTCGACGAGATCGAACTGAATTGGACCATCGCCGCCGTCGTGCCGACCGACGACCGGGTCGCCGCCGCCGAACTGGCCCTGAAGGCTCTCGACAGCGGGTATCCGCCGACCATCGAACGCGACGCGGAACTGACCGTCGACGACCTCCTCGCCTCCCCGTATCTGGCGTTCGGCACCGTCAAGGAGATCGCCGAGCACATCCGCGAGGTCCGTCGCCGGACGACGATGAGCTACGTCGGTGTGTTCCCCACGCAGATGGATGCATTCGCACCCGTCATCCCGCTCTTGCGGGAGGAGTAGAATCAGACCGGTTTTGCGTGTCCCGGACCGATGAGAACCATCGGAGAGCGGGAGAAATGGACAGGGCGACGACACCGCGGGTGAGTGCAACGGAGCCGACAGGATGACTGAGAAGACGCCGCGGCAGCGGCACAGGAGTTTGGAATGCTGAATACCGAGTTCGAGCAGTTTCTCGATGAGAACGGCAACCTTCGGTTCACCGCGGACGCCACGCTCGTCGACTACGTCGAACGCAACGTCCGGGATCAGGCCGACACTCTCGCCTACCGGTTCATCGATTACAGCCGCGAGCGCGACGGTGAACCCCAAGACCTGACCTGGGCCCAGTTCGGCAAGCGGCTCCGCGCCGTGGCCGCACGCCTTCAGCAGGTGACCAAGCCCGGCGACCGCGTCGCGATCCTGGCCCCGCAGTCGCTCGAATACGTGATCGGCTTCTTCGCCGCGCTGTACGCCAGCAACATCGCCGTCCCGCTGTTCAGCCCCGACGAGCCCGGGCACACCGACCGTCTCACCGCGGTGCTCGCCGACTGCCGGCCGACCGCCATCCTGACCTCCACCAAGTCGGCCGAGGCGGTTCGCGACTTCTTCGCCGACCGTCCGGCCAAGGAGCGCCCGCGCGTCATCGCCGTCGACGCCGTGCCCGACTCGGTCGGCTCCACCTGGGTGGCCCCGGTCGCCGGCAAGGACCACAACCGCGACACCGTCGCCTACCTGCAGTACACCTCCGGCTCCACCCGCGTGCCGGCCGGCGTCGAGATCACCTACGAGGCGGTCGCCGCCAACTGCCTGCAGATCTACGACTGCATCGAGATCGACCGCAACTCCCGCGGCGTCACCTGGCTGCCGATGTTCCACGACATGGGCCTGCTGACGGTGATCCTGCCCGCGCTCGGCGGCAAGTACATCACCATCATGAGCCCGGCCGCGTTCGTGCGGCGCCCGGGCCGGTGGATCAAGGAACTGGCCGCCGCCGACGATCACACGCCCACCTACGCCGCGGCCCCGAACTTCGCCTACGAGCACGCCGCCGCCCGCGGCCTGCCGCGGGAGGGCGAGGAACTGGACCTCTCCAACGTGATCGGCCTGATCAACGGCTCGGAGCCGGTCACCGTCAGCTCGATGCGCAAGTTCAACGAGGCCTTCGAGCCCTACGGTCTGTCGCCGAAGGCGATCAAGCCCTGCTACGGCATGGCCGAGGCCACCCTCTTCGTCTCCGCCACCCAGCGCGACAACGCCGCCAAGATCAGCTACGTCGACCGCGAGAAGCTGAACGCCGGCGAGTTCGTCCCGGTCGCCGAGGACGCCGAGAACGCGATCGCCCAGGTCTCCTGCGGTCAGGTGGCGCTCAGCCAGTGGGCGTGCATCGTCGATTCGGACACCGCCACCGAGGTTGCCGACGGCCGCGTCGGCGAGATCTGGCTGCACGGCCTGAACATCGGCAAGGGCTACTGGAACAAGGACTCCGAGACCGAGGAGACCTTCCACAACCTCCTCGCGCACCCGCTGCCCGAGGGCAGCCACTCCGCCGGCGCCCCCGAGGGCGCGCAGTGGATGCGCACCGGCGACTACGGCGTCATCTACGACGGCGAGCTGTACATCACCGGCCGGGTCAAGGACCTGGTGATCGTCGACGGCCGCAACCACTACCCGCAGGACCTCGAGTTCAGCGCGCAGGAGGCCAGCGCCAACCTGCGACCCGGCTTCATCGCGGCGTTCGCGGTCCCGGCCAACCAGCTGCCGGCCGAGGTCTTCGAGGGCGGCTTCTCCGGTCTGACCGCCGATCCCGACGACGCCTCCGAGCAGCTGGTGATCGTCGCCGAACGCGGCCCGGGCCGCAAGGCCGATCCGCAGGAGATCGCCGACGCCGTGCGCGCCGCGATCGCCGGCCGCCACGGCGTGATGGTCCGCGACCTGCTCCTGGTACCGGCGGGTTCCATCCCGCGCACGTCGAGCGGCAAGATCGCGCGCCGGGCCACCAAGGCCGCGTACATCGACGGCACCCTGCGCGGCGGCTACCAGCAGACGGCCTTCCCGGACGCCGGCGACTAGATCTCGTGCACTTCACCGCGAACGGCCCGGCATGTCCACGACATACCGGGCTTGACGCATACCTCTCGAATGTTCCCGATCAGTAGGCTGTAGGCGATGTCTGACACTGAAAACACCGGTACCCAGATCCCCGCGCAGGCGGGGGTCGTCCCCTCCGATGAGGACGCAGGCGCCGCGGGCGCAGGCACCGAATCCACCGGCGCCTCCGGCACCGAGGGGGAGACGGCCGGCGGCCTGACCGTCGAGGAACTGCGCGACTGGCTGCGCGAATGGGTGTCGACCACCACCGGCCTGCCGATCGAGCAGATCTCCGACGACCGCCCGATGGAGGAGTTCGGTCTCTCGTCCCGCGACGCGGTGGCGCTGGCCGCCGACGTCGAGGACCGCACCGGCGTCATCCTGACCGCGACCGCGGCCTACAACCACCCGACCATCGCGATGCTCGCCAAGCGCATCATCGAGGGCGATCCGGACGAGGGTCTGGACGTCGACGCCGACCGCTACTGGGAACGCGAGCGCAGCGCCGACGACGACATCGCCATCGTCGGCCTCGCCACCCGCTTCCCGAAGGCCGGGCAGACCCCCGAATCGACGTGGGCGGCGCTGATCGCCGGCGTCGACGGCATCACCGACCTGCCCGACGACCGCTGGACCGAGTTCAAGGCCGATCCGCGACTGGCCGAGGTGATCGCCGAGGCCAACGTGCACGGTGGCTACCTGGACGACGTGAAGGGTTTCGACGCCGACTTCTTCCAGATGAGCCCGCGCGAGGTCGAGATGGTCGACCCGCAGCAGCGCCTCGCCCTGGAACTGACCTGGGAGGCGCTGGAGAACGCGCACCTGCCGGCCAGCGACCTGAAGGGCGCGCCGGTCGGCGTGTTCATGGGCACGTCGACCAACGACTACCAGATGCTCGCCACCCTCGGGCTCGGCGAGGGCGCCAGCGAGACCGCCGCGTACGCGCTCACCGGCACCGCGACGTCGATCGTGGCGAACCGGGTGTCGTACTTCTTCGACTTCCGCGGGCCGTCGGTGGCCATCGACACGGCGTGCTCGTCGTCGCTGGTCGCGGTGCACCAGGCGGTGCGCAGCCTGCGCAGCGGCGAGACGGACGTCGCCCTGGCCGGCGGCGTCAACATGATCATCACCCCGGCGGTGACCCTCGGCTTCGACAGCATCGGCGCCCAGGCCAAGGACGGCCGGATCAAGGCCTTCTCGTCCGACGCCGACGGCATGATTCGCGCCGAGGGCGGCGGTGTGTTCGTCCTCAAGCGGATGTCCGACGCCCGGCGCGACGGCGACCAGGTGCTCGCGGTGATCGCCGGTTCGGCGGTCAACTCCGACGGCCGCTCCAACGGCATCTTCGCGCCCAACCCGGAGGCCCAGGTCGACGTCTTGCGCGACGCCTACCGGGACGCGGCGATCGACCCGCGGTCCGTCGACTACATCGAGGCGCACGGCACCGGCACCGTCCTCGGCGACCCGATCGAGGCCGACGCCCTCGGCCGCGTGGTCGGCCGCGGCCGCACCCCGGATGCCCCGGCGCTGCTCGGCTCGGCCAAGACCAACTACGGCCACATGGAGTCGGCGGCCGGCGCGGGCGCGCTGGCCAAGGTGGTGCTGTCGCTGCAGCACGACGTCATCCCGGCGTCGCTCAACTACGTGGGCCCCAACCCGTACATCCAGTTCGAGGCCACCAATCTCAAGGTGAACACCGAGAACTCCGACTGGCCGCGCTACTCCGGCCACGCCGTCGCGGGCCTGTCCGGCTTCGGTTTCGGCGGCACCAACGCGCACGTCGTCGTGCGCGAGGTGCTCCCGTCGGACCTCCAGGGCCCCATGATGGTCGAGCGGAGTCGAGACCAGGACGATGACGACGACCCCATGATGGTCGAGCGGAGTCGAGACCAGGACGATGACGACGACTACCTGACCGAAGCCGAGCGCGCCGTCCTGGCCGCCCAGGCCAAGCAGCCGGAGACCGTCGCCGAGGTCGCCGAGACCGATCCGGCCGAGGGCTTCGCGCCGTGCGCCGTCGCGGCCGCCGGGAGCGAAGCGAGCGGGGCCGATGGGTACAGTCCCGTCATCCCGCTGGTGGTCTCCGGCTTCCTGCCGTCGCGCCGCCGCAAGACCGCGGCCGACCTCGCCGACTGGCTCGAGACCGAGGAGGGCCGGGCCACCCCGCTGGTCGAGATCGGCCGGACCCTGTCGCGCCGGAACCACGGCCGCACCCGGTCGGTCGTGATGGCGCGGACCCACGAGGACGCGCTCAAGGGCCTGCGGGCCGTCGCCGCGGGCAAGGCGCTGCCGTTCGTGTACACCGCGGATTCGCCGGATGCGGCGTCGGCCGTGTGGCTGCTGTCCGGTTTCGGCAGCCAGCACCGCAAGATGGCCAAGCAGCTGTACACCGAGAATCCGGTGTTCGCGAAGTACATCGATCGCGTCGACGAGTGCGTGCAGAACGAACTCGGCTACTCGATCGTCGAGATGTTCCTCGACGACGCGCAGACCTACGGCATCGAGGCCGCGCAGGTCGGGATCTACACCATTCAGGTGGCGCTCGCCGACACCTTGCGGCACTTCGGCGCCGAGCCGGGCGTGCTGGTTCCGCATTCGATGGGTGAGGCGTCGGCCGCGTACATCAGCGGCGGGCTCTCGCTGGAAGACGCCACCCGCGTCATCTGTCAGCGTTCGCGGCTGATGGGCGAGGGCGAGTCGATGCTGTCCGGCGACGACATCCGGCTGATGGCGCTGGTCGAGTACAGCGCCGACGACATCAACGGCGTCCTGGCCGACTACCCCGACCTGGAGATCTGCGTGTACGCCGCGCCGACGCACACGGTGATCGGCGGTCCGGAGCCGCAGGTCGACGCGATCGTCGCGCGCGCCGAGGCCGAGGGCAAACTCGGCCGGAAGTTGCAGACCAAGGGCGCGAGCCACACCTCGCAGATGGATCCGCTGCTCGGCGAGCTGGCCTACGAGCTGACCGGCATCGTGCCGCAGCGCCCGTCGGTCGGCTTCTACAGCTCGGTCGACCGCGAGGTGTTCTACCGCCCGGGTGCCGAGCCGGTGCACACCATCGAGTACTTCACCAAGGGCCTGCGGCACAGTGTCTGGTTCGCCCAGGCGATCGCCAAGACCGTGGAGAACGGCCACCGGACCTTCCTGGAGCTCTCGCCGAACCCGGCGGTGCTCATCTCGGTCGCGGCCGCCGCGTTCGGCGCGGGACTGCACGACGTCGAGCTGATCGAGACCCTCCGCCGCAAGGAGGACGAGAACTACGGTGTGGTCAACGCGCTGATGAAGCTGTGGGTGCACGGCCACCCGGTGAACGTCGGCTCGCTGTTCGGCACCGGCCAGGACCTGCCCTACGCGAACGTCCCGCGCACCCGGTTCGACCGCAAGCCGTACTGGCTCACCGCCGCGGTGAGCAGCGGCTCCGGCCTGACCTCGGTCCCCGGATCGCACGTCGCGCTGCCCGACGGGCGGCACGCGTGGGAGGTGGCCGCGTCCGCGGTCACCGATCCGCGCGAACTGGTCCTCGCCGCGGCCAAGCAGGTGCTGGACGACGCCGCCGTGGCGGCCGCCGACGCGCTCGGCGACCTGCCCGGCGACGGCACGCTGACCACCGTCTACACCCGCCATCCCGGTGGCGGCGCGGTCGCGGTCTTCGCCGACGCCGAGCACGGCCACGCCCTCCTCTTCGAGGCCGCGGTGACGGGTACCGTCCCGGGCCGCCGGCCGGCTGAGCCCTTCGGCTCCGCTCAGGAACCACTGGGCGACGGAGAAGCCCGCGTCGAAGCCACGCCCCCCGCCGCGGAGGACACCGGTTTCGGCGGTGGCCCGGTCGTCGTCGAGGACGAGGTGGTCGACGACATCGGCCGCAAGTGGACCCCGGAGTCGGGGGAGACCGTCGAGCAGCGCCTCGCGCTGATCGTCGGGGAGTCGATGGGCTACGACCCGGACGACCTGCCGCGCGAGATCCCGCTCATCGAGCTGGGCCTGGACTCGCTGATGGCGGTGCGCATCAAGAACCGCGTCGAGTACGAGTTCGACATCCCGCAGCTGCAACTGCAGGCGATGCGGCAGGCGAACCTCGCCGACGTGACCAAGTTCGTGACCTTCGCGGTCGAGAACCGCGACCAGGTCGACCTCCTCGCCTCCGGCACCGCCGACGGCCAGGAACTCGACACCGCCGCCCTCTCCGCCCTGATCGACGAGGCCAACGCCCGCAAGGCCGCGGAGCAGCCGGCCCCCCAGCCCGCCCCGCCGGGCGACGAAGGAGCCCGTGTCGAAACGACGGCCCCTCAGCCCGTTGAGCCGGTGAGGAGCGAAGCGACGAGCCGTGTCGAAACGACCCCCGAACCGGCGCCGCAGCCCCAGTCCACCGACCTGACCGACCAGACCCAGGTCGCCGCGGCGGCGGGCGCGGACGTGCCCCCGCGCGACGCCCCGGAGCGTCTCACCTTCGGCGCCTACGCCGTGGTCACCGGCAAGTCGGCGGGCGGTGTGTTCAACAAGCTCCCCGTCCTCGACGAGGCGACCGCGAAGAAGCTCACCGACCGCCTGAACGACCGCACCGGTGGAAACATCGACGTCGAGGACATCCTCGCCGCCGAGACCATCGAGGAGATGAGCGAGTACGTCCGCCAGCACATGGAAGCGGCGGCCGACATCGACGGTTTCGTGCGGTATCTCCGGGTGCCCGACAAGGACGGCAAGCGCCAGCACGAGTTCGACACGCAAGCGGGCGACCCGATGCCGCTGCTGGTGTTCCACCCGGCGGGCGGCAACACCTCCGCCTACGAGGCGCTGCTCAAGCGGCTGCCCGACGATCAGCCGGTGATCGGTTTCGACCGCGTCGAGGGCACCATCGAGGAGCGGGTGCGCCAGTACCTGCCGAAGCTCCGTGAGATCCAGCCGCACGGCCCGTACGTGCTGTCCGGCTGGTCGCTGGGCGGTGCGCTGGCCTACGGCGCCGCACAGGTGCTGCGCGAGCAGGGCGAGGAGGTGGCCTTCGTCGGCCTCATCGACGTCGTGCGTCCGCGCGAGGAGATGGTCGAGACCCCGGAGACCAAGCGGGCGCGGCTGGAGCGCTGGAAGGACTTCGCGGTCAAGACCTACGACCTCGACGACTCCATCCCGATTCCGATGGACCGCCTGGTGGAGGCCGACGACGACGAGCAGTTCGCCATCATCATGGAGATGATCTCGATGTCCGGCACCAAGATTCCGGGCGGCATCATCGAGCACCAGCGGACGTCGTTCCTGGACAACCGGGCGCTGAGCAACATCCACCCGACCCCGTACGGCGGCAAGGTGGTGCTCTACCGGGCCGACAAGATGCACGACGGCGCCATCGAACTCGAACCGCAGTGGGCGGACATCCCGGAGGACGGGCGCTGGGGCGAGGTGGTCGACGATCTGGAGATCCTGCACATCGGCGGCGACCACCTGTCGATCGTCGACGAGCCTTACGTGGCCCAGGTGGCCGCGGATCTGACGCAGCGGATCGCTGACGTGAACCGGAAGGGAAGCGGCGCATGACCGATCACACCACCGCGGGCAAGCTCGCCGACCTGCGCGCCAAGCTCGAACTGTCCAAGGAGCCGGGCGGCGAGAGGGCGGTCGCCAAGCGCGCCCACAAGGGCATCTGTTCGCCGCGTCAGCGGCTGGAGATGCTGTTCGACCCGGGGACGTTCGTCGAGGTCGGTGCGCTGGTCAAGGCGCCGGGAGCGGGCGAGACCGGGTACGGCGACGGCGTGGTGACCGGACACGGTCTGGTCCACGGGCGGCCGGTCGCCGCGTTCAGCCACGACCAGACGGTGATGGGCGGCAGCGTCGGCGAGATGTTCGGCCGCAAGGTCTCGGCGATCATGGAGTGGGCGGGCAAGCTGGGCTGCCCGATGGTCGGTATCAACGACTCGGCCGGCGCCCGCATCCAGGACGCGGTCACCTCGCTGGCCTGGTACGCCGAGATGGGCCGCCGCAACGACCTGCTGTCGGGCCTGTCGCCGCAGGTCTCGGTGATCCTCGGCAAGTGCGCCGGCGGCGCCGTCTACACCCCGGCGAACACCGACATCCTGGTCGGCGTCGAGGACAAGAGCTACATGTTCGTCACCGGCCCGGACATCCTCAAGGCGGTGAACGGCGAGGACACCTCGGCCGAGGACCTCGGCAGCGCCCACAATCAGGCGCGCTGGGGCAACATCCACCACGTCGCGGAAGACGAGAAGGCCGCGTTCGAGTGGGTCCGCGAGTACCTGGAGTACATGCCGTCGAGCTGGTCCGAGCGGCCCCCGGTGATCAACCCGGGGCTGGAACCGGAGATCACCGAGTCCGATCTGTCGTTGAACGAGTTCATGCCGGACAGCGACAACGCCGGCTATGACATGCGTGACCTGATCGTGAAGATGTTCGACGACGGCGCCTTCCACGAGGTCGGCGAGCTGTTCGCGCCGAACATCCTGACCGGCTTCGCCCGGGTCGACGGCCACAGCGTCGGCATCGTCGCCAACCAGCCGTCGGTGATGGCCGGCACCATCGACACCGACGCATCGGAGAAGGCCACCCGCTTCGTCCGGATCTGCAACGCGTACAGCATTCCGCTGATCTTCCTGGTCGACACCCCGGGCATCCTGCCGGGCGTCGCCGAGGAGGCCAAGGGCACCATCCGTCGTTCCGGCAAGTTCCTCTACGCCTACGTCGAGGCCGACGTCCCGAAGATCACCGTGGTGCTGCGCAAGGCCTACGGCGGCGCGTACGCGGTGATGGGCTGCAAGCAGCTCGGCGCCGACATCAACTTCGCCTGGCCGACCGCCAAGATCGCCGTGATGGGCGCGGAGTCGGCGGCCGTGCTGCTGACCCGCCGCCAGACCGAGGGGCTGTCGGTGCACGACGCGGACAAGGTGCGCCGCGACTTCATCGACTTCTACAACGTGATGATGGCCAACCCGTACCTGGCCGCGGAAAAGGGCTACATCGACGCGGTGATCGAGCCGGCGCAGACGCGCCTGCAACTCCGCAAGGCCCTCGCCCAGCTCCGCGACAAGCACGTGATCCGCGCCCCCCGCAAGCACTACCTGATGCCGATCTAGCGGCGAGAGCGGCGTTTCGACTCGGATTCGCCTAGCGGCTCATCCGGCTCAACGGGCGGCTAGGAGTATCTCAACGGGCGGTCGGAGGATGCAGCCCCTCCGCCGGCTGAGCCAGCCAGGGCGAGTCGATGTGTCGAAGCCACCTTTCTAGAGGCTCGGCGTCGAGGCTCCCTCGCGCGCCGGCTCAGCCGAACACCTCCCGGCCGTCGTCGAAAGAAGCTGTACCGCAACGAGAGTCAGCCCACCGCGGTGCCGAAGGCCGCGCCGATACCGTAGGTGACCGCCATGGCGATCGCGCCGCCGATCACCACGCGCAGGCACGGGCGCAGCGGCTTGGCGCCGCCCAGGAGTGCGCCGAGCGTGCCGGTGACGGCGAGTGCGATCAGTACCGCGATCACCACGACCGGGATACGCCAGCTCTCCGGCGGGAGCAGGACCGCGATCAGCGGCAGCGCGGCACCGAGCGTGAACGACACCGCCGACGAGAGCGCCGCGCCCCACGGCCGGGTGAGTTCCTCCGGGTCGAGATTCAGTTCGGCGTCGGCGTGCGCGGCGAGCGCGTCGTGGGCGGTCAGTTCGGCGGCGACGCGGTGCGCGGTCTCCGGGCTGAGCCCCTTGGCCTCGTAGAGTCCGGCGAGCTCGTCCAGTTCGGCGGCGGGGTCGTCGTGCAGCTCGCGCCGTTCCTTGGCGAGGAGAGCGGCCTCGGTATCGCGCTGGGTGCTCACCGAGACGTATTCGCCGAGTGCCATCGACACCGCACCGGCGGCGAGCGCCGCGATACCGGCGGTGAAGATGGTGCCGCGGTCGCTCGACGCGGCGGCGACGCCGACCACGATGCCCGCGGTCGACACGATGCCGTCGTTGGCGCCGAGTACCCCGGCGCGCAGCCAGTTGAGGCGATTGGCGAGTCCGCTGCGATGCGGCTCGCCGGCGTGCGAGTGCGGGAGATCGGCCGTGGTCTCGGTCATGGCTCATACCGTGCCCGCCGCGCCGGGCACGTGCAAGCAAGGCGAGGCGAGCCTTCCGGTCCTCAGCGCGCGCCAAGACGGAGCGGGATAGGGTCTGGCGCATGGAGAGCTTCGCGGGCCTGCCGCTGCATCCGCTGGTCGTGCATTTCGTCGTCGTGGCCGTGCCGGTGACCGCCCTGGTCGGGATCGTCGTCACGCTGTGGCCCCGCGCCCGGACCGCCCTCGGGGTGTTCCCGCCGGTGCTGGCACTGCTGACGCTGATCTCGGTGCCGATCGCGACCACCGCGGGCGAGGCCCTGTATCGCAAGCTCGGTGAACCGGCGGGCGTCGCCCACCACGCCTCCATCGGCGACTCGCTGATCCTGGCGGTGGGCCCGATGTTCGGGGCGATCGCCATGCAGTGGCTGCTTTACCGTCCGGCGGTCACCGCGCTGATCGACCGCCCCGACGGCACCGCGGGTGACACCCGGTTGCGCTGGCTGCGCCGGTTCGCCGCCCTCGCGGTGATCGCCGCCGCGATCGCCTCGCTGACCATGGTGATCCTGGCCGGCGACAGCGGCGCCCGCGCCGTCTGGGGCTGACCCTCGTCGCCGGAATCCGTCGCTCCACCTCGAATCCGTTCTGCCACCCGAAATGGTCCGGGTGGCAGAACGGAATCGAAGTGGGCGAACGGAGTTCAGGGGGAGGGACGGAATGCGGGCAGATCAGTCGACGGCCAGGACGGTCAGCTGATCCCAGCCGTCGCCCTCCACCTGCCGCGCGATGATGTCCGGGGTGCGCGCGAGGAACGGGTGGATCAGCGCACCGCCGGACCGGAAGTGCTCGCTGGTCGCGTGCGCCGCGAAGCCGTCGTCGGTGTAACCCTCGATCACCACGTACTCGTTCGGGTCGTCGAGGCTGCGCGACCACAGGTACCAGAGGTTGCCCGGCTCGTTCCGGGTGGCCGCGGTGAGCTCAGTGAGGGCGGACGGGAACTCGTCGGCGAGTTCGGGTTTGACGTAGAAGCGAACGGTCACGATCTGCATGCCGCCCACGCTACGGCGCGGCCCGTCCCTACGGGCCCGTACGGCGCGCCCGCTGTCCGGTCGTCGGCCGGATTCCGCCTACCCACTCGCACTCCGTTCATCCACTGGCACTCCGTTCGTCCACACGGAATAGACCGGGTGGACGAACGGAAACCAGGGGGACGGACGGAATGCGGACTCGGGGTCAGTAGCCGGCCGAGCGCATCGGGGCCGGGCTCCACAAGCCGTTCACGGTGCGGTAGCCGAGCTCCAGGTCCGCGGGCTTGGCGTTCGGCACCAGTGGGGTGAACCGCTCCAGGCCGCCCCAGTCACGACCCCAGTTGTTCCGCAGGTAGGTCGGCACCAGGGTGTTCGACAGCAGCGCGTCGGTGATGCCCAGCGGGCCGCCCGACTTGCCGGCCTGCCACGACTGGCTGTTCTTCTGCGTCGCGTCGGCGTCCGGCATGATCCGCCACTGCGGCAGCTCCAGCACGCCGTCGCGGACGGCCATCGGGCGCTGGCACGGGAACACCAGACCGGGCAGCCAGTCGATGAACACCGGGACGGTGCGGCCCACGACGTCGTTCAGCGTGCGCAGCGCGGGTACGCGCGGGGGCGTGAAGGCCACCCATTCGGCGCTCGCGGCGGCGTCGTCGACCACGTTGAGGCGCACCATGGTGGCACCGGGCGGTGCCTCCTTCAGCGGGAAGCGGAGGGTGCGCCAGGTGGACGACGGGTTGAGCGCCATCGCGTCGATCGGCATCTGCGGATGGCCGACCGGGACCACCCGGCCGTCCGGACCGGTGCGGGCGTACTCGGCGACCAGCTTGCGGCCGGGGATCACCGCGCCCAGCGGGTCGATGGCCTGGACGGATCCGGCGGCGGCCACCGCGAGCAGCGGCGACTGTTCCGGAGCCTTCCCGGCCGCGAAGGGCAGCTGGTACCAGTCCGTGGTCACCGACGCGGTGCCAGTGGCCCCGTAGCTGCCGAGGACCGGGGTGGTGGCCGGGTTCAGGCCGTACGGGAGACGCACCACGGTCGCCGGGGCGCTCTGCGTCTGATCGGTGTGATCCGCGTCCTCACCGGTCACCTCTTCGGTGGTCGGCAGGGTGGTGGTGGCCGTGTCGTCGTCGGTGGTGTCGCTGCTGCTCTTCTGCTCCAGCGGGTCGATGTACACGTCCGACGGCACACCGCTCGGCGTGAAACCGTCGTTGTTCCCGGCGAGAGCGGCGGTGGGCGACGGGGCGGGCTTGCCGCCGGTCGCGGCCGGTCGCAGGATCGACGCGTTGACGTCCGACTCGACGAGGACGTCGTTGGCGAGGCCGCATTCGTTGCCGGCCAGCGCGCGGGCGTTCGACTTGGCCCACGACCAGCTGTCGCGCTGCGTCCAGGCGCCCTTGGCGAACGACGCCAGCATGAACAGCACCACGAGGGCGGCGATCACCGGCAGCGGCGAGACCTTGAACCGGTTCAGGCCGGTGCGCTGGTAGCCGGTGCGCTTCTCCTCGTCGACGTAGTCGTTGCGGAAGTAGTACCAGAGGCCCACCAGCGTGGCGATGAGCGCCAGGGCGAGGACCACCCAGCCGAGCTTGATGCCGGCCACCGAGATCGGGCGGTCCCACCACGGGACGCCGTAGCTGCCGACGTACCACCACATGTTGGTGCCGGTGGCCGACACGGCGGTCACCAGCAGCACGGCCGCGGTGAAGAACGCGCGGTTGCTCCGCGAGCGCAGCAGCGCGGGCGACATCATCGCTGCGGTGGCGGCGACGATCGCGGCCCCGATACCGGCGTAGATGCCCAGGTGGTGGGTCCACTTGGTGGGCGTGAACGAGATGAAGAACATGGTGCCGAGCATGATCGCGACCAGGCGCCAGATCGGGGCCCGGGCGACGCCGTTGAGGCGGCTCTTCGACAGCAGCCGGAAGATCACCACGATCAGGCAGAGGAACATCACCAGGATGCCGAAGCGGCGGGAGAAGGTGCCGTCGCCGGTCTGCAGGATCAGGTAGTAGTAGCGGACCGGTTCCTGCCACCACTCGAGGGTCGGCCCGACGTCGCTGGCGACGGTGCTGCCCTCGATGAGCGGCATCAGCGGTTGCCAGTAGAAGATCGCGAACAGCACCGCGGTACCGGCGGCCAGCAGCGGGGCCAGCAGCGGCAGCAGGCCGTCGCGTGTGCGGCGCGACACGATGCCGCGCACCACGGGACGCAGACCGGCCAGCAGAGCGGCCACCGCCATCAGGCCGCCGGGGGCGACGGCCAGGGTGAACGCGCCGACGATCGCCGCCACCGCGTAGGGGAGCAGCCGGCGGGTCGCGATGGAGCGTTCGACGGCGCACCAGGTGAGCAGGGCGCCGATGGCCTCGATGCCCTCGAACCGGATGCCGTTGTTGTAGGGCATCCAGATGGCCAGGAACACCAGGGCCGACGACCAGATCGCGGCCTGGTTGGTGCGTACCGCGCGGCCCAGCCGGGGGATCACCTCGCGGCTCAGCAGCCACCAGCCGAGCAGGCCCATCAGCAGGGCGGGCAGCCGCAGCCACGGGGTGGCGACGCTGACCTGCGTCATCCACGACAGCACCTGGTAGGGCCAGCCGAACGGGTCCTGCGGCACGCCGAAGTAGCGGAAGTAGTTGTCGGCGTAGCCGGCTTCCTTGGTGATGCGGGCGACGGTGATGTTGTAGCCGTCGTCGGAGGTGTTGCCGCCGATCAGCCACCACAGGGCCAGCACGACGGTCACCACGACGTCCGGTGCGCGGATGGTGAACCAGCCGCGGGGCAGGAACCGCTTGTGACCGCGGCCGTCGCGCAGGTCGAGCACCGCGAGGGCGATCAGCGACAGCAGGGTCATCAGGATGCCGAGAATGATCGCGGCCCGCTTGAGCGGGGTGGGGCTGTTGACGAATCGGGTGTCGACGTCGGCGTGCAGAGCGAGACCGGCCGGTGCGGCCGTCGTGCGTGCGGCATCCGGGGACACCAGATCGGAGAAGACGCCGACGATCTGCGGCCGCATGTCGGTGTCGGCGGTCTGGTAGTGCGTGCCGTCGCCCGACATGCCCTTGACCTGCGCGACGACGCCGTCGGCGCCGCCCTTCAGCTCGAAGGAGCAGTTCGGATTCGCCTGCGCCGCTTGACGATCCACCGACAGCAGCAGAACATCACGCACCGTCATGTTGATCTGGGAGTCGGTCGCGCGGACGAACAGGCCGCGGGCGGTGGCCTGCTTGCCGGCCGCCGGGACGGTCGACATCAGCACGCCGCCGGAGGCAGGCAGGTCCTTGGCGAGCGAACACGGCACGCTCGCGGTCATCGAGGTCGGGACGAAGGCCACCAGCGGTGCGGTGACGTTGCTGACCACCTGGTGCTGCGGCCAGTCGAGGGTGGTGCTGCGCTGCTGAACCGGGAGCAGCGGGGTGGCGATCGCCAGGATCAGGCCGAGCAGACCGGTCACCGTGGCCACCAGTTTGGTGACCCGGTAGTCGTTCGCGGTGAACACGCGCCAGCGCGAGTTGTTCCCGGTCGGCGTGGCGGCGGTATCGGCGGGATCAGTCACGGGGGCGTTCTCCGGGCTCATTTCGACGGCTCCACACGGATCGATCCGGCGCGGGCCAGGCCCGACTGTGTCACTTGCCGGGTACGGACGACGGCGACGGCGGCGTTCGGGGCGAGCGGAGCGAGCCGCTCGACCGTGCCCCAGTCCTGGTGCCAGTCGTCCTTGAGGTAGGTGGGGACCACGGTGGGCTTGGTGGTGGACTCGTAGATCGACAGCAGGCCACCGCCGCTCGTCGCCATCCACGTCTTGGACTGCATGTTGAGGGTCACGTAGTCGGGCATGATCCGCCACTGCGGTACCTGCGCGACGCCGTGCGTCACCGACAGCGGGTGCTGGCAGGGGAAGAAGGCGCCGACCGCGAAGTCGATGAGCACCGGGTCCTGCGAGCCGACGAGCTGCTGCAAGGTCTGCAGCTTGGGGGCGCGTGGCGGCGTGATGCCGATGAACTGCATGGCGCCGAGGTTGGTGTCATCGAGCTTGAGCCGCATCACGGTGGCGCGCGGCGGGACCGCCGACATCGGCACGCGCAGATTGCGCCACGGGCGGTTGGCCACGCGCGGCCCCGGATCGATGGGCAGCGTGTTGTGTCCGACCTGCACGAATTCGCCGTTCGGGCCGGGACGGCCGAACTGCACCACCAGCGACTGCCCGGGCACGTGATTGCCGTTGGCGTCGAAGGAGTCGACGGCACCGGCGGTGGCGAAGACCAGCAGCGGCGATGCCGAGCGGTCGGGCAGCCGGTACCAGCCGGTCTCCAGGTGGGCGTTGCCCTGGTAGCCGTAGCTGCCGAGGATCGGGGTGGTGGCCGGGTTCAGGCCGAACGGCAGCGCGACGGTGGACCCGTTGACCGTCTTCGGCCCGGTGCCGCCGGTGGTGCCCGCGCCGAGCGTGCCGAGCGTGGAGAACGGCTTCGAGGTGGAGCCGGCGACATGCATCTGACCGGGGCGCGAGGTGATCGGATCGGTCGTCAGGTCGCTCGCGACGCCGTCCGGCGTGAAACCGACGTTGACCGAACCGTTCAGTGCCGCGGTCTGCGACTCGCCGCCGGCCGGGACCAGCAGGTTCGCGTTCGGGTCGGGCTCGGCGAGGACCTTGTCGGCCAGCCCGCACGACGAGCTGCGCAGCGAGTCGACGTTGTTGCTGAAACCGGTGACCGCGGGCTCCCGGGTCACCACCGCCTTGGCGAAGAAGGCGAGCGTGGCCAGCACCATCAGGGCGGCGATCACCGTGATCGGCGACGAAGCCACTGCGAGCCGTCGTCGGTCGGCGGCCGAATCCGCTTCGCCCGCGGCGTGATGCGCCATGCCGCGGTTGGGCACGTAGTCCAGGCGGAGCGTCTGCCACAGCGCGATGGCGACCGCGATCACCGCGAACACCAGCAGGATCGACGACAGCTGGAAGCCCTTGATCGTCGGGGCCTGGTCGAACCACGAGATGCCGTACCGGTAGACGTACGGCCAGGCGTTGTACCCGGCGGCGACC
The DNA here is from genome assembly GCF_052036135.1 of Gordonia marina. Lineage (NCBI taxonomy): Bacteria > Bacillati > Actinomycetota > Actinomycetes > Mycobacteriales > Gordoniaceae > Gordonia > Gordonia marina. The sequence goes on from NZ_JBPSDN010000029.1 coordinate 37,249, forward strand.
GCGGCCAGGCCGAAGAGCAGACCGGCGACGAAGACCGTCAGATTGCGCGACGACCGCGCCGCGGCCTGCGCCACCGCCAGGGTGCCGGTGGCGGCCAGCGCCGCGCCGAGCCCGGCGAAGACACCGAACTGGATGGTCCACTTGATCGGCAGGAAGAAGAACAGGAGCAGGGTCACCGCGAAGGCGCCGACCAGCCGCCACGCGGGGCGGGCGTTGACGCCGTCGATCCGCCCGCGGCGCAGCAGGACCGCCGCGGTCACGATGGCGCCGGCGAACAGCAGCATCACCGGGATGCGACGCGCGATGCTGCCGTCGGGGGTGGTGACCGAGAGGAAGTAGTAGCGCAGGAACTCCTGGCTCCAGGGGATCACCGGCCCGGTCTGGTACTTGATCTTGAGGGCTTCGAGCACCGTCATCAGCGTCTGATCGCGGAACACCACCACCAGCACGATGAGGGCGGCGGCGCCGATCGGCGCGAGCAGCGACAGCAGCGGGTCTTCCCGGCGGCGCTGCGCGAGGATCGCCAGCAGTGCGCGGGCGCAGACCAGCAGGATGGCGAGGCCGATCACACCCTGAGGGGCCAGCGTCAGGGTGAACGCGGCGGCCGTCGCGGCGAGCGCGGCGGGCAGCAGCTGGCGCGAGGCGATGGACTTCTCCGCCGCCCACCAGGTGAGCAGCGAACCGAGCACGATGATGCCCTCGGTCCGCAGGCCCGAGCAGAACGGCAGCCAGAAGGCCAGGAAGACCGAGGCGGCGGCCCAGCCGGTCCAGCCGGTGGCGCGGATCGCGGTGCCCAGCCGGGGCAGCATCACGCGGCTGAGCAGGAACCACGACGCCAGGCCGGCGATCAGCGCCGGGAGGTGCATCCACACGATCGAGGTGCTGACGTGACCCCACACCGCGAGGAAGCTGTAGTACCAGTCGAACGGTGCCTCGGCGACGCCGTAGTAGCGGTAGTAGTTCGAGAGGTAGCCGGAGGACTCGGCGGCGCGGCCCATGTTGAAGATGTAGCCGTCGTCGGGAGCACCGGCGCCGAGGAACAGCCAGATCAGCAGGACGACAGTGACCACCATGTCGGTGACGCGCGGCCGGAACGAGCGCAGCCATCGCGCACCGACCGCGGACACCGAGTTCGGTGCGGCGCCGTCGGCGGGCGGACCGCGGTAGCCGCGCAGCTTGTCGAGGCAGTACAGCGCGAACAGGGCGACGAGGGCCGCGATCACCGCGATCACCATGACGGCGATCTTCAGCGCGGTGGCGCTCGACTCGTAGCGGTTGTCGACGGTCAGCGTCGACCGCATACCCGCGGTCTGCAGCGCGTGCACCTGCGCGGTGTCCAGCGAGGTGAAGAAGCCGTCGACCTGCGGCCGCTTGTCCGGCGGCAGGGTGGTGGCCGGGCCGAGCCCGACGAACTGGGCGCCCGCCCCGGCCGGGGAGGAGAAGATCCGCAGGTTCTTACACCGGTCGGAGGTCAGTTCGGCGTGGGTGGCGCTGGCCGCCGCCGTCGAACGGAAGAGGACGTTCACCCGCTCGCCGCGATTGTTGACCACCAGCCCGTTGTTGGCGAGCCGCGACGCCTTGAGCGGCATCGTGGCCAGCAGCGGGCCGTCGGACGTCGCGGCCGCCGCCAGCGCACGGCAGGGGATCACGACGTTCAGCGCCTGCGGGGTCTGCGCGATCAGCGGGGCGACCACCGACGGGTCGTCGTGGTTCAGCCGCTGACCCTGCGGCCACGTGATCGTCGCCTCGGTGGTCTTCACCGGAAGGAACGGGACGGCCAGCGCCGCGACGACGGCCACCAGGCCGGCGACGGCGGCGAGCATCCGCGCTTGCGGGGCCGACAACAGCGCCTTTTGCGGCGAACGCTCGGGCTCTTCGGTTTCTGTTGTCGCTACCGGCACGTTTGTCGAGGTTAGTCGAACATCCTGAGTGGTACCCAAACCAGCCCGGCGGGGCGGACGACGGGTCTGCTCGCCGCTTCAGTGCCGGATCGGCGCCGGACTCCAGAGTCCGCTTCGGGTTCGCGTGCTGTAGGTGATTTCGGCGGGCGGTGCGGCGTCGTACGGCGTGTAGCGTTCCAGCGCACCCCAGTCCCGGCCGATGTCGCCGTTCAGGTAGGTCGCGACGGTCTCCGGACGCTGCGAGAGCTCCAGCCAGCCGAGCGGGCCGCCGCCCGGCGCGGCCTGCCAGGTGCCGACCGCCGCCGCCAGATCCGCGCCCGGCTTGATCCGCCACTTCGGGATCTCGGCCACCCCGGCGTGGAAGTTGAACGGCCGCTGGCAGGGCATCACCAGGCCCGACGTCCAGTCCACGTGGACCGGGTCGGTGTCGCCGACGGTCTGCTCCAGCGTCGTCATCTGCGGCAGCCGCGGCGGCGTCACCACGATGTAGCGGTCCGACGCCAGGTTGTGGTCGTCGGCGACGATCCGGACCGCGGTGAGATGGTCGGGCAGCCCGGCGGTGTCGATGCGCACATTGCGCCACGACGGCCGCGGTCCGGGGTCGATCATCTCGATGCTGCCGGTCGGAGTGAGCGACCCGTCGCGGGCCGAGGCGCCGATCGCGTCGTCGGTGTACTCCAGGCTCAGCTCGCCGGGGTAGAAGTTGCCGGCCACCGAGAAGGTGATCAGCGGGCGCTTCTTGTAGTCGGCGGGGAGGCGGTACCAGCCGGAGGTCAGCTCGGCCGGGGTCTGCGAGTCCTCGGTGTAGCTGCCCAGCACGGCGGTGCGGGCCGGGTCCAGGCCGAACGGGAGGGCGGCCAGGCTGCCGTTGACGCCGGGCGCGTCGAGCGTGCCGCCGCCGGTGCCGCCGCTGTTGGCGATCAGCAGGTCGGGGTCGTAGTTCGCGGCCCCGGCGAGGACGCCGAGGCTGCCCGAGGACGCCTTGGTGGTCAGGTCGTCGGGCACGCCGTTCGCGGTGAAGCCGGTGGTCGGGTTGCGGTCGCTGCCGGCCGGCTGGGTCGACGGCCCGGCGAGCGGGTCGCGCAGCGAGGGGTCGACCGGGGTCAGCAGCGAGCCGGTCGGGTCGTTCTCCACCCACACCTTGTCGGCCATGCCGCACGGGCGCCCGGCGAGCGCCGCGAGGTTGGACCGCGGCACCGAATACGACCCGTGCTGGTTGAGTCCGGCGTAGATCGCGGTGACGACGGCGAAGACGACGAAGGCGGAGGCGGCGATGCCGAGGGGGGCCCGTGCCTCCCGGTCCAGGACGCGGCGGAGGCGGCGCAGCCGCGGGTTGTCGGGATCCTCGTGCGCGGGGTCGGTCCCGGCGAAGGGTTCCCGGAAGTGGAACCACAGGGCGACGGCGAGCAGCACCAGCGTCAGGTAGAGCAGGATCTGGCCGACCATCGCGTCGCCGATCTTCACCTGGCTCACGCCCCACGGCATCCCCCACGCCGAGGAGTAGTAATACGAGTTGGGCGCGGTCAGCGCCAGCCCGGAGATGAACACGACCAGCGCGCCGAACAGGGTGCGGTTACGGCGCGAATGGGTGGCGTCGGCGCTGGCCGCGACGGTGGCGAGCGCGGCCAGTGCCGCGGCCAGCCCGGCGAAGACGCCGAAGTGATGGGTCCACTTGGTGGGCGTGAACATCAGGAACAGCAGCGAGGCGAAGGTGATGCCGACGATGCGCTGCGCCGGACCGGCCGCGGTGCCCGGGATCCGGCCCTTCCGCAGCAGCACTGCGCCCGCGACCACCATCGAGAGCACCATCGCGAGCACCGCGAAGCGCCGCATGATGGAGCCGTCGGCGGAGAAGGCGAAGAGCGACGAGTACCGGTCGATCTCGTTGTACCAGTGCAGCGACGGCCCGACGTCGGACTTCATCGCCGAACTCTGCGTGAACAGGGTCAGCGTGAGGTTGGTGAAGACGACGAACAGCACGAAGGTGCCGGCCGCGAGGATCGGCGCGATCAGCGAGACGTAGGCCAGGGCCAGCGACCGCCCGGTCTGCCGGGCCACCTCGTGGGCCCGTTTCACCAGGGACAGCAGCATCGGGCGTGCCCCGGCGACCAGCGCGGCCACCGCCAGCACCCCGGTCGGGCCCGCCGCGATGGAGAAGGCGCCGACCAGGCAGGCGACGGCGGCCGGCAGCAGGCGGCCGGTGGCGATGGAGCGTTCCACCGAGCACCAGGTCAGCAGGGCGCCCAGGCAGATGATCGGTTCCGGGCGCAGCCCGTTGTTGAACGGGAACCAGGCCACCAGGAACACCGCGGCGGCGGTCCAGGCCGGCGCCGAATGCATGCGGCCCGCGCGCTTCGTTCCCAGCGCCAGGCCGGCACGAGTGGCCCGGCCCAGCCGGGGCAGGACCTCGTGGCTGATGATCAGCCAGCTCGCGATGCCGCACAGCAGCGCCGGGATCCGCATCCACGGGCTGGCCACCGTCACGTGGCTGAGCAGCCCGAAGACGTTGTAGTACCACCCGAACGGCGACTCGGGTGCGCCGTACCAGCGGAAGTAGTTGGCCGTGTAGTCGCTCTCCTGGGCCACCCGCGACATCGTCATCAGGTAGCCGTCGTCGGAGGTGTTGGGGCCGATGAGATGCCAGACCAGCAGCAGCCCGATCACCACGACATCGCGCGAGTTGAGCCGCCACCAGCGCGCCGGGAACACCCGGCGGTGGCCGCGGCCGTCGGTGCCGTCGAGCCGGGCCAGCGCGACCAGGGAGAGGAGCGTCATCGCGACGCCGACGATGATCGCGATCCACTTGAGCAGCGTCGGCGCGGTGCTGTACCGCGAGTCGATCAGGACGTGCGCCGTAAGCCCGGGGAGCGCCGACGACGCGCCGGTGAGCTGGGTGAAGATGCCGGTCACCTGCGGACGCTGATCGCCGAGTCCGCGGTCGGCGGTCGACGCCGTCAGGGGCTTGCCGTCGGCGTCGCGCAGGCCGTCGAAGGTGGCGGTCACCGCATCGGAGTCGGCGGTGACGCGGATCGTCGTGCATGCGGAGGACTGGACCTGGTCCAGCGGCGCCGAGAGCAGCGGAACGTTGCGGTTGACCACCTCGACGGTGCGCGGTGCGGACGGGTCGTCGTTCCCGCCGGTCACCCGGACGAAGAGGCCGCGTGACCCGGCCTTGGGGGCGGACGGGGAGGTGGTGGACAGCAGGACGTGCCGGCCGGCGGGCAGATCGTCGACGGCGGTGCAGGGGATCGACGCGCTCAGGTCGATCGGGGCGTACGAGATCAGCGGCGCGGAGACCGAGCCGATCACGTCGCGCTGCGGCCAGGAGATCTCCGCGGTGGTCTGGCTGACCGGAAGAAGGGGGGTCAGCAGTGCCAGAATCAGCCCGGCCAGGCCTGCGACGATGGCGGTGACCTGGGCCCGCCGGACCGAAAAGGATGGCACAGGGGAATCCTAGCGATGCCCCTGTGCCGGGTGACGGTGTGCGGCGTCAGATGTCCTTGCCGGACCAGTTGGCGACGGCCCAGATCACGATGATGTCGAGGGCGATCAGGATGACCGACCACCACGGGGTGTACGGCAGCCACAGGAAGTTCGCGATGATCGACAGGCAGGCGATGATGATCGCGCAGACCCGGGCCCAGGTGGTGGCCATGAACATGCCGACCGCCACGATCACGGCGATGATGCCCAGGACGATGTGGATCCAGCCCCAGGTGGTCAGGTTGAAGCCGTAGATGTAGTCGCCGACCCGCACGATCGCGATGTCGTCGTTCGCCACCGCGGCGATGCCCTGGAAGAAGCCGAGGACGCCGACCACCAGGAGCAGGGCGGCCGCCGCCCACGTGATGCCACCGGCCCAGGGGTTGTCGGGCTTGCTTTCCGCGGCGTGTGCGGGAGTGCTGTAGTTCTCTGTCATACGTCGTGACTAGCACGCCCACCTGCGGCGACGGGCCCGATTGCGCCGTGATGTCGCGAAATCACTCTTGTAGGGTGAGCCCATGCCGAACAATCCCGCCGGATCCGCCGCACCGCTGCCGATCCTGCTGCTCAACGGGCCCAACCTGAACACGCTCGGCATCCGGCAGCCGGAGGTCTACGGTACGGCCACGCTCGACGACGTCGTCGCGCTCGCCGAGGCCACCGCCGCCGAATTCGGCTTCGGCGTGCGGGCGCTGCAGACCAATCACGAGGGCGAGATGATCGACGCGATCCACGCCGCCCGCGGGCAGGTCTCCGGCATCGTCATCAACCCCGCGGCGTGGACGCACACCTCGGTCGCGCTGGCCGACGCGCTGGTGATCCCGGAGGTGCCGATCGTCGAGGTGCATCTGAGCAATGTGCACCGGCGTGAGCCGTTCCGGCACCACTCCTATGTGTCGCCGATCGCCGCGGCGGTGATCGCCGGTTGCGGCATCGCCGGATACGAGTACGCGGTCCGGCACGTGGTGACGCTCGTCTCCTGATGCCGGGTTCGGCGCGCCCGCCGCGTAGGGTGGAGACATCGGCGCCCGTTGATTCGCGGCGCCGGGCGTCGTAGAACGCTCCAGATCGCGGCCGAGGAATCCATTCCGGCGCGCCGATCGACGACTTTCCTGCGGCGAACGGATACGCACACCTGCGTGTTCGCCACCCGACTCCCTCTGTGAGCCTGCGTTTCCGCGCGCCCTGTGCGCCGCGGCGGCGTCGTGCGCGTGCCGGGGGTCCCTAGCCGTGAAGGCTGAACAAAAATGACTACTTTCGCTGACCTGGGCGTGCCCGCCCCGATCGTCGCGGCCCTGGCCGCCGACGGCAAGACCGCCGCGTTCCCGATTCAGGAGCGTACCCTCCCCGACAGCCTGACCGGGCGCGACGTGCTCGGCCGCGGCAAGACCGGCTCCGGCAAGACGCTGGCCTTCTCCATTCCGATGGTGACCCGCCTCGCCGCGCTCGGCGCGGCCCGCAAGCCCGGCCGCCCGACCGGTCTGGTGCTGGCACCGACCCGCGAACTGGCCACCCAGATCGCCACCGCGATGACCCCGATGGCCCAGGCCATGGGCCTGAAGGTGACCACCGTCTTCGGCGGCGTCAAGCAGGCCGGCCAGGAGCGCGCCCTGCGCGGCGGCGTCGATATCGTCGTCGCCTGCCCGGGCCGCCTGGAAGACCTGATGAGCCAGCGCATCGTCAGCCTCGACGACGTGAAGATCGTCGTGCTCGACGAGGCCGACCACATGGCCGACCTGGGCTTTCTCCCCGGTGTGACGCGGATCCTCAAGGCCACCCCGGCCGGTGGGCAGCGCATGCTGTTCTCCGCGACGCTCGACAACGGCGTCGACAAGCTGGTGAAGCGGTTCCTGTCGAACCCGGTGACGCACTCGCTCGAGGAGGCCACCAGCCCCGTCGAGAAGATGACGCATCACGTGTTCGAGGTCCGCTCGGCCGCCGAGAAGAACGATCTGGTGCAGACGCTCGCGTCCGGCACCGGCCGCCGCATCCTGTTCATGCGCACCAAGCACCAGGCCAAGAAGCTCGCCAAGAAGCTGACCGCCGCCGGCATCCCGGCCGTCGACCTGCACGGCAACCTGTCGCAGAATCAGCGCGACCGGAACCTGGCGTCGTTCTCGGCCGATGACGGCGCCCGCGTCCTGGTCGCCACCGACGTCGCCGCCCGCGGCGTGCACGTCGACGGCGTGGAGCTGGTGGTGCACGTGGACCCGCCGGCCGAGCACAAGGCCTTCCTGCATCGTTCGGGTCGTACCGCGCGGGCCGGCAGCGACGGCGACGTCGCGACCATCTGCCTGCCCGAGCAGCGCGCCGACCTGCGGAAGATGCTGCAGAAGGCGGCCATCAAGGTGACTCCGCAGCAGGTCACGGCATCGTCGGCGGCCGTCGACGAACTGGTCGGCGAGCGCGCTCCCTACCGTGAGCCCGCCCCGGCTCCGGCCCCGCAACAGCAGCAGCCGCGCAAGCGCTCGGGCTCCGGCTCCGGTGGCGGCCAGGCGCGGTCGGGCCGCGGCGGCGGCCAGGGCCGCGGTGGCCGCGGCTCGGGCGCCGGTGCGCGTTCGGGTTCGGGCTCCGGCTCGGGTGCGTCGGGCGGCCGCGGCCGCAGCGGCGGTGCGCGTCGCAGCGAGAGCGGCGAGTCGTCCCGGGTGATGTACACCTCGTCGTCTTCGGCGTCGTCCTCGCGGAACGAGGGCGCGGCTCCGGCCCAGCGCCGTCGCCGTTCCGCCCGCCGCCCCGCGGGTGCCCCCACCTCCCGCTGACCTCTGGCGGCGCGCTCGGCATCGGCCGAGCCGTCGGTTCTCGGTCTCGGAGTGTGCGCGCTCGGCGTGACCCTACCGTGGCGTATCCGCCCCCGATCTACAGATCGGGGGCGGATTTGTCCAGGTCGACCGGCGGGCCCGAGTTCCTACGTCACAGTAGGGTCAGCCCACGGCTGATGGACGGATCTCCGGCGCATCTCCGCTCACCCGACTGCGCGTCGGCACCGGATTCGCGACAGCCGTCCACAGCCGCGTCATCCGCGACCGACCCGGATGTGCCCGGCCGTCTCGTTCGCTGCCGGTCCGGCCGGGTCAGCGACGACTCAGGGCCTCGTTCACGGCCGTCCGCATGGAGCCCTCCCACAGATGACCGTGGCCGGGGAGGAGGAGGGTGGCGTCGGTGACGGCGATGGCCTCCAGCGACTCGGCGCCCTGGTCCGGGTCGTGGGTGAAGATCGGGCCCAGACACTGCGGCCCGTTGTGCGAGGTGATCGGGTGGCCGCTGATCAGCGCGTCGCCGGAGACCACGGCCTCGCCCTCGGCCACCAGGTAGGCGCTGTGCCCGCGGGTGTGGCCGGGGGTCGGGATCGCGACCGGGTTACCGGGCAGTGCGCGAAGCCCGCTGAACGGCGCGGCGTCGTCGACGCCGGACTTGCTCAGCGCCCCGAGCGGAATGATCTGGCTGAGCCAGCGCAGGACCCGCGGCTGCCAGGCGATCGGGGCCAGGCTCGCGGCGTCGGCCTGCTCCAGATACTCGCGCCGGGCATGCGCCACCTCGTCGGCGTGCGCGTAGACGTCGAACGTGTACTTCTGCCGCAGCTTCACCAGGCCGCCGAGGTGGTCGACGTGCGCGTGGGTCAGCAGCGCGGCGCGGATCTCCTCACCGGCGCTGCCGACCCGGCGCAACGACTCCAGCACGGCGCCCGCGTGCCCCGGGTAGCCGCCGTCGATCAGCGTCACACCGGCGTCGGACTGCAGGATCACCCAGTTCACGGTCCCGGTGGAGACGAAATGCGTGGTGCTGGCCCGGCTCGTCAACGTGTCGATCTGCATGTCCATGCCGGTTTCTCCCCTACTTCGGCGGCGTGTGACGGACGACGAGCACGAACGGCCCCACCTCGGTCACCGTATACGCCGGATCGGCGAACACGGCGGGATCGAAGGTGACGGTGTACCGCTTGATGTTCGGGTCGTTCGGATAGACGTCTTTGGCCAGCCGCAGCGTGTAGCCGTCCGCGCTGTAGCGGAACAGGAAGACGTTCGGCGGCGGCCACGGGCTGTGGCGGAGTTTCTCGGCGAACTCCTCCGGCGTCGTCGACTGCGACCAGCGCTCGATGGTTGCCGCGCGGGCCTCGAAATCGGCGAGCGGATTGGCATAGTGCGAGGTCAAGCCCTGGAAACCCCAGTACGGGTACACCGAAAGGAAGCTGTAGTCCGCGGTCAGCACGACGTTCTCGGTGGCCGGCCGCCCGGTCTGCTCGCGGATCAGCCGGTGCAGTTGCGGGTAGTAGCTCTCCGCGCCCGCCGGCCGGTGGTCGGCGCGGACGCCGGCCCCGTCGGTGTCGGTGTAGGCGATGGTGATGTCGCCCGACATCGACGACGGCAACTGCTGGGCCACCGCGACGGCGGCGACCGCGGCCAGCACCCCGATCGCGGTGCGGATGTCGCCGAAGCGCCCGACGGCCGCGCGGGAGAGTTCGACGACGGCGAAGACACCGGCCGCGGCGAGGATCCCCGCGGTCACCGCCTCCAGCCGGAACGACAGCAGGGTGCTCCCGACCGCGGTCCGCGCGAGCGAGGCCAGCGTCAGGATCACGACCCCCACCAGCGTGGTCGCCATCGCGAACGCGATGGTGCGCTGCCGCATGCGGATCAGCACCCAGACCAGTCCGGCCAGGGTCAGCAGCCCGATCAGGCTCACCTGGAACATCGGCAGCGGCAGGTACGACCCGTTCTCCGGAAGGTAGTGTTCGGCCGCGCCGGACGACGACACCGTGCTGCCGGCCCGGGCCTTCAGATACGGGAACCAGAACAGCAGGGCGACGACGATCGCGATCAGGCCCATCGCGGCGAGGCGGCCCAGCACGCCCAGCATGCGGGCACGTCGTCGTGCCGACCGCACGGCGTCGTCGACGGCGGTGTTCCGGCTCTGCAGCCAGACCTGGATCAGATAGACCAGCGCCATCAGGACCGCGGCCCCGGCGAAGAGCGCGGTGTAGAGCGTGTAGACGGTCGCCGAGACGCCCAGGAACAGTCCGGCCGCGACCACCGAGAGCCAGCCGGTCTCACGCAGCGCCGCCGGACCGTCCGCGAGACGACCCCCGGAGTCACGCGGCCCGCTCGCGGGGCTCCCGGCGCCGCCGCGCAGCGCGACCGCCGTCACGACCAGCATCGGCACCCCGACCAGGATCAGGACCGCCGCGTACGGCTCCTGCGACGCGTAGTGCAGGGTCACCACGGTGACGGCGAGCCCGATCGCGGTGCCCACCCCGACGCCGACCATCCGGTTCCACAGCACCGTGCCGAGGGCCGCGGCGGCGGCGATCGAGATGATCGCCCACGGCTTGTACGCCTCCCAGCCGGGCAGCCCCATCACGTGGGCGTAGCGGCCGCCGAACCAGAACCAGGTGGCCGGGTAGTACGGCGGCAGGTCGAGGTAGGTCATGTCGTGCAGCCGGGGGCTGCTGGTGAGGCGCGTGAGGTATTCGGTGCGGAACTGCTGGTCGGAGGTGAGACCGGAGAGATACAGCTTGGTGGCGCCCAGCGGCATGCCGAGACTCGCCGTCACCATGCCCGCGGCGGCGATCGAGCCGAGCCACGACGTCGCCAGCCGCCAGCCGCCCGACGCCGACCGGTACCGGTAGACGACGACGGCTACCACCGCGATCAGCACGCAGACGGCCTGGCCGAGCGTCGTGAGCGCCCGGGTCACGTTCGAGGTGTTGAACGCGGGCCAGCCGACCGCGGAGATCACCCGCAGCCCGGCCATCGCGACGGCCGTGCCCAGGATCACCGCGCCGGCGAGCTCGATCAGGTCACGGCTGCGTCGTCGCAGCGGCGACGACGCAGCCGGGCGCTCCGCTGCGATCGTCACGTCTAGACGGGAAGCTTGCGGAAGATCGGGCGCGGGACGTGCCGCAGCACCATCATGATGTAGCGGAACGGTCCGGGCACCCAGATGACCTCTTTGCCCTTGCCCACGGCGGCGACGACGCGCTGCGCGACGTCCTCCTTGTTGACCGTCAGTGGCGCCTCGGCGACATGCGCGGACAGCCGGGTGCGGACCTGGCCCGGCCGCACCACCAGGACGCGGATGCCCTCGGGGCGCAGGGCGTCGCCCAGGCCGAGATAGAAGCCGTCGAGCCCGGCCTTGGTGGAGCCGTAGACGAAGTTCGAACGACGCACCCGCTCACCCGCGACCGAGCTCATCGCCACGATCTGCCCGTGGCCCTGCGCGCGCATCCGCTCGCCGAGCAGCACGCCGACCGAGACGGCGGCGGTGTAGTTGATGTCGGCCTCCAGGACGGCCAGCTTCTGGTTCTGCCAGGCCTCCTCGTCGTCGCCCTGGATACCGAAGGCGACGATCGCGACGTCGATGTCGCCACCGGCGAAGGCGGCGTCGATCACGGCCGGGTGCGATGCGGTGTCGAGGGCGTCGAAGTCGATCTGCTCGACGCTCGACGCTCCCGCGGCCGTCATCTGCTCGACGGCGGCCGTCGCGGCGGGGTCGTTCGGGACGGTCGCGAGCACGACGCGCATCGGGCCGCGGGAGAGGAACTCGGCGGTGATGGCCAGGCCGATCTCGGAGCTGCCGCCCAGGACGAGGATGGACTTCGGGACGCCGACGGCGTTGAACATGGTGATCTCCTAAGTTGATCGAGCGGAGTCGAGATCTCAGAAGGGTGCGAGATCCCGTCCGCGTCGGGTGGTCTCGACTCCGCTCGACCGTCATGGCGTAGCGGAGTCGAGGCTAGACGAGTTCGAGCCGGCGGCCCATGTCGGACACGAACACGCCGTCCGGGTCCACCCGGCGTCGTACCTCGATCCACTCGTCGATCCGCGGGTACATCGCGTGGAAGGTCTCGGCCGTGGTGCGCGAATCCTTCGCCGTGTACAGGCGCCCGCCGATCGACAGCACGCGCCGGTCGAGCTCGGAGACGAACTCGTGCAGCCCCTTCTTGATCGGGAAGTCGACGCAGATGTTCCAGCCCGGCATCGGGAAGCTCAGCGGCGCCTCGTTGCCCTTGCCGAACAGCTTGAACACGTTGAGGAAGCTGACGTGCCCGGACGCCTGGATGTCGTAGATGATGCCCTTGAACTCCTCGACGGCCTCCGGCGGCACGATGAACTGGTACTGCAGAAAACCCTTGTTCCCGTAGGCGCGGTTCCAGTTCCCGAACAGATCGAGCGGGTGATAGAACTGCGTCAGATTCTGGATCTTCCCGGTGTAGTTGCCGCCCATCCGGTAGTACGCCTCGCCGACCAGCGAGAAGTTGAACTTGTTGGCCAGCCCGTTCGGGAAGACGTCGGGGAAGTTGACCAGCGTGGGGGCGTCGAACTTCAGCGGATCCTTGGCGAGCTTGTCCGGCAGCTGGTCGAGCGTGGCGAGCGAGCCCCGCGAGAACGTGCCCCGGCCGAGCTTCGGCGGCTTGCTGATCGCGTCGAACCAGCCCGAGCTGTAGGTGTAGTTGTCCTCCGAGCCGTCCATGTGCAGCGCGATGGTCTCGTCGAGGGTCTTGGTGACGGTGCCGTCGGCGATGAAGTACGCGGTCTCGGTGCGCGTCATCTTGATCTTGGCGCGCAGGATGATGCCGGTCAGGCCGATGCCGCCGACCGTCGCCCAGAAGATGGAGGCGTCGGGGTCGTCGGGCGAGCCCTCGGGGCGCAGGGTGAGGATGTCGCCCGAGGCCACCAGCAGCTGCATCTCGGCGACGTGGTTGCCGAAGCTGCCCGAGCTGTGGTGGTTCTTGCCGTGGATGTCGCAGCCGATGGCGCCGCCGACGGTCACCTGGCGGGTGCCCGGCAGAACCGGCACCCACAGGCCGTGCGGCAGGGCGACACGCATCAGGGTGTCCAGGTCCACGCCGGCGTCGACGTCGACGATCGCGGTGGCGTCGTCGATCGAGTAGATGCGCGTGAGCTTGGTCATGTCGATCGTCAGACCGCCCGCGTTCTGCGCGTTCTCGCCGTACGAGCGGCCGAGGCCGCGGGCGATCACGCCGCGCTTCAGGTACGACGGCTTGTCCGCGTCCTCGTCGGCCACGCGGGCCACCGCCTGGGCGATGACCTCGGGATACGGGGTCGACAGCACATGCCCCTCGACGGGCATGGTGCGACCCCACCCCATCAGCTTGCGGGTCTCGATCGGGAGTACATCTGTGTTCGTCATCGAGGTAGAGAGTACCCGCCGGTACCTGTGGATCACCTGGGCTTGGCCGCAGGTGGAGCGGATACGCGGGAGGAGTCCGTACCCGGTGAATGTCTGCGGCGTCCGATACTGTCGTTTTCATCAAGTCGTCCGGATCCGCGCCGAGGAGGTATCGATGATCGTCGTGGGCTATGCGGCCGGAGCCTTCGGCCGGGTCTGTCTGGAGCAGGGCATCGTCGAAGCGCGCCTGCGCGACACCGAACTACTGGTGATCAGCGCGGTGTCCGAGGTCCGCGGTCAGCGGATCGCCGACGCCGACGAGATCGCCGCGGTCACCGACCGGCTGATCGCGTCCGGGCTGCGGTACCGGATTCAGCAGCCGATCGGCGCCACCCCGGCCGAAGAACTGCTCGCCGCGATGGACCATCCCGACGCGGAGATGCTGGTCATCGGCATGCGGCGGCGTACCCAGGTCGGGAAACTCCTGCTCGGCAGCACCTCGCAGTATCTCCTGGTGTCGTGCCGGAAGCCGGTGCTGGTGGTGAAGCCGTCCGGGGAATCCGAGCGTCCCACCATCCCGCTGTCCGTCGACGACGTCCCCGAGCCGCGCCCGAAGGCCGGCGACGAGATCGAGCCGTAGCGGCCTACGCCGACCCAGAGTCCATGCTGCTCAAGAGCCCATGCTGATCGAGAGTCCATGCTGATCGAGAGTCCATGCTGATCGAGCGGAGTCGAGATCACCGCCCGGGTTGAGATCTTCGCGAATCCGGGGGTGCCTCGGACATATAGCCCGAGGCGCCCCCGGATCGTCGAAGATCTCAGTCACGCCGGGCCGGTCAGCGCATGATCCGCTTCATGAACGGCGTCGAATCGGGGATCGAGGCGAGCACCGTGCCGGAGTGATCCTCGCCCGGGTACACGTGGAACTCGACCGGCTGGCCCGCGGCCAGCATCTGCGCGTAGAGCGAGCCCGCGGACACGGCCGGGACGTCGGTGTCGAGCAGGCCCTGGCCGAGGAAGATCGGCCGGTCGTAGCCGGAGTACGGGGTGCTCATGTACTTCACCAGCGCGCCCTGCACGCCCGGGATCGAGGCCAGCGGCCGGCTGAACCACGAATTGATGCGCTCGCCCTGGACCACGTCGTGCATGCCGTCGTAGCAGGTGACCTTGGCCTTCTCCACGATCGCGCGGCCGTGCGGGGTGAGCACCGAGCCGACGTGCAGGTCGGGGCGGGCGTCGCTGAATCCGGCCAGGATGTACGACGCGTAGACGGTGAGGCCGCCGGGCAGCGCGACCGGCGGGAAGCCCGGTCCGGCCTGCCAGACGATGTGCTCGATGTTCGCCGGGGTGCCGGTGGCGACGACGCCCCGGTAGTCCAGCCCGCTGCCGCGGGACAGTTCGGTGGCCCGGCGCGCCGCGTTCAGCGCCGCCCCGGCGCCCTGCGACTGCCCGACGATGGCCCACTTCCGGGACAGCGGCAGACCCATCTGGTGCGTGGCCTTCACCGAATCGACCACCGAATGCGCCGCGACGTCGCCGTTGAGATAGCTCATCAGCCCGGGCGTCCCCAGCCCGGCGTAGTCGGAGGCGACCACCACATAGCCCTGCTTCAGCCAGTGGTTGAGGTACTGGGTGTCCCGGTCGGAGCGGGGGAGGGCCGACGGCGTGCAGTCGTCGCCGAGCCCGGTGGTCCCGTGCGCCCAGGCGATCACCGGATAGCCGCCCTTGGGCGCCGGTGTGCGTGGCACGAAGACCGCTCCGGTGCTGGTGGCGGGCTGCCCGTGCACGTTCTTGGTGGCGTACAGGATCCGGTACGACGATCCGGCCGCGCTCAGCGACACCGACGGGTCGAGCCGGGTCTTGGCGAGCAGGGTGCCCGGTGCGCCGATCGGGCCGGAGTAGTCGCGGGCGTCGAGCCCGGACCACACCGGCGTCGTCGTCGGCGCGGCCTGCGCCGGAGCGATCGCGAAGACGGCCGCGGCGGCGGTGGCGAGTGCCACAATGGCGATGCGAAGGGGCTGACGTCTCATGGTTCAGGAGAATAGGCCGTGAACGCGCAGTGTCCCCCCGATGGGGGCCATTTAGGTCCCGAATCGATGCAGAGACGTCCCGGATCGACCGTCGATTACTCTGACTGGGGTGTCCGACACCGAACTCCCGCAGCCCGGCGACCCCGAGGCGCACCTGCACCACGAGGACTTCACGACGCGGCACGCCCCGATGCCGATCGAGCTTCCGTTCGACGACGAGGAAGCCTCGACCGACGTCGATCTCAAGACGCAGATCGTTCGCTTCATTCTGACCGGTGTCGGCTCCGGCATCCTCGATCTGGGCCTGACGCTGCTCCTGCAATACGGTGTGGGCGCGTCCGAGCCGCTGGCCAAGGCGGCCGGCTTCATCCTCGGGACCACGGTCGCGTACCTGATCAATCGCCGCTGGACCTTCCGCGCCGAGCCGTCCGCGGCCCGCTTCGCCGCGGTGGTCGTGCTGTATCTGGTGACTTTCGGCGTCAACGTCGGCCTGTACACGTGGCTGTCGGCCCTGTGGCCGACCACGGTCGTCTTCTCGATCCTGGCTTACGTGATCGCCCAGGGTGTCGCGACGGTGATCAACTTCGTGGTCCAGCGCGCCGTGATCTTCAAGATCAAGTAGCGCGGGTTCGCGCGCGGCCGAGCCGGTCGTGCCGGTCGTGCGGGGTTGAGCGTGCTGGTCGAGCGGAGTAGTCCACGATGGTCGAGCGGAGTCGAGACCTCTCAACGTCGGCGGTACCAATTCCCAGGATGACGGGAGACCCGTCGACCGCCCCTTGAGCAGGGCGAGGCGCTAGCCTGGTTCTTTCATCGGTGAATTCGACTCGCCGACCCTGATGCATGAAGAAAGGTGCTCTCACCTGCGATAATCGTTCTTGCGACAGTCCGATTACGTCAGAGCGAGGGAGCACCTTTCTGGTGAGT